>JAAVHY010000011.1 GCA_014799485.1 Clostridiales bacterium | reverse complement strand
CCAACGCCGCCAATGCGGCCATGGCCCGGCGCAGCTCCTTAATGGAGGTATTGTAGAGCCACTGCACGGTGCCAATGGGAAGGGAGAGGAGCTTGGCGATTTCTTTGTGGGTCATATTACCCATGATTTTCATGGTGACTACCTTTCTCTGCCGCTCGTTCAGGGAGGCGGTTAAGGCACGAAATTCGTCCATATCCACAAAGTCGTCAATTCGCCGGTCATACACCGGGAGATCAAAGCTGTCTTTCAGCGGCACAGTGGGCTTTTCCCTGCGCAGCCGCATCAGCGCCTCATTTTTTACCACCGTCTGGAGCCAGCCCCACTCATGTGCTGTGGGAAACAGGTCACGGTCCAGCGTATAGAGGCGCAGCATCACAGACTGGATCACGTCGTAACAGTCGTCCGCGTTGCTCAGAACGGTGTAGGCTGTACTGAACATAAAGCGGAAATAGTGTTGATAGAGCAGTTCAAAGCCTCCCGGGTCTTTATCCTTGATTTGTGTAAGGATCTGTTTGAGATCATTCTCCCGCATGGCGGACTCCTCCTTTGATATCGGCAATTTATATTTTACCATAAAAAGAGGATGCCGCAACAGGAGGTTTTTGTTGGCGCATATTATGCCGGGGGAGCACGCAAAAGGTATTCTTGCATATTTTTCACTCTCCATACCGATTTGCTGTTCTCTTTATGTATAGGGCCGAACAATCCCAAGCAAAACTGTCCGCCATAGCCCGCGCTGTCTCGTCTACGCTTCTGGCTCACTTGCCCCTGGCAGGAAGGCCGTGTTCTGAAATAACCGCAGCTACTCAGCGGATAAAAGGATCCATTCACGGTTTTCATTTTGGCAATAGGATATTTCCTGTTCCCGTAAATAGTGGTACTCAATCTCATATTGAAGAAAAGGAAAATCCTTGTAGTGCATAATTAAGCGGTTTAGTGGGGTTCATACGGCGGTCACACCCGCTTGCGCTTGTGTTCTGCACCTGGACAGACAACATTTGATAGGGCGAAAAGTCATAAGCGCCGTTGTCCTTGTAGCTGTCGGCGGGAAGAATAGCGGACAGATACTTGATGGAGAGATAGCCCACCGCCGCCGCTAAAATCAGCAGCATCAAGCCAGCCACAAAGACGATTGATTTTAGTTTTGCCATAGCTGCCTCCTGGAAGAATTTTTGTGGTGCCTGCCCCAGCAAGATTGACCAGGAGGACAACTGAGCCGGAAGCCGAAATTTGGGCCGCAAATCGATACTTGCTTGTGTATATCAAAGAATTTTTTAATTCCTCGACAGTAAATTCCGCTTTTTGTTAGCAAAAGTATATTTGTCTGAAATATTGTCGCGTTATGGATGCCGGCTGTCCAACAAATGATATCAATGTACCAACCTCAGTGACGGGGCAGACCATACTGCACAAGACCCATATGCCCCTGCCGCAACGGTTTCTGACGTTCTATCTGAGAGGATGGATATGAAACGAGTTACACTTGCTCTGCTGGCGTTGCTGCTTCCATTCTGACCGGGTGTGGATCAGGGTCAAGCACCGCTCAGGACAATGAATCGGGGCATCACTCCGGCACATCAACCAAAGATTGCTGCCTGTGCGATGGTAGTATATGAACAAACCCCCTAAAAGGGTGCTGATGATCCATTTTCTTAAGTTCTCCCTTGAATGCGCGGGCGAAAAGGAATATAATAGCGGCGTAGCGGCTTCAGCCCCGCGGCGGCCGGCCTCTTATCGGGGCCCATCCGGCATCCCCCCGCTTATGGATGCGGATTCTAAGATGAACAGAAAAGGGACATGAGACTATGAACAGAAAATGGAAGAAGCATCTGCTCAATCAGCCATATGTCAAACGGATCCTCGCGCTGTTGATATGCTTTGCGCTGCTTTCATCCGGCATCCCAGCCGTAGCTGCCGAGGCGCCAGCGAACAACCGAACGGTAAAAGCGGGCGTTTTCTTCTTTGACGGCTACCACATGAAGGAGGACGATGGCAGCTACACCGGCTACGGCATTGAACTGCTGAACTTGATCTCCCAGTACTCCCATTTGAATTTCGAATTTGTTGGCTATGACAACACCTGGGAGGAAATGCAGTCCATGCTGCTCAGCGGCGAGATCGACGTGGTGACCTCCGCCAGAAGGACCCGGGAACGGACGGAGCTCTTCGGGTTCTCCGATCCCATTGAACGCAACAGCACGGTGCTGTCCATCCGGGAGGACAACACAGACATCATCCCCGGAGATTACAGCACATACGACGGCATGACGGTGGGACTGCTGGCCGGCAGCAGCCAGAACCGGACCCTGCCCACTTTCGCGGCGGAGAACGGCTTCACCTATCAGACCCGGGAATACGAGTACTCCAGTGAGCTGGAGGAGGCGCTCCAGAGGGGCGAAATCGACGCGGTCCTTACCAGCAACCTGCGCCGGGCGGAGGGCGAGAAGGTCCTGGATACCACCCACATTGACTATTTCTATGCCATCACACGGAAGGACGACCAGAGGATTCTGGATGAGATCAACTTCGCCCTCTCCCAGATGAATCTCCACGAGGGGGACTACTGGGCGAACAATCTGTACAACAAATATTATGGAAGCGGCGTGTCCTCCGCCAGCAGTGTTGACTTTACCCAGCGGGAGCTGGATTACATAGAGGCGGTGCGTTCCGGGGAGAAGCAGATCACCGTAACGTCTATGCCCGGCCGAAAGCCCTATTCCTACGCGGAGGACGGAGAGCTGAAGGGGATCCAGCCGCGGTTCTTTGACAGCCTGATGCAGATAGCCGAACTGCCCTATGAGATGGTCGTACCGAAGGACAACGCGGAATATGAGCGGCTCAAGGAAAGCGGCGCCGTGGATGTGGTGATCGACTGGCAGCAATCCGCCTCCGCGGAAAGGTCGTATGCCAGCGGCGGCTTCCTGACCAATACTTATATGAATACGGGCACGGCCCTGGTGAAGCGAAAGGATTTCAGCGGTACGGTCACATCTTTGGCCGTGCTGGAGGGGATGGCGGGTCTGCCCTTGGAGCATGAGCAGTTCAAAGGCGCCAGCATCCGGACCTGCTTCAGCCAGGAGGAATTGATGCACGCTGTTTTGGAAGGAGAGGCGGACGCCGCTTTCATGCGCACACACGCGGCGCAGGCCTTTGTGAATGAAGACCGCACAAACTCCCTCTGGTTCGACATCCTTGACTCCGATCAGATCGTGTTCAATATGTATATCCCCAACACCAGCGACCATGAGCTGGTCACGATCCTGAACAAGTGCATCCAGAAGGTGTCGGATGACGTGCTCAGCCGTCTGATTGCCGAGTATACCGCCAATACGCCGGAAAATGTAGCGTTCCTCCAGTATATGGCCGCCCACCCGAGCGTAATCTTCCTGTTGTGCGCGATAGCCGCTTTGGCCATCGGCGTGATCGTTTTCTTCTATCTGCGTTCCCGGTGGAACAATAAGCTCCTCCAGACGTCCGAACAGTCCAAACGGGAGTTGGAGGAACAGCTGGCTATCGTCAACGCCCTGAGCCGGGATTACATCACCGTCTACAAGCTGGACATGCAGGAGGACACGATTCAGCCGCTAAAGCTGGAGGGTGGCACCTCCTCTACGTGGGACTGGAAACCCGGAGAGACCGTTCCCTATACCGAGACTATGCACCGGTACCTTGAGGGCCGGATACTGGACGGGGATAAAGACGATCTGACACAGATGCTGTCCCTGGAGCGGGTCAGGGAGGCGCTGTCCGCCAACCCGGAGTATTCGGGAACCTTCCGCGTCCTGGTTGAGGGGGCAATACACAATTTCCAGTTTAACTGTGTGGCTTACCAGGTAGAAGGTCAGGCAAATCCCCTTGTGCTGGTCGGCTTCCGGAACATCGACGAGATCGTTCAAAAGGAGCAGACGCAAAAGGCGGCCCTGGAGGACGCCCTGCACATGGCCCAGGCCGCAAGCAAGGCCAAAACCGCCTTCCTGAGCAGCATGAGCCACGATATCCGCACACCCATGAACGCCATCATCGGGTTCCTGGCCCTGATGCGGGACGAGGCGGATAATCCGGAGATGGTCAGAGAGTACATCGGGCGCATTGACGCGGCCAGCCAGCACCTGCTGGGCCTCATCAACGACGTGCTGGACATGAACAAAATTGAGAGCGGCAGTACCACACTGAGTCTGGCTGAGATGAACCTGGCCGAGGTCATTGCGGAGATCAACACCATCATCCAGCCCCAAACCAAGGCGAAAAACCAGACCTTTGAAATTTTCGTCTCCCACCTGAACTTTGAACACCTGCTGGGCGACAAAATGCGGATCAACCAGATCCTCATCAACCTTTTGTCAAACTCCGTGAAATACACGCCGGAAAACGGGGCCATTGAGATGCGGGTGGAGGAGCTCCCCCAGGTGGTGGACAATTACAGCCGTATCCGCTTTACCGTCAGCGACAACGGCGTGGGGATGAGCGAGGATTATCTGAAGGTGATCTTTGACCCCTTCACCCGGGAGGATACCAGGGCCACCCATGACATCCAGGGCACCGGCCTGGGCATGGCCATCACCAAGAGCCTGGTGGACCTGATGGGCGGCAGCATCAAAGTGGACAGCAAATTAGGCGAGGGAAGTACCTTCACTGTGGAGCTGGAGCTGCGGATCCGGGAGAAGGAAAACGATCCCAGGTTCTGGTCCAATTACCAGATTTCCCGGATGATCGTGGTGGACGACGACGAGGAGGTCTGCCGCAATGTCGTCAAGGCAATGGCGGCCGTGGGCGTGTCCACGGACTATGCCGTTGGGGGTGAGCGCGCCGTCCAGATGGCGCATGAGGCCCAGGAGGCGGGCAAGCCCTATGATTTGATCCTGCTGGACTGGAAAATGCCGGGGATGAACGGTCTGGAGGCCGCCCGACTGATCCGAAAAGACAGCAAGACCCCCATCCTGCTGCTGACCTCCTACGACTGGCGGGAAATCGAGCAGGAGGCCACAGAAATCGGTGTGAACCACTTCATGCCAAAGCCCTTCTTCATGAGCACCTTTAAAGAGGCCATCCGCCTCATGATGGGCCGCGCGAAGGAAGCCAAGCGCCAGGAGTCCGATGTGGTCAAGGGGATGCACATCCTGGTGGTGGACGATATTGAGGTCAATCGGATCATTCTGGTCAAGATCCTCGGTACTCTGGGCGCCGAATGCGACACCGCCTCCGACGGCCAGGAGGCCTTCGAGAAATTTATGGACGCTCCTGACCGGTACGACCTGATTTTGATGGATGTGCAGATGCCGGGGATGAATGGCTATGAAGCCACCAGGGCGATCCGGGCAAGCAGCCATCCTTTCGCGCAAACCATACCCATCATTGCCATGACAGCGAACGCTTTTGTGGACGATGTGCGGGACGCCATCGACTCTGGTATGGACGCGCATATCGCAAAGCCAGTTCAGATCGATAAGCTGAAATCAACGATCCAGCAGGTCCTGGACAGCCGGGCAGCCATAGAAAATTGACAGCTTACGTGAAAAGCGATGAGCCGTTATGGCTCATCGCTTTTCTTATATCCGCGTGTTCTTTTAGAGCCATTACTCTTTGAGGTAATGCAAAGCTTTGCCCAGCGCAGACTTAAGTACGGCAGGAGTTGGATCTGCCCATGCCAAAAACGCGTTTAAAATCGGCTTTTCCTCCTTCAGACGCTGTTTTACCCGTTCCTCTGGGGAAAGTTTTTTGAACCGCTCCTTCCAGGCGAGCAGCCTGTTGCAATAGTTCAGTCCGGTGAGCGCCGCCGTGCCCTCCCGCTTGTCCGGCGGCAGGGCGCTGAGCGTCTCGTCGAACTTCCTTCGGACATGGCCTCAGCGGCGCATTACCGCAAAGTCCGCTCTGATTCGGAACGCCCTCCGGGCATTCCGAATCCCGCTCCCTTCCCCTCCTCTCCAAATCGAACCCGCTGTGCTGGGCACTGATTTGGCTTTAGATATGGGCGATGGCTTCCGGCGAGGCAAAGCTACCGGGGATTACAGGCAGCTCTTTCGGCACTTTCATGATAAGCGTTGAAACCTCGTTTTTCTTGCAGTTTTCGCAAATGTAGGTATAGTACATCCCTGCGCAGGATAGCCTTGACCGAGATTAACTTCAATGTCTCCCGTACTGCTGTCCGCTCTTCCGGCACGCCTCTACTCGCGGCCCCACTCCATCAACCGACTGCGATGATGTACCTGTTGAAGCCCTTGCGCCATCTTGGTTCCCCCACAAAAAATCTATCCTACTACAAGCAGTGCCATGTACTTCCGACCGTACATGGCACTTTATCAGACTCTATTGTATTTTCTCACTCCACCCAAGGGGATACAAGATGTTGATAAGCTTACCCAAAGGCGACGTGAACGGCTTGTTCACGCCGCCTTGGATGGTTGCGTTGCCCTCTGGAAATCCAGTCGGTATAGCCTCGGAGGGAGTGCTGATATCTCCTGCCGCTGGTCAAGTTACAATTGGTCACGCCAAAGAGGACCCCTATGCCCTCAACAGCATAATCACCTGCTCATTCACTTGTCGATTACTTATTATACCTTCTGTCTTCTGAGCAGCTTCTTCAGTAATTCGACAAAATAGTGGAATTCTTCTCTTCGACAGTTTATCAACAGATATCCTATGTTGCCAACCACCACGCATACCGCCATTTTTTCTACAAAAAGCACCAGGCCCTTTCCCGGCAGCACAGCACTGATATACCATATCGCCACAACGGTCAGCAGCGTAACCAATGTATTAATGGCATAATCCCTGAAATAGGGTTTGGCCGACGCACGCAGACCATGTTCGAACAATATCAGCGGCTCGACCCAAAAGCAGGTAGTCATCGTGCTGATAAAAGTGCCGAGGAATATACCTGCTATGCCATACGGCACTGCTAAGACAACCGAAGCAACCAAGTTAATGATTGACTCCACAACCGCTTTTCGGCGGCCATACCAATAGAGTCCCTCCGCTGAACAAAATACTCCTACGGCCTGACGCATCCCAGTCACATAAAAGTTTAAAGCAATCAAGCCGACAATTGCCGGCGAGAACAGGTAATCCGCCCCCAGCCAAAGCTCAATGAACGGATTCATCAAAATGGCCAGACAAACAGCTGAAAAGCCGTAGAGCCAGTTTCCAACAAAATTAAGCCGGTTGAATACCGATAGAACTTGTCTCGAATCTGCGGTGACCCCTAAATTACCTATGCTGGCGAGCAGGGAATTAAACAGCGGAAGATAAACTGAACTCAGAGCCTGCGTAATCATCAGATAGTTCGAGTACAGACCCACCTCGACTACACCAACAAAGCTGGAAATCAGCAAGTTGTCTGTGCTGAATACAACAACACTGCTCGCTTTATGGATTATCATTCCCTTTGTATTCTTTACGATCTCCTTTTTTGTATTTGGGTCAAGCTTCCCATAAGGTTTGGCGTTAACATATGGATAAAGTCGATCCGCTATGTATGAAAGGGTTAAATTTTCCACCAACGCTAATCCAATTTGAAGGCCAAGGTATACAAAGTAGTTCCCCGTGATCCAGAGAAACACGGCTCGGACGGTGCAAAGCAGTATATTGAACAGGGCGTTGCAAATGGTTACAATATACTGCCGCTGGTCTGCAATGATCAGTGACTGTTTGTAAACGAAGAAATAGGACAGTGAGGAATTCAGCACAAACAGCAGATAAATCAAATAGATGTGCGGGATATCAGGCAAATCCCGAATGAGGATTGGAAGAAACGGCGCTAACGCAAATCCCAACAGGGCAACCACAAGGCCAATGATCTCATAAACCCTGCGGTACAGTCTCATCAGGGCAGCGATCTGTTCTTCGTCATGCTGCGCCAGCGGCCTATACAGGCTGTATGTAATGGCAGTGCCTATCCCCAGCTCTGCCAGGGACAGCATAGAGAGAATGTTGGAGAAGGTTCCATTCAACCCCAGGTACTCCTGCGTCAGCACCATCACAAACACTTTCCGGGCGAAAAAGTTTGTAATCATTCTCATTACTTGGAAGAACAGTGAGACTTTTATATTCCTAAGTGAATTCTCTGTCCTCGACATGGCATCCTCGCTATATAGATTTTTTGTGTTTCAGTTCCCTGACCTTCAAATAGCGCTCTCTTGTAAATCGGTATGCCCTCGGAGCGATTTTAAACAGCGTCCATCTCCACGAAAAATACCTTTTGCCAGTAATTTGGTATACTCTCGCTTCAATCTTTTTTGTGTATTGCTTCGCTTCTTCCCTCAGTTTATCATCTCTCAGGATATTCTCCTCGGAGAAATAGGCCGCAAACTCAGAAAAGAGCTCCCTCTTCACGAGAAGGAAGTACTTCTCCACCCCGTACTCCTTGAAGAAGGCAAGCCGTTCCAGGCGCATATCCATGACATCCCTTATATGTGTACGCCTCACTCCATCTTCTCTCGTAATGCTGTTTACGCTTTGCCGGTAAGCGTATAATTTCAAGTCTACATAACACACGTCATTCACTTGACGGTATATCTCATGGAAAGCAAACTCATCCTCGTGAAATCTTCCGATAGCAAACCGCAGTGTCTCAAATATCCTTTTATGGTATATTTTCCAAATAACATCAGCGAACTTGACGTTGTCCTTCGTTCGCATGGTGTCAAACACTTCATCCCGGCTCACCCTTTTGCAGAGGCTCTCCTGATTTGGTGGGACCTCATCCAGCACAGCGTACTCATCCCCGTCTGCGACCTCCAAATAGTTGCAAAGGGCAATGGGTACATCATATTCCAAAGCCTTAGCCAGAAGGACCTCCACCATAAACGGTGAAATGTAATCGTCTGAGTCGACAAGGGTAACATATTCCCCGTTCATATTATCCAACCCGACATTTCTCGCCGCAGACAGCCCTTGGTTTTCTTGGGTAAACACACGAATCCGCGGATCCTTCTGAGCATATTGAAGACAGATCTCTCCGCAGCGGTCAGGACTCCCATCGTTGATTACAATAATCTCCAGATTTTTGTAGGTCTGCTCTATAATGGAATCTAAGCAATGTGCTAAGTATTTTTCCACTTTGTAAACCGGCACGATCACCGATACAAGCGGCTGAGAATTTCTTTGATCCATATCTGTCCCTCCTACTGCCTTTGCTGGAGCGGTTCATTATGAATCGCTTCCTCTATTTTGCACTATCCCCGATATCATGCAGATCCAACTCTATCCCGTCTTCGACTGTCAAACCAAATCCCTATTCCAGATAACCCCAGCATCCCGAAACTTATCTCCTCAGGAAAACCAAATATCGAGGCCCCTTCGCTACATAGATTATGTAGATTTTTTGCATTTCAGTTCCTTGACCCTCAAATAGTATGCTCTTACAAATCGATACGTCCTGGGAGCCATTTTAAACAGCGTCCATCTCCACGAAAAATACCTTTTGCCCATGATTTGGTATACTTTCGCTTCAACTTCTTTTATGTATTGATTCCCTTCCTTCCTCTGTATATCATCTTTCAGGACATCCTCCTCAGAGAAGTAGGCCGCCAACTCAGAAAACAGCCCTCTTTGCGTCGCAAGGCAGTACTTCTCCACCCCGTACTCCTTGAAGAAGGCAAGCCGTTCCAGGCGCATATCTATGACATCCCTTATATGTGTACGCTTCACTCCATCTTTTCTCGTAATGCTGTTTAGGCTTTGCCGATAAGCGTATAATCTCAAATCCACACGGCACACGTCATCCACTTGACGATATATCTCATGGAAAGCAAACTCATCTTCGTGAAACCTTCCGACAGCAAACCGCAGTGTTTCAAATATCCTTCTACTGTATATTTTCCCATGTGCCACTACGAACCTGACATCGCCCCGGGTCCCTATCATGTCGAATACTTCATCCCGGCTCATCTTTTCACAGAAATCTGCCTGTCCTGACGAAGCCATATCCCACGCAGCGTAGTCGCTCCCGTCCTCAACCTCTAACCAGCTGCACATAGCGAGAGGCACATCATATTCCAAAGCCTTATTCAGGAGTATCTCTATCAAATGCGGCGCAATATAATCATCCGAATCGACGAAAACAATATAGTCTCCCTTCATGTGATCCAAGCCGGTATTGCGTGCAGCAGATAGTCCACTGTTTTCCTGGGTAAACAGGCGGACTCTTGGGTCGCTCTGCTCATATCGAAGGCAGATTTCTCCACTCCCATCTGTGCTTCCATCATTCACCAGAATAATTTCCAGATTTTGATAGGTCTGCCCTATGATGGAATCCAGGCAGCACACCAGGTATTTTTCCACATTGTAGACCGGCACGATCACCGATACAAGCGGCTGAGCATTCCTTTGATCCATGTCTATCCTCCTGCTGCCTGACATTGGGAACTGCCCGCTTATTGGCACAAGTTTTAAGCCATCCTTTAGTATTTATGACTCCAAACTACATAAATCAATTGGGCCGGTATGACAAGCAGTATTGGCCACAACTTGCACTTTACCGTGCGCAGGAGCGCACCCATGCTCTCTCCTGCAAACCTTCCATATATCAAATACTGCAACATTGCTTTTATTCGATATCTCAGCTTGATATCCTTTTCCATATAAAGCGCTGCCCGATACATACATCCCCGCGGCGAAGCAATGTTGTGCCGCCTGCGATTCCTTGTGAGCCCGTCTTCCCGATACTCAAATACATAAATCGCCTGGTTGATATGAACCATTGCGTATTTTCTGCCCATTTGGAGCCAGACAGCATCCTCCCCAAGAAATTTTTCTCCCGGAAACTCCGAAAATGGGAATTCCTGCAGGCAGCGGGTATAGAACACCTCCGCCTTATCTACGTGAGTATCGTCTCCATTGATCCGTACATCAATATAAGACGCAATCCTTTCATCGGGAGTAAACAGCTTCCCGCTGACAAGCCCGTCTGGGTGCTTCCGAAGGAATGTGTAACCACACAGACCAGGATGCGCGGCATACTTGTTGTGATATTGATATATAATCTCGACCGCATCGCTCGTCAGCAGGTCATCCGAATCCACGATGATCGTAAGCTCAGATGTGATGCGGGGGATCGTCACGTTAAGCGCGGTATGCTTCCCGCCGTTTTCTTTGTAAATATAGTGGATCGGGAAGTCGGCTTGCTCGGTAAATAACTGAACAGCCTTTGCCGTATCGTCTGTACTGCCATCATCAACAATCCACCACTCAAAATCCTGGCTTGTCTGCGCGCACAGCGATGAAAACAGCGCGTTTAAATTCTCCGCCCGGTTATACGTTGGCGTCAAAATTGATAATCCGCTCATTCGTACATCCCCTTCAAAGCTATCTGACAGTACCCCCTATGCAGTTTCCACACAGCTCACAGGTACTGCGCTTATCCAGTTCTTCTTTGCTCACCTTGCCGTCCCGATAATCCCGGACGATCTTGTTTTCATACATGGAATATTTTTTCTTACGGAAGGTCAAAAACTTGTGCCTCACGACCCACCATGCCGGCTTCCAAATATACTTATGCATAGCAGGGCTAACGCTGCCGATCATCCAGCAGTTCCGGCCGCAGGCCCTTACGTGCTTCCTGACCTCATCGGCTTCCGGACTGTTCCACAGCTCGTCCCAGCTCTGCCGGTTCAGATTCCCCATGACCTCTTTCTCCCTGGTCCCATTGCAGGGCATGACATCCCCATAAGGGTCGATGAAGAAGGTATCAAAGCTCATATCGCAGGGCAGCAAGCGGTCTTGCCCATATATGTAGTTGATCAACCCATGGTTGAAATAGGCCCGGAACCACTTCTTAGGACTGCTGGAGTTCAACAGTTCGTTGATCAGCGCCTCAAAGTTCTGCGCTACCATTGGGCGGTCATGTATTATATTCTTAGTTTCAACAAAATAAAAGCTGTTGTGCAAAGTTGCCGTGGCAAATTCCATGCCGTATTCATTGGACAACTGGTATAGCGGAACCAGCTCCGGCGCGTTTTTGTCCTGCACGGTCATGCCAAAGCCCACGTCCTTCATCCCCATTGCGCGCAGCTTCTTAAGGGTGTCCACTCCCCGCCGGAAGCCGTCGTCCAGACCGCGGATCTCATTATTGGTTTGTTCCAAGCCCTCAATGGAGATGCGTATCCCAATCTGCGGGAACTCCTGGCATAAGTCGATGATACGATCCGTAAAGTAGCCATTTGTGGAAATCACGATCCGGTCGCTCTTTTCATAAAGCGACCGTACGATTTCTTTTAAGTCCGTCCTGATAAACGGCTCCCCGCCGGTGATGTTTGTAAAGGACATTGGCGGAAGCTTTTTGATCGTTTCAATCGAAAGCTCCTCTTCCGGTTTAGAAGGGGCTTTATACCGGTTGCACATCGTGCACCGCGCATTACAGCGGTAAGTTACAATGACTGTACCGTTCATCTTTTGAAGCATCTTCTTCTCTCCCCATGTCACATTTCTTATAAACTGCACAAATCAAGAGTGGGAACGCCAAGAGAGCACAAAAATAGGTATAAAACATGTTAAACATTGCATTAATGAACCAGACCGCAAAACACCCCATTATTGGAATCCATCCGCATTGCTTGTTTTCTAATCCTTCTTTTATATTATTAAATATTTCTTTGACTGCATATAAGTACAGACCCAACCCAACTATTCCATTTCCAATCAAAAGATTCAAAAAGTCATTATGGGCCCATATGCGGGCCTGTACTACAGCTTCATTTATATCATAAATATAATTATATCCACCGCCAAGCAACTTTTGAATGATCCCGCACTCTTTAAACGCTTCCACCTCAGCTGCCCAAAATACAGTCCTTCCACTTGAAATCGTTCCCCAAAAATCGAAATAGCTGTCAGCAGTATAGGACGTAGCCAAAAGTTTATCACCCATAGAGCTTATCGAAATTGCTCCAATCAAAATTCCTCCCAGGGGGAGCATAGACAAAAAGAAAAGCCTCTTTGATGACAGAAAAAAATACCAAACTATCATAAATAGCGCAAGTGCAACCAGCAGGTACGTTCTTGACCCGCCCATGTAAATGGTAACCAACGGAAACAGAGTATACGCAAAGTATTTTCGTTCTTTATAGTATACCATTGCGCAAAGCGCCAAGGACATAATAAAAATGGCCGTGGGGGCAAGGCGGAAAACAGAGCCACAAAATGATGTAAAATATTTACTGCCACCCCATCCCGCTCCATAGCTGGATGGTAAAAGGAGAGAAAGGAAAACCAAGACGTTCCAAGCGCCTAAAATACGCTGAACAAAAACTCTTTTTCTTTCCAGAAAATTATCTATAAGTCCCATATTCTCACTTATATACAGCATAAAAATAATAGAAAACGGAAAATAAAACAAATCATTCAGATTGTCTGGACTACCATGCGTAACCATAAGTGAATATAAATAATTGACCATCATTACCATGGTTACCCACAGCGTTTTTTTTCGTATTCTTTTTGTAAATAGTATTGTCTGAATTAAAAAGAGGAATATAAATGCAAGCCGGTTAAGCCCATCTATATAATCTTGAAATAATGTCGTAATGGGGAAAAATAGTATGATATAAAAATATAACTCTGTTATGGTGAATTTCATCTAACATTGCCTTCCCATATTGTTGGACATACTATAGAATTTTTCAATTCCAACAACATACTGCTCTGCATCAAACATCTCTTTTGCCTTCTCTAACGAACTGCGCGCCATTCCGGCATATTCATCCTCCGTCAGGGCAAACATCTTCCTGATGTGATCTGCCAGCGCGTCCGCAGCGTTGCCGTCAGCCGCATGATAAACATACCCATTTTTTCCGTGCTCCACCAGTTCCGGCAAACCGCCGTAGTGGGAAACAATCAGCGGCTTCCCAATCGCCATGGCTTCCATGACATTGTACGGCCCATTTTCATACCACACTGACGGCACCACCACGCACCGGCTCCCCGCGACATAGTCAGTCAGTGCCCGGCCCGTCTGGAAGCCGCGGAACGTGACGCCTTTGGCGCCGGCCCGCTTCACATAGTCCTTCAGTTCATCCTCGAGCGGACCAGTCCCCACAATCTCCAGCCTACAGCCAACCTTGCTTACTGCGTCAATCAATACCCGAACGCCTTTTTCCTCAGACAACCTGCCAAAATAAAGGACATAATCCCCGGTCGTGTCACTCAGCTTATACTGCGTATCCATGGGTAGCGGATTGCGCATCATTACTATTTCACGTTTTGTGAATCCCGCATGTTGCAACATTCGCATAATGAACTCCGATGGGCAGATATACAAATCCACCTTGTCGTACAAGCGCTTTCTCCGTATAAAATCCGCCTCATACTTCACCAGCATGCTCATCAGTTTGGAGCCCTTCATGCATCGGTTATCCACACAATGCCCAAAGTCCCCATCCAGGCATCTTTCACAGATTTTACCGGCCCCATCCAGCATGGTATAAGCCGGACAGGCCGTCGCAAAATCGTGCATCGTCCAAAAGATTGGCAGCTTCGAATCAAAATCCTTCACCGCATCAATCACAGACAGTGTGATCTGCCGATGGATATTGTTGAGCATCACCAAGTCAGGCTTTTCGTCCTTGAGCAATTGCGTTATGTTTCGGTATGCCTCTTTGGAGTAGGCCATACGCGTTACCATATTGATTTTGCTCTTGAGCGCTCCGCCTACCGAAGCATTGGACACAAAATATTTCTCCTGCTCACACGGAAGGTTCCGCTCCGGATCCTTCATAGAGAAAAAGATCACCTCATGTCCCCGGGCTTTCAGCGCCTCCGCCAAGGTAAAGTAATAGGTCTCCGAGCCGCCTTTTTTATAGTGGAATTTGTTGACCAGCAGCACCTTCATACCTATCTAAATCCCCAATCGTTCTTTTTTTGCGAATATGCCTTGCTGCCCGCAAGAACTTTCTGCACCGTTATCACAAATATAACCGTGCCTGCTGCTACCAAAATGGCTGTCGCTATGTATTTCCATTGCCTATGGCCGTATTCAGCTCAAACTTCTCAATCATGAGAAAACAGCTATATCGCGTCATACCGCTTAGCCCCCATACAGCCTCCCGTACAGATCCAATGTCTCCCGGGCCATGTCGTCCCAGGCATACTTCCCGCAGATAAAGTCCGCCGCCTCAAGGCTGTACCGCTCCACCGCTTCCGGCCCATCGCACAGCATCTGCAGCTTGTCCCGCAAGTCCTGTGCGTTTCCCCGGCGGAATGTAACGCCGTGGTCCTCAATGACGTCCGCGCACTCCGGGATATCCGAGACCAGGCAGCAGTTCCCGTAGCTCATCGCTTCCAGCAGGCTCAGGGGCATCCCTTCCAGGTCGCTGGGCAGGACATATACATAAGCACTGCTGTACAGCTCTTCCAGCGGCCTGCCCTGCACAAACCCAGTAAACAGGATACGGGGATCGGCTTCCGCCATTCCCTTCAGCTCACCCAGGAAGCCGTCCGTATCGCTGCTTCCCCCGGCAATTACCAATTTTTTCTCCGTCTGGACACTTTGAAACGCCTCCAGCAGATATCTCAGCCCCTTTTCCGGAACGATCCGCCCCAGGAAAAGGATATAGCTGTCTTGTTCAAGCTGATACCGTTCCCGGATGAGCTCCGCGCGCATCTTTTCGGGCCGCTTCACTCCATTGGGGATACACACCGTATCCCTCCCGTAGGTATCCTTGAAATACTGCCGGACGCTTTCACTCAGTACGATGATCTCATCTGCGTATTTTACGGCGTTCCTCTCACCCGCCATGATGTACGCCGAGGCCAGCCTGCCCCACTTGGCCCGCTGGTGGTCCAGCCCATGGACCGTCACTACCACCCGTTTCCCAAACAGCTTCGGCAGCCAGCACATAAAGGCCGGCCCCTCCGCGTGGAAGTGGACGACATCATATTTGCCAAACGCACAGCAGATCGCGCCAAAAAAAGAGGAGGTCATGGCGGCAAGACCCTTTTTATCGATGGTGAGAACGGACTTGAGCCTTATCCCCATGTACTCTTTCGCGTTCCCGGTATCGAATTCCTTCCCGCTGACATGGTGCCCGCCCCGGTTGTAGCAGGTCACTTCACAGCCAAGCTCCACCAACCGCGCGCCCAGCTCCTGCACCACGACCTCTATGCCTCCCTCCCGGGAGGGGATGCGTTTATGTCCCAGCATGGCCACGCGGAGGGGACGGCTCCCTGATCCTTTCCTGTCCACCGGCTACTCCCCGCTCGCCTGCAGCATCGTGCCCACTGTCTTGAAAATCAAGATCCAATCCAGGCGCCAGCTCCGCTCCTGGATGTATTTGATATCCAGCTCCAGCCACTCGTCCATGGTCAGCTGGTAGCGGTCCGGATGTACCTGCCAGAAGCAGGTCAGTCCCGGCGTCACCTCCAGCCGCCGCAGCTGCTCGCTCGTATACTGCGCTACCTCCGCCGGCAGCGCCGGGCGGGGGCCTACGATGGTCATATCGCCGCGCAGTACGTTTACCAGCTGGGGCAGCTCGTCCAGGCTGGTGCGGCGAAGGAAGCCCCCCACCCTGGTGATCCTGGGGTCGTTTTTGATCTTGAAAACCGGGCCCTCTCTCTCATTGTATTGGGCAAGTTCCGCCAGCCTCTTCTCCGCGTCCACGCACATAGTGCGGAACTTATACATCCGGAACAGCTTTCCGCCTTTGCCCGTACGTTCCTGGGAGAAAAACGGGCCCCCATGGGGGTCATCGATCACAACCATCAGGGCGATCCCCAGCAGCAGCGGGGACAGCACTACCAGCGCCAGCAGGGAAAACACGATATCCTGAAGCCGCTTTACCGCCAGATATGCGCCCTTCCCGGAGGGCTGCTCCAGAAGCGCGACGCGGTCTGCTTTTGTCGTAGTCTCGGAGACTTTCATCTCTATCGCCGTCCGTCCCATCTTTTTTTCAGCCACTTTTGCCCTTGGAAAACTCCCCACCCCGCGGCTACGCCGCAGGTGTCCAGCAACACGTCCCACCCGCTGGGGGAACGTCCCTGGGAGAATCGCTGGTGGAATTCATCGCTTGCCGCGAACAGCCCGCCCAGCAAGATCACGATCAGGACCGTGGGTGCCTTCCACCGTCCTTGGACAAGCCCCGTCAGCCCGACCCCCAGCAGGAAGTACAGCCCAAAATGGGCCAGCTTCCGCAGGATAAAGTTCAAAAACTCCAGGTTTTCCGGGGTGTTTTCCAGCGGCAGGAAGGACAGGATCCAAGCCGTCAGTCCCTTGCTCAGCGCGTGGGACTGCCCGCTGTCCTGCCCGGAAAGCCCTATGATGGCCGCCGCGCTCAAAAACGTGAGCAGCGCGCATCCCAGCACCACCGCATAGTCTTTCTTCCTGTCTGCCATCTGCCTCACGGTTCCTCCACCGGCTCATAAAAATCCTCGATCACGAGCCGCCGCAGCGCGTCCTCATCCGCGTAGAACTCCATGAACTCCTCGCCCCGCACTGCCTCGCCTTCCAGCGACGAGTACCGCTCCAGCGGACAGGTCTGGATGTCCTTCGCCAGCTGTGCCAACTGCTGCACGGTGCAATCCGAGTTCATATACTCATTGATTTCCAGCAGCGAGGACAGGATGAACTCCTCATCCCCCTCTGCCAGCACGGAAAGCTTCTCCTGCAGCGCCATCATGTACTCCTGCTGCCGTTCCATCCGCTCCAGATTCGTGCTGTCTCCCACGTACCACCGGGCCCGCACATAGTTCAGCGCGTGCTCCCCCAGCAGCGTCACCCGTTCGCCCTGTACAAGCGTTGGGTCGACAGCGGAGAAATCGTCGCGGATCTCCACCTCTACCCCGCCCACCAGGTCGTTCAGCTCCATGAGCCCATCCATGGTCAGGGTAACATAGTGGTGGATCTTGACGCCGTACAGCAGCCCGGACACCGCCTTCACCGACGCCATGCAGGCGGTGGTGTCGTTTCTGGTGTATGCCTGCGCATGGGCATACGCCAGCGTCAGCTGCGCCATATACGTCCCGTTGGGCTGGCCGTGCCGGTCAAAATCCTGTATGTCCGTCATGGTGTCACGGTTCAAGTGGATCGCCCGGCAGGCCCCATTGGCCCGGTCGATCTCCAGCAGCATCATCAGGTCGGACTGGGCGTAATCCCCCGCCTCCGCGATGCCCTCCCGGTCAGACCGGTCCAGGCCAAGCACCAGGACGGTTTCTATGTCGTCCCGGGGCGCATACCACGCCCCATCGTAAAAAATGCGCTCCCCGTCGTCATCGTCCTCCGGGGGCTGGCTTGCCGCGGCAGGTTCCCCACGCCGGAAGCCGCCCTCCTCCAGGATGTAGAGCAGCAACGCCCCACCCAGGAGGAGGGCAAGCACCACCAGGAACCCCGCGGCCGCTCGTATTACCTTGCGGTCAACGCGGAATCTCATCTCAGCGGGCCTGCTTCCGTGCCTTCGCCAGCATAGCGCCGCCGCCCACGGCAAAGGCCGCGGCCAACAGAGCCATGCACTCCGTACCGGTCAAACCGGTCACACCGGTCTTGGGGGAGAGCACACCTCCCGAGAGGGGGACATCCGGATCGTCGATCTCGACCCCGTAACCCGGCAGATCGCCCAGGGGGGTCTCCGGGTCGTCGATCTCGACATCCTCGCCCGGGAGATCGCCCAGGGGGATGCTCGGGTCATCGATGTCGGTGTCCCCGTTCTCACCTGTGAGATCGCCCAGAGGAACGTCCGGATCATCGATGTCGACTTCCGGGGGGCGCTCGGTGGCCGAATTCACCAGGGGCGCGGCAAACGCCGTGGTGGACATCAGCAGCACCGTGCTCATGGCAGCCACCATGAACAGCAACAGCTTTCTCATCTTGATACACATCCTTTCCTTCTAAAATTATGGTTCATGGCGCGGGGCTCTCCTGCGCCTTCTTTGCCAGCACCAGGTAGCGCTGCTGCGAGTCGCCCCGCAGACAGGTAGACAGGACCAGGAGCTTATCCCCTGCCGTCACCTCAGCCTCCTCATCGATGCTGGCATTGATGGATCGCACAGACAGCGTCCGCTCCAGGAACGCCTCAAATACCGCCGGGTCTGTAAAATCGTGGTAATACAAGATGTGCCTCGTATCGTAGGGCACCGCCGCAAACACCTCGTAGCGCAGCTCGCGCTCGGGAAGATATACCACGATATCCCGGTATCCCTCGATCCCGCCCGGGGCGGAATAGGTGCTCTGTAATGTCCCAAACATGGTCCCCGCGCGCATGCAGTGCCCGTAAACCACTGTCACCGGATCCGAAAAATCCTTTTTCGTGTAGGTGCCCTCGGTAAAAATGCACCCCGCCGTATCGGACTCACACTCGCTGTTGCGCCTCAGGTAGAAGTCGTCCTCCCCCTCCCTCTGGAGGATGGGGTAGCTCACCTCGGTCCCGGGTATGTAAAGCCAGGCGTAAATATCCGGGTTCATCTCCCACAGGGACTCAAAATCCACCGGGCTTTCGTAGGATGGGGCCGCCGCTTCCGGGGCGTCTGACGCCTCCGGCGCATGCGCCGCGGTCCCCCGCTCCAGCACCGCGGCCCGCACCCGGACCTCAGCCGTCTCCGGCGGGTTCGCCTTTTGCCAGGCCATCACCCCAAACAGTATGCAGGCAATGACCAGCAGCAGCAGTCCGCCGCCTATGAGATACCGCCGCTTCATCTCACCATCTCCTCCCAGTCCGGCAGGAACTCCCTGCTGTTTTCCTCCAAGACGTTCCTTTCCCGCGCCCCCAGCCCGGCCAGGGCCTTCCCCAATTGGGGCGGGCGGGCGTCCATATTGTGGCAGTCCGAGCCCAGCAGATGGATCCTGCCCCCCCGCAGCATATGCAGGGCCTTGCGTCTCGTTTTCCAGTGAAGGAAGAAGGATGCGTTGCACTGGTTCAGCACGCCCCAATCCAGCAGCGCCTCCCAGGTCTCCTCATCCTGCCAGTGCAGATACCGCTCGATGTGCGCCAGCACGACCGTTATCCCCTGCGCCTGGACCGCCCGCACCTCCTGGAGTGTCCGCTGGCTCCAATGGGCGAAGGGCATCTCCAGCAGCAGCAGGTCTGTGCCTTCCAGCTTCAAACTGTCCAGCCCCTCGCACTGGCTGATCCCCTCGAAAAAGCACACCTCGGCCCCCAGCTTCAGCTCCGGCAGACCGGGCTGCCAGGCCCCCCGCAGCCTTTCCTCCGACGCGGCCCGCCGCTCCAAAAATTTCTCCGGGCTGTTCTCCTCCGCGTAAAAATGGGGCGTGGCCGCTATACAGCCTACTCCCTGCGCCGCCGATGCCTTCAGCATGGCCAGGCTCTCCTCCACGCTCCGGCTTCCGTCGTCCAAACCGGGCAGGATGTGGCTGTGGATGTCGATCATTGCGTCTTCCCCTTCTTGGTCTTGCTCTCCTTGGCCTTGCCCGCCCCAGCGTAGCTATAGCCATACTTGCCCTTGTAATAGCTCTTGTATTTCCCAGTCTGTATGTTCGCGTGGGTCATCACGAAGCCCAGTACCTTCGCGTCCACATAGCCCAGCTGCCGCATGGCCGCCGACACCGAAGAGCGCGTGGCATATCCCTGCCGCACCACCATGACCATCCCGTGGGTCAGCCGGGACACCACCAGCGCGTCCGAAACCTCGTTCACCGGCGGCAGGTCCAAGATAATGAAGTCAAACTCAGCGGCATAGCGGTTGATCGCGTCCCGCATCCGCCCTGAGCCCAGCAGCTCCGACGGGTTGGGCGGCGTCTCCCCCGATCCCACTATCCACAGCTGTTCCTGCAGTCCGGAGGGCTGCAGCACCTTCTCCGCCTCGCACAGCCCAGCCAGCAGGTTGGACAGGCCCTCTTTTTTCTCCAGCCCCAGCCGCTTCGAGATCGTGGGCAGACGCATATCCGCCTCCACCAGCAGGATCTTGCGTCCGGATTCCGCCAGCACACAGGCCATGTTCAGCGCCGTAGTACTCTTGCCCTCCCCGCTCAGCGAGCTGGTGATCCCGATCACGCGGCAGGTTTGTCCCTCGGATAAGGAGGCGAACGGCAGGGCAAACAATACATTGGTGCGCAGCAAACGGTACGCCTCCGCGGCCGCGAAGCTCAGGCCCTCTCCGAAGGTCTTTTTCTCATCCTCCAGGCGGAGCGGACGTTTCCCATCGGTCTGCTTGCTCATGCTTTGTCCTTCCTCTCCGCCGCGGCGTAGTATGAACCATAGCCCTTCCCTGTCTGCGTCGTCAGCAAATCAGGGATGACAGCCAGCACAGGCAAGCCATAGCCCTGCAGCAGCTCTTCCTCGCCGCGGATCTGGTCGTCCAGCAGCTCACGGATCACCACAATACCGGCGCTGAACAGCAGCCCCACCATTGCACCTATCATGGTGAATTTAGTGTAACTCGGGCTGTGCCGCCTCTCCGGCACCACCGCCAGATCCACCGTCCGCGCCGACGAGCCGTCCACGATCTGCGCGATCTTGTCGGGCAGCACCTCCACAATGGTGTTGGCGATCCGCTCCGTCTCTTCCGGGTTTTCGCTGGTGACGGTGACTTCGAAAATCTCCGTGCCGTTTACCGCCTTTGCATCGATCATTTCCCTCAGTTCTTCGAAGCTGTAGTCCAACCCCGCGCGGTCAATCACGTCGTTCAAGGTCAGGCGGGTTTCCAGAATGGCGATATAGGTGTCCACCAGCGTCTGGGAGGCATCCAGATCCGACAGGCTGATTGATGTGCTCCCAACCGAAAAGGAGCTGTTATTTACATACAGCAGCGCGCTGGCCTGGTATTTGGCCGG
Organism: Clostridiales bacterium; assembly: GCA_014799485.1. The sequence goes on along the minus strand of JAAVHY010000011.1, from coordinate 62,860 downwards.
CACCACGTAGCGGGCCAAGCAAAGCCCTGTGCCGCCGCCCAGGATCATCGCCAGCCCAATGACCACCACATGCCGCCATAACGCCTTCACCAAGCGCATCAAATCGATCTCTATGTATTCCTCGTTGTTCTGTTTCTCCATCCTCAATCTCCTATTTGTTTTCAAACAGAAAAGTTGATTGTTCGTGCCGTTCCGGCACGAACAACGCCCCGCGGGGCGTTGCTGCATCATATTATGGCTTTGCAGAAAGCGCATTGACCGTATGCGACGATACCCATTAGAATTATAGCATAGCACCTATGCAAATGCAAGAACCTTTGCCCCTCGCTTTTTGCCTTCAAAACATTGGAGAAAAGTCCAAATACCAAAGTCCCTGAGGCAGTTTTCCTCCGTCAAGGTTTACTGCTTTTGAAAATTCCACATGTCCTGAATACAATCTTCAGATATCGACACGAATCAAAGAAGCCCTTCCATATATCTTACCTTCACCCCTATTTGCCGCTATAAGTATCGTTTCCCCCGCCTTTATTGTATGAGCGCAATCTGCGCGTCCTATCCTGCTTTCGCCCTCTATCACCACATATATTTGGAGGGAATCTGCACTGCTTCTTAAGGAGCATTCCCCATTAATCGCAATTCGCTCTACTTGAAAGCTTTGACATCTACCCACCAGTTCCCGAGCCATCCCTGGTGTGTATCGAATCATCCTCTGCGGGCTTCTGGGAACCTTCGCCGCCTTAAAGTCCATCACTTCCAGAGCCTTTTCCAGATGAAGCTCCCGCAGCTTCCCTTCCTTATCCCGGCGGCTATAGTCATAGATCCTATATGTTACATTGGAATTCTCCTGTATCTCCGCTAACAGTATTCCGCCGCCTATAGCATGAACGGTTCCCGGCTCAATGAAAAACACATCCCCCTCGCAAACTGGAACCCGTTGCAAATGCTCCAAAATAGTCCCGTTTTGTGCTGATCTCCGCACCAATTCTGGCGTTACATCGTGGGCAAAACCGTAGATCAGGGTTGCGCCTGGATCAGCCTTCAGAATATACCACAGTTCGGTTTTGCCGGACTGGCCCTCATGTTCCAAGGCGTAGGCACTGTTGGGATGGACTTGGACAGAAAGGTCTTCTTTCGCATCGATCAGCTTGACGAGGACCGGCAGATTTTTATACCTCTGCCCGTGGATCCCCATCGCTTCCGGATGCGCTTCCAGGAACTCCGCCAGGGTTCTCCCTTTCCAGGGACCAGTAGCAATGCGGCTATACCCATCCGGGTGGATGGAGCATTCCCAGCTTTCCGCTACAACATCCAAATCGGTTTTTTTCCCGTATTCTGTTTTCAACCTTGTGCCGCCCCAGATATAATCCTTAACGGCAGGCTCAAGAACAAACGGTCCCAGATTCATTTCCCCTACCCCGAATATTGTTATCTCAGTTCTTCCGCAAGGTCAAATTTTTCTTTGTCTGCCGCATTGATTTCTTCCCCTACCTGGACTTCGATCAACTGCAGCTCCGTTTCGGCCCGGACCGTATGCTTACAGCCTGCCGCCATGGCGATCACGTCGCCGGGCTTGATGGACTCCTCCATCCCGTCCACGATGGTATAGCCCCTGCCAGATATCACTGTCCAGACCTCGTCCCGATGCTCGTGGCGATGGTAAGTCAGCCGCTGGCCTGGGCGCAGAAAAATCTTGATCGTCATGCAGTGTTCCTGGACATCCAGCACCGTAAAGCTGCCCCAGGACTTTTCCGCATATCGGACCTGTTGGTTCAGCTTGTCCACAAGCGGCTTGATATTGGAGCTTTCCGCCTTACTGCTCACAAGGATACCGTCCCCGCTGACCGCTACAATTGCATCTTTCATCCCCATGCAGAGTACAGGGATACTCAATTCATTGATCACAGCGGTATTTTCGCAGGTGTCGTTTGGGATCACGTTCCCGACTGTTGGTTCCGCCATCTCCTCGACCATTGTGTTCCATGTGCCGATGTCTTTCCAATCGCCGCTGTACTCCATGCAGGAAATGTGAGGTTCTTTTTCCACCACCGCATAATCAAAGCTGATTTTTTCCAACTTCTCGTATTGGCGGTAGACGTCCCAATAAGTCTCAAATGAAATCTGTCGGCGGACAATATCCAAGAGATAGTCCAAGCGGAAGGCGAAAGCTCCGCAGTTCCAAAGGGCTCCCTGTTTGATATAGTCCTTTGCTTTTTCTGCAGTGGGCTTTTCCTTAAAGGCGTTCACTGAATAGCAACCCCCGCCTTGAGGTGCTCCCGGCATGATATAGCCGTATTTTTCAGAAGGATATGTAGGCTTTACCCCCAGAAGGTAGAGGTTGCTCTCGCCCTTCCCCGCCGCTTTTGCTAACTCCCCCAGGGCCTTGAAATAACCGTCGTCCGTGTAGGGGTCCACAGGACAGACCACCACCGGCTCAGCAGGGTCCACCCCCTTTTCGCTGGCGAGGAAGGCCGATGCAAGAGCAATGGCCGGAAACGTATCACGGCGGGCAGGCTCTACACAAATGGAAACTTTATCCCCTATCTGGTTTAAGATGCTGCTCACCTGGCGTTTACCCGGGGTAATGGTGATTTCCGCATCCGGAATAGCGGTTTTTATCTGGCGGCAGACCCGCTGAACCATGGACTCATATTCTCCGCTTGGGCTTCTCAAAATCTTCAGGAATTGCTTGGAACGGATGTCGTTGGATAGCGGCCAGAGGCGCTTGCCGCTGCCGCCGGAGAGGAGAATCAGGTTCATGTCAATTACCACGTCAGCCGCTCAACCGTCATACTAAAAGGTGAAAGTATGCAGATAAGCAGTCGCCTTTCTACTATAGTTTTCATCTGCGCAGATAAAATGCACGCCGTCTCCGTCCTGAGCTACATACACTTCGCAAGGATACCGACTTCTCCTTCAGCGGTTTTCCAAATACCACTTTACGGTATCGCGTATCCCCTGCTCCAAGTTGATTTCCGGTGCCCAGCCAAACACTGCCCTCGCCCGGCTGCCATCAACCGTTTTGTAAGGGTCTCCGTCCGCTTTGCTGGTATCAAACACTAATTTCCCAGCATACCCAACCTCACGCTGGATCATCTCTGCCATTTCTTTAATAGAGACACCGCTGGCCACCCCAATATTCAGCAACTCCATGGTTTCCTGGATTTTCATCGCCCGGATCATTGCTTCGGCCCCATCGTCAATGTGAAGCCACTCCCGAACGGGGGTGCCAGTTCCCCACACTACAACTTCAGGGAGATCCTCACGCTTAGCCTTTACCATTTTCATGATAAGCGCCCCCATGGCGTGGGATCGTTCCTCCTCAAAATGGTCTTCCGGCCCATACATATTTGAGAGAATAATATTGATCGTATCCTGCCCATACTGCTTCGCATAAGCTTGGGCACCTACAAAGCTGGCTTTCCGGACAAAGCCGTAGGTTGCCACAGAATCATGCAGTGGGCCGTCCCAATATTCGTCCTCCCTAAAGAGAGTCGCCTTTGCCGGATAAGAACAATTGGAGATGGGGTTCACCAGACGCTTCACTTGATATCGGCGGCAAGCTTCAAATAGGTTGATGCTCATAAGAAGGTTGTTGCTGAACATTTCTGCCGTATGCTTAAGCCCAAATTGGATTCCCCCCACATAGGCCGCGCAATGCAGGACATATTCCGGTTTTACCGACTCAAAAAGGGTCATTGTTTGTCCGGGGTTTCTTAAATCCGCTCCAAGGCTTAAGGCCGTCTTTATGTAGGGAAGTCCACGCTCATCCAGCTTTTTGCATACACGTTTTCCCAGGAAACCTGTAGCTCCTGTTACCAGAATCATTGATTCACCCCCTCCTTCGCGGCGGCTTCGCGCTTTGCTCTTTCCAGATCATGCCTCGCCATGAGGGCAACTAATTCCCCATAACTGGTCTTTTGCGGATCCCATCCTAATACAGTTTTTGCTTTTGTGGGGTCACCCCAGAGGTTTACAACATCGGTGGGGCGATAAAAGTCCGGGCTTACCTCCACAAGAATCCGGCCGGTGGCTCTATCGACCCCTTTTTCCTCAAGACCGGTCCCCCGCCATTCCAAATCGATGCCAACCTCTTGAAATGCAAGCTCGGCAAACTCCCGGACGGTGTGCTGGACACCAGTGGCAATTACAAAGTCCTCCGGCTTCTCCTGCTGGAGCATCAGCCACATACACTCCACATAGTCTTTGGCGTAGCCCCAATCCCGTAAGCTGTTCAAATTCCCAAGATACAGCTTGTCCTGTAAACCGCAGGCAATACGGCCGGCAGCAAGGGTAATCTTCCGGGTGACGAAGTTTTCCCCCCTGCGCTCAGATTCGTGGTTGAAAAGGATACCATTGCAGGCATACATTCCGTAGGCCTCCCGGTACTCCTGCACGATCCAGAAGCCATACTGCTTCGCTACGGCATAAGGGCTGTATGGATGGAAAGGCGTATTCTCGTTTTGGGGGACCTCCTCCACTTTGCCATACAGCTCACTGGTCGAAGCCTGGTAGACACGGCAGGTTTCCGTGAGGCCCAGGATCCGCACCGCCTCCAAAATGCGTAGGGTACCTAGGGCATCCACATCCCCAGCGTACTCCGGGGCGTCAAAGCTGAGGGCCACATGGCTTTGGGCCGCGAGGTTGTATATCTCGTCAGGCTTTACCAACGCCACAATGCGGATGATGCTGCTGGAGTCGGCCATATCTCCCAAATGCAAGGTGATTTTGTTATCTCGGATGAGGTGGTCAATGCGTTCCGTGTTGCTGGTAGAGGTTCGGCGCAGAAGTCCGTGAACCTCATAGCCTTTTTCCAACAACAGCTCCGCAAGGTAACTGCCGTCTTGGCCGGTAATGCCAGTTATTAAAGCCGTTTTCATTGTATATTTTCCTCTTTAAATAATCTACTTGGGTAGATTTAGTATTAGATTTTATCTGTTTGGGACATTGACCAGTCGCTGAGCAGCCGCTGTTAAATCTTCTATCCCGTGCCTCCCGGTTCCCCGCCCGCAAGAGGATCTATCGTATGCCAATGCGGAAGATACAAGGAGCATTGGCGCCCATCCCCAAACCAGGGGCGGGGGGCCACAACAACAGCAGATTCATTTTCCGCTAAAAACTGCGCCCACCAGCTGAATGTGCTGTTTGCAATAATAAAATGTTTGCAGTTCCGCATAAGCTCCAACTCAAAAGGAGCTATGTGGTTTCCTTTTACAAATTTATGCGGATAAGGGATCTCATAATTCTTTTCCACCCAATCAATGTCGTTAGAAAAGACATAGAAAAGCGGGTTTTCAACTTTTTCGGCTATATACTCCATAGCCTCTTTATAATACTGGTAATGGCAAATGTCCAGAAAGCTGGCATACTCATCCTCCAAGTAGTCTCCGCGACGGACATGCAGGCAAACAGATTCACAACTCTTGATCTCTTGCAACAAGGGCTGCTCGCTTTCGCTAAGCGGTACCTTCAGTGACGTCTCCGCCCGCAATTTGTCCCGCAAGTGGAGGAAAGCATCGGGCCATTGAAAATACCCATCAATATAGTTCAGCTTCGAAGTCACAGGCAATTGGGAAACATCATCGCAGAGGCACTCTTCATCAAACGAGGATATGTATCCTGCTTTCACACGTTTGGCAAATTGTTCCCGTGTCAACCCGTTAGGCTCCCTTGGAAAGAGCAGCCGAAAGCATTTGCGATAGATTAAAGCAAGAAGAAGAGGGATCTTTCCATCCAGCACGACCGTCCTGCCAGGCAAAAGGTTGTAATAATCAAAGAGAAATTCCGGCATGACCATACCCGCATCTCTGCAGCTCCGCTCGCACAGCTCTCTGCTGAAATAGACAGTGCACCCGCCTGCTTCTTCCTGAATCGCGCGAGTGAACGCATAGCGAAACAGCTGGTTCCCTAATCCATTATGCAGGTCTGTAAGTATCATTTCTTCTTCTCCTCCTCCAAAGTTTTACATCTAACAATCCCTCTACCGCCTGCACAACAATTCCGGCCTGCATAACCACGTTGCCACGGATTATCATAATATTAAATCATAACAGATTGGGGCAAGAAAAGCAAGTAAATAATAGCCCTGTACAAGTGTTACCAATGTGGTTACTTAATTACAAGATTCCAGATGGAACCGTGCAGGATATCATTGGAATACACAATTAAATATCTTGTCGAATCGTGATACACTGGTTCCCATAAAGAAAAGCAGAGAGGTGTTGTCATGAAAAAAGGAATCCAATTGGCGGAGGGGCATTTCAGTTTGAGGGGAAGATGCCCCTCCAGCAGGCAATCCCCCTGGGACTGCAGCACGTGCTGCCCAACACCTCTTTCAGCCAGAACGTGGGCCTAGTGACCATGACCAAGGTGGTCAACCGCTTTGCCCTGGCCACCGGCGCGATCTTCCTGATCCTGTGTAGCCTGATTCCCAAGCTGGGCGCCCTGGTGTCCATCATGCCCCAGTCCGTGCTGGGCGGAGCCGCCGTCATGATGTTCTCCTCCATCGTCATCAGCGGCATCCAGCTCATTACCAAAGAACCCCTCAATGCCCGCGGCCGGACTATCGTCTCGGTGGCGCTGGGCGTGGGCTACGGCATGGGCGCCAACCCCAGCATCCTGTCCCAGACCCCCCAGGCCGTCCAGCTCATCTTCGGCGGCTCCAGCATCGTGCCCGCAGCCCTGGTCGCCATTCTGCTCAACGTGGTCCTGCCCAAAGAAAAGGAGCAGTGACCCCGGCCGGTCACCGCTCCAAACAGCCCGATACGAGCTTCAAATCGTCAGGAGAATCCACGTCCCACAGTTCACATTCCCTCCGGACAGGTACGAGGCGTACCTGCCCGGGATTTTTTTGCAGGATCACACTGCCCCCCTTACCTTCGGGCAGCGCCAGGAGCTGGGGAAAGGCCCACCGTGGAAAGAGTACCGGCGTCCCGGCGGTATCGCCACAGGCCAGCCGCCAGATGAACTCCGGCCCCTGGGCGGCCCACAGCGCCATCGCCCGGACGCTCTCCCGGGACAAAAGCGGCTGGGCCCCGGGGCAGAACATACAGCCAGCACCCAGCCGATCAACGGCTTTCCGCCCAATCCCGCCATCAGCTTGTTTCCGCGAAGCGCTTCCCCTGCCCGGAGACCATGACGACGCACCCCAAACCCATCAAAGGCTCAGAGGTCGGCGCCGAAGATCGTTCAATCAACTCGCCGGCTGGCTTGGACGCATTGATCTCGGAAAGCGGCATATCTCTTTCATACCTCCTTACCGTTCCAAGACTCGGTTTTGCTGGGCATCTACAGCTATAAAAACACAACGAATTTTAGCAAATACATCTTTCGATTGCAAGAAAACCGTGCTATAATATCGGCAAATACCATCGAGGAGAGCTGGGATGGGTTTTCCATCGGCGCTATGGCAACCCTGCGGCAGCTGGAACTGCACCCTGGGCTGAACGAGTACACCCAGGGGGCGATGCGCCGTGCGGTGGAGGACATCGTGGGCGTCCAGTTCCGCAATATGGCCACGGTGGGGGCAGAATCTTCGGCTGCTCCGGCTTCTCCGACGTGCTCACTGTCTTTCTGGCCCTGGATACTTATGTGGAGCTGTACAAGGGCAGCGTGCCCATCCTGTCCTGCTCCATGCTGGCGGCCCGGGCGGACGGGCACCAAATCCACACCCTGGAGGGTCTTCAGGAAGAGGCGTCGGACTTTATCGGCTTCATCGCCGACCAGGGGGCAGACCAGTGCGGCTTCTGCAACCCGGGCTTCGTGATGAACACCATCGCCCTGCTCCGGGAGATCCCCGACCCCACAGGCTACCATATCCGCGCTTATCTGGCCGGGAACCTGTGCCGCTGTTCCGGCTATGACGGACAGCTCCGGGGCATCCCGTCCCGGGCCCCCCTGGGCATCCCGAAAAGCCAGATTCGGGTGGAGAAGCCCCGCATCAGCAGCGGCTTCGGGGCCAAGCAGACCGCCGTGTGTGAGGTGTACCCCGTCTTTGTCACCCTGCGGAAATCGAGCTGGACAAGCTCACCGGCCATGTCACGGTGCTGGATTACATGGCCGTGGTGGACTGCGGCATTCCCATCAACGAGGCCCTGGCCCGCATCCAGGCGGAGGGCGGCATCGTCCAGGGCATCGGCATGACGCTGACGGAAGATGTAAACTACGACCACAACGGGAAGCCTATCGAGTCCTCCTTCCTCCAGTACAAGCTCCCCACCCGCCTGGACATGGGCAGGCTCCGGGTGGAGTTTGAGCGCAGTTATGAGCCCACCGGCCCCTTCGGGGCCAAGTCCATCGGGGAGATCGTCATCAACACCCCGTCCCCGGCCATCGCCCACGCCATTTACCGGGCCGCCGGCGTATGGCACCGGGAACTGCCCATCACGCCGGAGCAGATCGCGATGTCTGTGGCGGAGTAGAGAGGATGACCTGAGCGCCTCCGCCCAACCTGAACAAGAATGCCCTAATCCATTTATATAAAAGGATGATGAAAATGAAGCCGCTGAGAGCACTTTTGGGATGGGCGCTGGCCGCTGCCGTCTGCCTATCGCTCGCCGCTGCCATCCTGCCCGCCCAAGCCGCCTTCCGCGATGTGGCTCCGGGCAGCTGGTACGAGGGCGCGGTCACCCAGCTCACCCAGGCCGGGGCGCTTACCGGCTACCCGGACGGGACGTTCCGGCCCGACCAGCCCATCTCCGCGGCAGAATTCGTTGTGATCGCCGTCCGTCTGGCCGGCCTGCCCGACGCCCAGGGCCAGACCACCCACTGGGCCGCGGGGAAAATGCAGGCGGCCCTCCAGGCGGGTTGGTACGATTGGGATGAGATCCCTCCCACCGGCGAACGGTTCAACCTTCCCATATCCCGGCAGCTGGCGGTGAAGATCCTCATGCGCGCCCTCCTGCCCGACGCCCGGGGAGACTACGTCACCGAATCCGCGAAGATCAAAGACTTCAATTCCTTGGACGGCCGCTATTATGAGTCGGTCCTGGCGGCCTATGCCTCCGGCGTGGTCCATGGCGACCCCAGCGGGGCCTTCAATCCCTTGGGCAGCCTGACCCGCGCGGAAGCGTGTACCCTGTTCCGAAACACCGGAGTTGGGCAGGCGACCGTCCAGCCGCCCGCTTCATCCCAGCCGCTCCCGGAACCGGCCCAGACCCGTCAGGGCGGCGTTTCCCAGAACGGCTGGCTCCAGGTGGTCGGGACGCAGCTCTGCGGCGAGACGGGCGAACCCGTGGTCCTGCGGGGAATGAGCAGCCATGGTCTCCAGTGGTACGGCCAATTCGCCTCCGCCGGGGCCGTATCCAGCCTCGCGGACTGCGGCGCGAACCTGTTCCGGGCCGCCATGTATACCGGGGAGGGCGGCTATCTCAGCCAGCCGGAGGCCATGAGGGCAAAGCTGGTCGCGGCGGTGGACGCGGCCATTGAAAACGACCTGTACGTCATCATCGACTGGCACATCCTGAGCGACGGCGACCCCATGGCCCATGTGGAGGAGGCGGAGGCATTTTTCTCCGAAATGGCCCAGCGATACCGGGATACGCCTAACGTTCTCTATGAGATCTGCAACGAACCCAACGGAAACGTGAGCTGGGGCGGCAGTGTGAAGCCCTACGCCCAGCGGGTCATCGGCGCCATCCGGGCCCGCTCGCCCCGCGCGGTGATCCTGGTGGGCAGCCCCACCTGGAGCCAGGACATCCACCTGGCCGCCGCTGACCCGTTGGAAGGGGAAAACCTGATGTACACCCTCCATTTCTACGCCGGGACCCACGGGGCACAGCTCCGGCAGCGCATTGACGATGCGCTGGCCAAGGGCCTGCCCGTTTTTGTCTCCGAGTGGGGCACCAGCCGGGCGGACGGCAGCGGCGGGGTATTCCTTGAAGAGTCCAAAGCCTGGCTGGACTTTTTGGATGCCCGGGGAATCAGCTGGTGCAACTGGTCGCTGTGCGACAAGGGCGAGACCTCCGCCGCCCTGCGCCCCGGCACCTCGCCGGAAGGCCCCTGGGGGCAGGAGCAGCTGACCGAGTCCGGCAAGTTCGTGTTCTCCCGCTTTTCCCAGTAATCAAGATAAATGGCCCTGCCCAGTCGGAACAAACTGTCGCCAGTTGTCCGATCGGGCAGGGTCATTCTTTCCCTTTTTCCTTGTGTTTCAGGGGGACCGCATCAAAACTCCGACAGCGTCACGGTGCGGCCGCCGTCCCGCCGGGACGCCTCCGCGGCCAGCGCCATCACATGGCTCTCCACCGACGCGTCCACGCCGGTCAGCGCCTCTGTCCCCCCGCCGGCGATGAGCGCGCAGAAGCTGCACATCAGCCCGAAATCGCCGCCGCCGTGGCCGGAGAACTCCCCGCCTTCTTCCCGCAGGTCGATGACCCGCTCCGGCCGGCCAAAGCGGTGGAGCACCAGCTTCTCCCCCTCCATGTCGCCTTCCACGTCGCCCGCCGTCCCCGTCACCTTGATGGTGCGGTGGCAGGACTGGGTAAAGGCGGTCATGGTAAAGGTGGCGTGGATGTTGTTGGCAAACTCCAGGTTCACGGTCTGGTGATCCACCACATCGTTGTCGCAGTGGAACACGCACCGTCCGTAAGGGCCCGTGCGCAGGGCTTCCATCAGCTTCTCCTCGGTGGGCTCGCTGACCACCACGCCGCAGGGCCAGCCCTTCCCCCTGCCCCGTATGCCGGTGCGGGGGTCGGTGATGTATATTTTCTCCGCGTCATAGGGACAGTCCGCCCTGCATTGGCAGCCGTCCAGGCACCGCGGAGTCGCCCCCTCCGGCGCGCGCTCCGCCCGGAAGTAGTCCAGCGCGCCAAAGCTCTGCACCTTGAGGCACTCCTCCCCCGCCAGCCAGCGCAGGATATCCATGTCGTGGCAGCTCTTGGCCAGGATCATGGGGCTGGTCTCGTCGGACCGCCGCCAGTTCCCCCGGACAAAGCTGTGGGCATGGTGCCAGTAGGCCACGTGCTCCACCGCGTCGATGGTCTCCACCTTGCCCACCTCCCCCCGGTCCAGCAGCGCCTTCAAGGCGGAATAGAACCTTGTGTACCGCAGGACATGGCAGACTACCACCGCCCGCCCTGTCTCATGGGCCTTTTTCCGCAGGGCACGGCACTCCTCCAGGCTGGGGGAAATGGGTTTTTCCAGCAGCACGTGGTAGCCCTTCTCCAGCGCCAGCAGGGCATCGGTGACGTGCTGGCGGTCCTGGGTGGCCACGATCATCACGTCCGCCAGCCGGGGCTGGGCCAGCAGCTCCAGGTCGGAGGCAAAGCAGCGCTCCTCCGGGACGCCATAGCGCCGGCGGAGCATAGCAAGCCGCTCCGGGCGGCAGTCCGCCCCCGCGACCACCCGCATTTCATCGGGATGCTGTTCCTGATAGGGGGCGTATGCCTCCAGTCCCCGGGCCCCACAGCCGCAGATGGCAAAGGTAACAGGGTTTGGCATGATCTATCTCTCCTTGCTGTTCCATTTTTTAGTCCTGCGTCCAGTATAGCATACCTTGTCCGTCAAGTCGAGGGCCATTCCTTATAGGCATATTTAAGACTTTCTATTTAGAAAAACAATAAATCCTTCCGGGCCGGCTTGTTGCATAGCATTAAATCCCTCGACACGTGATACACGCGCCAACAATTGTGTAAAACTATTATTACAGAGCAAAATGTCAGACAGCTTTTGTGAATGCTCACTATAACCATACAACTTATTCGCTTTTTCTTTGTAAGTTGTTGCATCGGATTTTTCCCTGTGCTATGTTTAAATCAGCCGGGGGATCACACATCCCCAACAAATCTTGAAAAAGGAGAATGAACATGAAAAAGAGAGTGTTAAGCCTCAGCCTTGTCTTCGCCCTTCTCATCGCCACCCTGGCCGGGTGCGGCGGGAAGAAGAACGCTACCTGGAAGGTCACCTGCCCCTGGGCCCCCTCCGGCGTGGCCGCCATGGTGAGCTAGCAGGCCGCCACCAAGTCCACCAGCTATTCCGACACCATTACCCTGGTGGCTGAGGCCAAGCAGGGCGACGCCGCCACCGTCAACACCTGGATCGCCGACACAAGGCCAACGACACCGAGCTGGTGTTCGTGGGCGAGGGCCTGCTGTCCATCACCTCCATCCTGGACCCGGATAAGCTCCAGTTCGGCTACGAGGACTTCGTGTTCGTGGAGAACCTGTACTCCTCCATCTTCGTGCTGTCCGCCGACGCCAGCCTGAACATCAACTCCATTGCCGACCTGGAAGCCTATGCCCAGAGCGCCGATGAGATCAGCGTGGCCACCAACGGCGCCGTTGGCTCCGAGGCCTTCCTGGCCGCCGCCCTGTTTGGCTCCATGGGCGCGGGCGACCGGCTCAAGCTGACCCCCTACCAGTCCGCCGCCGAGGCCGCCCAGGCCGTGGCCCGCGGCGAGACCCAGTTCGCCGTCTCCCACCAGTCCCAGATCCTGGAGACCTGGCAGCAGGGCGGCGTCACTGTGGTGTGCGCCTTTGACGAGGGCGCCATCGAGAACGGCCCCTTCGCCGGCGTCGAGGGCGTGGGCTCCAAGGGCTACCCCTACTTCCGCAACCGCTGCTTCGTCATGGCCCGCGCCGGCACCGATGAGAAGACGGTCGCCGAGCTGAAGGAGCTGTACGGCAAGATCCTGGCCGACCAGGAAGTGGCCGACTGGCTGCATGACACCATGCTGCTGGAAGTGGACACCATGTCCGTGGCCGACGTGGAGGCCCATGTGAGCAACGTGAAGGACATCGTGAATCAGTACAAGGACATCGTGGCCGGCTGAGCCACATAGGAACAACGGGGAATGGGACTGGGACAACGCCCGCCCATTCCCCGTTTTATCCCTTCAAAAACCACAGATATCATTCTTCAAAGAAGTGGAAGGAGGAGAACCATGAAAGATCAGCTTGACCGCCTCGCCGCCCGCCTGGACGCCATGGGTGAACGTTTGGGGAAAAAAGAGCTTCGCTTCCCGGTGGATCTTGTGACTGGGATTCTCTTTGCCCTGTTTTCCCTGGCGATCTTCTGGGTCATGCCGGATCAGGTGGTGGTCTCGGAAAAGGACGTGGTCAACGGCCGGGCCTTCCCCACCCTGCTGATGGCGGTGATGCTGCTGTGCTGCGTCATGCTCATCGGCAAGGAGCTGTATAAGCTGGCGACCAAACAGCCCCTCACCTGGAAGACCATCAACCTGCTGGTGGAGGTGAAGGCCCTCATCATCCTGGCCATCCTGGCGGGCACCTATTTCCTGAGCAAGCTTACCGGGCTGTTCGTAATCGGCGGCGTGTTCTGCTGCCTGGGCTTTCTGGTCTACTTCCGGTGCCGGAAGCCGTCCTATTACATCATCACCCTGGCCATGGCCGTGGGCATCTGGGCGGCGTTCCGGTTCGTCCTGGGCGTAGATTTCTAAGAGGGAGGGGAAACGATTATGTTGGAGCATATTCTTCCGGCCTCCGGCCTGCTGTTCACGCTGGAAAACATCCTGTGGATCAACATCGGCGTATTCATCGGCTCGGTGTTCGCCGCCATCCCCGGGCTGAGCGTCATCCTGTGCGTCATTTTGTTCCTGCCCGTCACCTATTCCATGACCGCCATCCCCGGCATGATGTTCCTGCTGGGCATCTACTGCGCGGGCGGCTACGGCGGCAGCGTGTCCGCCATCCTCATCAACACCCCCGGCACCCCCCATGCCGCCGCCACCATGCTGGACGGCCATCCCCTGTCCGAGCAGGGCCGCACCAAGGCGGCGCTGAAGATCGCCCTGTACGCCTCCACCTTCGGCGGCATCTTCTCCGCGCTGATGCTGCTGTTCCTGGGCCCCCAGGTGGCGAGGATCGCCGCCCAACTGGGCACCGCGGAGTACTTCATGGTGTGCGTCTTTGGGCTGACCATCATCGCCGGCGTGTCCGGCAAGAGCATGATCAAGGGCATCATCTCCGCCTGCCTGGGCCTGCTCATCTCCTGCATCGGCGCCGATCCCATGACCAGCTATGACCGCTTTACCTTCGGCGTCACCCGGCTGTACCTGGGCCTTGATCTGGCTGTCTGCCTCATCGGCCTGTTCGCCCTGGTGGAGATCCTGGCCAAAGCGGAGAAAAAGCCGGGCCGGTTGGATCTGGACGCCGAAAAGATCAAGGACGACGGCGTCATCACCAAGGACGAGTACAAGCGGATGATCCGTCCCACCATCATCTCCTCCCTTATCGGCGTCATGGTGGGCATCATCCCGGGCACCGGCGCGTCGGAGGCGTCCTGGTTCAGCTACAACACCGCCAAAAATATGTCCAGGCACAAGGAAGAGTTCGGCCATGGCAGTGTGGAGGGCATCGCCGCCGCCGAGTCGGCCAACAACGCCGTCACCGGCGCCACCCTCATCCCACTGCTTACCCTGGGCATCCCCGGGGACGGCACCGTGGCCATCATGCTCTCCGCCCTGATGATCAACGGCCTGAACCCGGGTCTGAGCCTGTTCACCACCCAGGGGGACATCATGTACGCCATTATGCTGGGCCTCATCCTGGTCAACATCTTCATGCTGCTCCAGGGGAAATTCCTCACCTCCCTGTTTGCCAAGGTGGTGTCCATCCCCCAGGAGATTCTGACCCCCATCATCGTCATCTTCTGCTTCGCCGGGGCCTTCTCGGTGAACGAGAACTACTTCGACATGGGCGTGGCCCTGATCTTCGGCATCCTGGCCTGGGTGCTGCGCAAGCTGGAGCTGCCCCCGGTGCCCATCCTGCTGGGCCTGGTGCTGGGCAGCATGACGGAGACCAACTTCCGCCGGGCCCTGCTCATCTCCAACGGCAGCCCCAAGATCTTCTTCAGCAGCGTATACTGCATCATTTTCCTGATTCTCATCGCCGCGGCCGTGGGCACCATCGTGAGAGGCAAGGTGCTGGAGCGCAAAGCCGCCGCCAAAAAGGAGGACTGAGCCCGTGGCCTATAACATTATTTTCTACTTCACCGACCAGCAGCGCTGGGACACCTGCGGCTGCTTCGGCCAGCCCCTGGACATCACCCCCAACCTGGACCGTCTGGCCGGGGAGGGCGTGAAATTCGACAACGCCTTTTCCCCCCAGCCCGTGTGCGGCCCCTGCCGTGCCCTGTTCCAGACCGGGCGCTACCCCACCGAGACGGGGTGCTTCCGCAACAACATCATGCTCCCCGCGGGCGTCAAGACCCTGGGCAGCTACATCGAGGAGGCGGGCTACGAGACCGCTTACATCGGCAAGTGGCACCTGGCCAGCGACGGCGAGCTGGAGAAGCCCCCCACCATCGACCACACCGTCACCCCCATCCCCCGGGAGCTGCGGGGCGGGTACACCGGCTACTGGCGGGCCGCCGACGTGCTGGAGTTCACCTCCCACGGCTACGATGGCTTCGTCTTTGACGAAAACAACGACCGCGTCGACTTCAAGGGCTACCGGGCGGACTGCATCAACGACATGGCGCTGGAGTTCTTCGACACCTACGACAGGAAGAAGCCCTTCTTCATGACCATCTCCCAGATTGAGCCCCACCACCAGAACGACCGGAAGCACTATGAAGGGCCTGACGGCTCCAAGGAGCGGTTCAAAAACTTTATACTCCCGGAGGATTTGAAGGTCCTGGGCGGCAACGCCGCGGAGGAGTACCCCGACTACCTGGGCCAGTGCGCCAGCCTGGACGAGAACCTGGGCCGTCTGGTGGACCGGCTGAAAAAGGAGGGGCTGTATGAGGACACGGTCATCATCTTCGCCTCCGACCACGGCTCCCATTTCCTGACCCGCAACCGGGACGGCCACCTCAACGGCTACGACGACTACAAGCGCTCCTGCCACGACGGCTGCCTCCACGTGCCCCTGGTCATCGCGGGCGGGCCGTTCAAGGGCGGCGTCGCGGTGGAGGAGCTGGTGAGCACCGAGAGCCTGCCCAAGACCATCCTGGCCCTGGCCGGGGTGGACGTGGGTGACGCCATGATCGGGGAAAATCTCCTTGACGTGGTGGAGAAAAAGGACGATAATAGACCCAACCAGGTGTTTGCCCAGATCTCGGAGAGCCGGGTGGGCCGGTGCATCCGCACGCCCGAGTGGCTCTATTCCGTCTACGCCCCGGGCGTCAATGGCGGCGAGGCGGCGGCCTCCGACACCTATGCCGACGACTTCCTCTACGACCTGAGCCGCGACCCCTGGCAGCTGGACAACCTGGTGGGCGACCCCGCCTATACCCAGGTGAAGGCGGATCTCCGCGTCCGCCTGCTGGACTGGATCCAGCGGGCGGAGGGGACCCGGCCCGTTATCACGGATTAAAAAACTGCGCAAGGGCGGCACGTGCCGCCCTTGCGCCTATGTGCGGAGACAGGGGGGAGAACCTGTGAACGGCAGGGATCGAAAATGGGAGATGGTGTACTCGTGGGTGCGGGCCTACATTGAGGAGAACAAGTTCTCCGGCAACACCCGCATCCCTTCGGAAAACGCCCTGAGCCGCCGGCTGTCGGTGAGCCGGGAGACGGTCCGCGCCGCCCTGGACTGCCTGACCCAAGAGGGGCTGCTGCGCAAGGTCAAGGGCAGCGGCACCTACATCAACAAGGAGCAGGCCCTGTCCTGGGAGCCCGGCGGCAGCGGGGGGCGGGTCAAGATCGGCCTCATCCTCCAGGGACAGGACGGCGACGCCAACTCCAGCCTCATAGACGGCATCCGCAGCATCCTGCCCCCGGACCAGGTGGACCTCCGCGCCTTTTTGACGGACAACAAATTCGCCAATGAACGCCGCTGCCTCCAGGCGGTGGTGAACCAGGGCTTCCAAGGGTTCATCGTAGACGGGGTGAAGGCGAGCCTTCTCAACCCCAACCTGGACTGCTACCAGAAGATCTATCAGAAGCGCATCCCTGTGATCTTTTACAACAACTATTACAAAAACCTGAAATACCCCCGGGTGGTGGTCAACGACCTCCAGTGCGCCCGGGAACTGATCGGCCCGCTGGTCCAGGCGGGCCACCGGCATATCGCCGGCATCTTCGTGTACGACAACTACCAGAGCATCGAGAAGTTCCAGGGCATGGTGGAGGCCCTGCGGCAGAACGGGGTGGAATATCAGGACGACTACATCAAGTGGTGTATCTCCAATGAGGCCCACGACGACCGGTTCACCCGTTCCATCGACCGGTTTTTGAAGGGACTGCCCCGCTGCACCGCCGTCGTGTGCTGCAACTACATGATCTACCGCCTGGTGCGGCAGGTGCTGGACAAGCAGGGACGGCAGGTGCCGGAGGACTGCTCCCTGGTGTGCTTCGACTACTCCGGCCAGGACTGGGAAGCGGAAGGGGTCACCTGCTCCATTCACCAGGGCCGGGAAATCGGGCGGGAGGTGGCCTCCCGCCTCATGAAAATGATCCGCAACCGGGACTGTGAGGATAAAAACTATTCCTATGTGCTGGCCCCGAAAATCTATGTGGGTCGGTCTATCGAGCCTGTCCACCCCGCGGAAAGGAGGACGCCATGCCCCCATTAAGCCTTTTGCTGAAGCCGGCCTCCAGCGCCTGCAACCTGCGCTGCGCCTACTGCTTCTACGCCGACGAAGCCCGGAAGCGCCAGGTGGCCAATTACGGCATGATGCCGGAGGAGGTGGCCCAGGCGGTGGTGGACAAGGCGCTGGCCGCGGCGGAGGGGTCAATTTCCTTTCTGTTCCAGGGGGGGGAGCCCACCCTGGCGGGGCTGGAATTCTACCGCCGGTTCACCGCCCTGGTGGAAGGGTGCGCGCCCAAAGGACTTTCCATCCACTACGCCATCCAGACCAACGGCACGCTGCTGGACGAGGAGTGGTGCCGGTTCTTTGCGGAGAAGCGCTTTCTGGTGGGGCTGTCCCTGGACGGCAACCGGGCCTGCCATGACCGTTTCCGCAAAGACGGCGCGGGACGGGGCACTTACGACCAGGCGGTAAAGGCGTCCAAACTGCTGGGACGGGCCGGCGTGGAGTACAATGTGCTGGCAGTGGTCACCAACCATCTGGCACGGCACATCCAGAGCGTGTTCTCCTCCCTGTGCAAAGACGGCTTCCGCTTCCAGCAGTATATCCCCTGCCTGGACCCCCTGGAAGACCCCCGGGGCGGGAATGCCTACTCGCTTACTCCGGCCCAGTACGCGGATTTCCTCAAGACCCTGTTCGACCTGTGGTATCGGGAATTGGAGCGGGGAGAATACTATTCCATCCGCTATTTTGACAATCTGGTGTGGATGCTGTCGGGACGGCCGCCGGAGCAGTGCTCCATGCGGGGTCGCTGTTCCAACCAATACCTCATCGAAGCGGACGGGAGCGTCTACCCCTGTGATTTTTACGGGCTGGACGGCTATAAAATGGGAAACGTGCTGAGCGACTCCTGGGCGCGGCTGGATCAGGCCCGGGAGGAGCTGGGGTTCGTGGAACAGTCCCGGCGCGTCCCGGAGGAGTGCCGCGCCTGCCGCTGGTACGCCCTGTGCCGCAACGGCTGCCGCCGGGATCGGCTGTGGGCAGACGGCGAGCTGGGGAAAAACTATTACTGCGAGTCCTACGCCGCGTTTTTTGAATACGCGCTGCCCCGCCTGCTCCGGGTGAGGGATATGATTCGATAGGTTTGGGGCGATCCCGACACACTGAATACAGACGACAACTGAGGAGGAATGGAAACGATGAAATACCGCAGACTTGGCAAGACCGGCCTGATGGTCAGCGAGATCGGCTTCGGCGCGGAGTGGATGGAGCGGCATACCGCCCAGGAGTGCAAAGCGGTGCTGGAGCGGGCGGAGGAGCTTGGCGTCAATATCCTGGACTGCTGGATGTCTGAGCCCAATGTGCGCACCAGCTTGGGGCAGGCCCTGGCCGGGCGGCGGGAGCGCTGGTACATCCAGGGGCATATCGGCTCTACCTGGCAGGATGGGCAGTATGTCCGCACACGGGACGTGGGAAAATGCCGGGAAGCTTTTGAGGATTTGCTGGAGCGGCTCCAGACCGATTATATCGACCTGGGTATGATCCACTTCATCGACTCGGAGGACGACTGGGAGGCCGCCATGAACGGCCCCTACCTGGACTATGTGAAAGAGCTGAAGGCCGACGGGAAGATCCGCCACATCGGCATGAGCACCCACAACCCCGCCATGGCAAAAAAAGCGGTGGAACATGGTTTGGTGGAGATGATCCTGTTCAGCGTCAACCCGGCCTTTGATATGCACCCGGCCACCGACGACCTGGACACCTATTTCGACTGGGAGAACTATCAGGCAGAGTTGGGCGGCATCGACCCCCAGCGGGCCGAGCTGTACAGGCTGTGCGAGCGGCACGACGTGGGCATAACGGTGATGAAGCCCTATGCCGGCGGACGGCTGTTCGACGCCAAACGCTCCCCCTTCGGCGTGGCCCTCACCCCGGTGCAGTGCATCCATTACTGCCTCACCCGGCCCGCCGTGGCGGCGGTGATGGCGGGGTACGACACCCCGGAGCACGTGGAGCAGGCCGTGGCCTACGAGACCGCCGCCGATGAGGAGAAGGACTACGCCAGCGTGCTGACCCGGGCCCCCAAGCACACCTTCGGCCAGGGGGAGTGTACCTACTGCGGCCACTGCAAGCCCTGCCCCGTGAACATCGACATCGCCATGGTGAACAAATACTATGACCTGGCCTCCATGCAGCGGTCTGTGCCCGCTACGGTCCGCGCCCATTACGAGGCCCTGGAACACCACGCGGATGAGTGCGTCGGCTGCAAGGGCTGTGAGAGCCGCTGCCCCTTTGGCGTAAAAATCGCGGAGCGGATGGCTGAAACGGCGCGGCTGTTCCAAGCAGGGCGGCAAGCCTGAAATATGCCCGCGCCGCGGCGTTTTCCGAAAAAGTGATTTTGCCGGCTCCCTTGAATCTTGCATTGGTTCAACAGGTGTGTTATATTATTGGTAGTTTCATTTATCCAGCACATCAGCGGATGCAAAGGGTGATGTATGATGTATCGTTGTCTTACCCACTTTTATCTGGTCGGCTTTGAGCGCGAGATGTCAGACGCGCTGAAGGAGATCCCGGCCTTTGAGAATTTTACCCACACGTTCACTGAGAGCGACCGGCCGGACCCTGCTCTGGCAGGCCAGGCGGACGTGATCCTGGCCGACCTGCGGACGCTGGACGGGGCGGGGGCGGTACATACGCTGCTCCAGGCCAAGGGCCGGCAGGCCCAGCTGATCCTGCTGGCCGGACAGGAACAGCTCCCATCACTGGCCGGGAACCTGTCTGAGATTAGCGATATCTGGACCGCTCCGCTGACAAAGGAACTGCTGCAATTTCACTTTCTCCGGTGGCAGCAGGGCTGGCGGCAGAGCAAGGATCTGTGGCAGGCCCGCCATTTTTTGGACGCCACCATTAACGGCGTGCCCAATCTGGTCTGGTACAAGACCAAAGACGGCATCCACGAGAAGGTAAACGACAGCTTCTGCGCTACGGTCAACAAGACCAGGCAGCAGGTCCAGGGCCAGGGCCACGCCTACATCTGGGATGTGGAGCAGGAGGACCCGGCCTGTATCGAATCGGAGCGGGTGGTCATGGAGACAGGGCAGACCTGCGTGTCGGACGAGATCATCCAGACCGGCAGCGGCCCCCGGACGCTGTCCACCTTCAAATCCCCCCTGTACGACCTGGACGGCAGCGTGATGGGCACCGTGGGCGTGGCCATCGACGTGACCCGGGAACGGGCCTATGAGAAGGAGCTCCTGCAAAAAAATCAGACCCTGGAGCGGCTGTTCACCACCATGGACTGCGGCATCCTGACCCACTCCCTGGACGGCTCCCGCGTCCTGGACGCCAACCGGGCCGCCCTGGAGCTGCTGGGGTACGATTCCATGGAGGATCTGGAGGCCGGCTTCAGCTGGGTCGCCCCCTCAGTGGTGTTGGAGGATCAGCCTAAACTCAAGGAGTGCATCCAGTCCCTGAAGGAGCAGGGCGACAACGCCAGCCTGGAGTACCGGGTCAGGCACAAGGACGGAAGGATCCTCCATGTGATGGGCAATATCAAGCTAGTGGAGGAGGGCGGCGAGCTGGTCTACCAGCGCTTCCTCCTGGACTGCACCACCCAAAAGCTGCGGGAGCAGCAGGAGCGCACGGAGCTGGAACGGCGGCAGGACGAGCTGGTACAGGCGCTGAGCGTGGACTACAACCTGGTGTGCTACTACGATCTGGACACCGCCGAGGGCGGGCCCCTGCGCACCCACTACTGCCCGCACGCTGTCCTGGACGAGGTGTTCGCCGGCAAACTGCCCATCGCGGACAGTCTGGAACTGTATATAAACCGATGCGTTTACAAGGACGACCGGGAACTCCTGCGCCGCGCCCTGTCCCCCGAGGAGCTGGCCAAAAGCCTGGAACAACGGACCACCTACATCGTCAACTACCGCACGCTGTGCGGCGATGAGATCCAGTTTTTCCAGATGAAGGCCGTCCGGGCCGGCACATGGGACGCCAAGCGGGGCGTGGTGCTGGGCTTCCGGAACGTGGACGACGAGACCCGCGAGGAGATGGAAAAAACTGCCCTTCTGGAGGACGCTTTAGCCCAGGCCAACCAGGCCAACAGGGCCAAGAGCGCGTTCCTGTCCAATATGTCCCACGACATCCGCACCCCCATGAATGCCATTGTGGGCTTTACCACCCTGGCCCTCGCCCATTTGGACCAGCGGGATCTGGTGGAGGGGTATCTGAAAAAGCTCCTCACCTCCGGCAACCATCTGGTGAGCCTGATCAACGACGTGCTGGATATGAGCCGCATCGAGAGCGGCAAGATGCAGCTGGACGAGGCGCTGTGCAGCCTGCCGGACACCCTCCACAGTCTGCGCAGCATCGTACAGGCCGATGTCCGGGCCAAGCAGCTGGACTTCTACATCGACACGGTGGACGTGCTGGACGAGAACGTATACTGCGACAAGCTGCGGCTGAACCAGGTACTTCTCAATCTGCTGAGCAACGCCATCAAGTATACCCCCGCGGGCGGCGCGGTCAGTATGCGCATCACGGAAAAGCCCGACCCCTCGGCGGACAGCGCCTGTTACGAGTTCCGCATCAAGGATACCGGCATCGGCATGGGCCCGGAGTTCGTGGAGCACATCTTCGAGCCCTTTGAGCGGGAGCGCAATTCCACCATCAGCGGGATCCAGGGCACCGGGCTGGGCATGGCCATCACCAAGAACATCGTGGACATGATGAACGGCTCCATTGAGGTGTACAGCAAGCAGGGCGTGGGGTCGGAGTTTGTGGTCTCCCTCACCTTCCGCCTCCACAGGGGCCCCAGAGAGATCCAGACCATCCCGGAGCTGCGCGACTGCCGGGCCCTGGTGGTGGATGACGATTTCAACACCTGCGACAGCGTGACCTATATGCTCCAGCAGTTCGGGATGCGGCCGGAATGGACGCTGTCGGGCAAGGAGGCCGTCCTGCGCACCCGGCAGGCGCTCACACGCGGGGACGGATACAGCGTGTATATCATCGATTGGCTCATACCCGACATGAACGGCGTCGAGGTGGCCCGGCGCATCCGTCAGGAAACGGGCGGGGACGTGCCCATCATCATCCTCAGCGCCTACGACCTGTCCGACATCGAGGACGAGGCCAAGGACGCGGGCGTCGCCGCTTTTTGCAGCAAGCCCCTGTTCATGTCTGAGTTGAGGGCCTGCCTGTACTCCATCGCGCATAAGGATGAGACGCCGGACGCTGTCCAGCCTCTGCGGCGGCACCGCGCGGGGCATATCCTGCTGGCGGAGGACAACGACCTCAACCAGGAGATCGCCACCGCCATTCTCACCGAGGCCGGTTTCACCGTGGAGATTGCCGTCAACGGACAGATCGCCGTGGATATGCTGCGGGATTCCCAGCCCGGATATTTCGATATGATCCTGATGGATGTGCAGATGCCCGTTATGGACGGCTACGCCGCCACCCAGGCCATCCGCGCTCTGGACGATCCGAAGCTGGCCTCCATCCCCATCCTGGCCATGACTGCCAATGCCTTTGAGGAGGACCGCCAGGAGGCCCTTCGCGCTGGAATGAACGGTCATATCGCCAAACCCATTGACATCAACACCCTCTTCGATGCCTTGGATGAGATCATAAAGTGATAAAAGTCCACCAAAAAACATTTTTACCTTGGCCTTGGCGTGGCTGACCTTGCTCCCTTTGCCCGCATATGATGGCATGTAGAACTTTGATTTCGAGGAGCATTTCATATGAACAGGCCATCATCCTGCAGCCATTCCAAGGCTCGTCTTCTCTCGGTCCTGCGCGGCCGGCCCCAGGCGGCGGCCAGCATCGCGGGCAGTACAAACTATCCCGGCATATCGGGCGCCGTTCGGCTCTACCAGACCAGTCAGGGGGTAATCGTCCTCGCTGAAGTCAGCGGCCTGCCCCAATCGGATATTCCCTGCCAGGAACGGGTTTTCGGGTTCCATATCCACGAAGGGACCGACTGCAGCGGCAATATGGACGATCCATTGGCGGACGCCATGACGCATTACGATCCGGGTAACTGCGGGCATCCAAACCACGCAGGAGATCTGCCGCCATTGTTCGGGAACAACGGGCTTGCGCTGTCCCTGTTTTTGACCAATCGTTTTTCCGTTGATGAAGTGATCGGCCGGACGGTCATCATCCACGACCATCCCGATGACTTCACGACCCAGCCATCGGGCAATTCCGGCACAAAAATCGCCTGCGGCGTGATTCAGCGGGCAGCGGGTCCTTGTTTGTGAACGGCATGATCCGCCAATCATGAACTGAGAACTGTTTACGGCCACAAACCAAATCCCGGAAGCCTTCTATTCAAGGCTTCCGGGATTTTGACTGTGGTCTTTCTCAGCGGGTATCCGCTTTTCTTATTTCGACGGCAGGACCGCCGCGATGGCGCCGGCAAAGTTGCTGATGGGCATGGTCTGGAGCACCACGCGGCCCGGGCCGGTGACCACGGTGTTGAACAGGCCCTCGCCGCCGAACAGCACGTTTTTGACCCCCTTCACCGTCTGCACGTCCACGGTGCAGGTGGCGTCGATCATGGCCAGGTTGCCGGTGTCAACGATGATCTGCTGGCCCGGCTGGAGGTCATACTCCACCGCGGAGCCATCGATTTCAATAAAGGCCGTGCCATGGCCGGAAAGCTTTTGCAGGATGAAGCCCTCGCCGCCGAAGAAGCCCGCCATCCCCTTCTTCTGGAAGAACACGGACAGCTCCACCCCCTGCTCAGAGGCCAGGAAGCCCGCCTTCTGCACCACGACAGGACGGTCGGGGGTGATGTCCACCGCCCGGATGGAGCCGGGGAAGCTGGACGCGAACGCGATCATACCCGGGCCGCCCTTGGCGGTATAGGTGTTCTGGAACATGGACTCGCCGGAGAACATCCGGCCGAAAGCCTTGCCGATGCCGCCGGCGCTGGTCTGCATCTCCATGTTGGGGGACATCCAGACCATGGAACCCTTCTCGGTGATCATGGACTCGTTGGCCTCCACATCGCAGATGACCACGGGCATGGGCTCGCCTGTGATATTGTAACGCATGACATATTCCTCCTTATTTTAAATGCCAAATATCTTTGTTGTACTGGGCAATGGTGCGGTCGCTGGAGAAGAAACCGCAGCGGGCGGTGTTCACCAGCATCTTCCGGGCCCAGAAGGGCTTGTCGCCGTAGTCGTGGATGGCGCGGTCACGGGCGGAGATATAACTCTCCACATCCAGCAGGGACATGAACCAGTCCTTGCCGGTGAGATCGGCCCAAAGGGCCTTCAAATCGGCGGCGTCCCCGTACTGGGTGAGGACGGGGTCCAGCAGGAAGTCCACCAGCGGCTTCACCGCCGGACGCTGGTAGTATATCTCGGACTGGTAGCCCAGCTTGGGGTCCCGGGCCTTCTGGTCGTACAGCTCGATGATCCAGTTGCTGGACGCGCCGAAGCTGTAGATGTTGTCCGGGCCCACCAGGTCGGCGATCTCCACGTTGGCCCCGTCCCGGGTGCCCAGCGTGACCGCGCCGTTGGCCATGAACTTCATGTTGCCCGTGCCGCTGGCTTCCTTGGAAGCCAGGGAGATCTGCTCGGAGATGTCGCAGGCGGGGATCAGCTTCTCGGCCCAGGAGACGTTGTAGTTCTCCACCATGACCACCCGCAGCCAGGGGCGCACCTGGGGGTCGTTCTCAATGAGCTGGCGCAGGCACAAAATCAGATGGATGATGTGCTTGGCCATGACATAGGCCGGGGCGGCCTTCGCGCCGAAGATGACGGTGACGGGCCGCTCGGGGATGTGCCCCGCCTTGATGTCCAGGTACTTGCGGATGACGTACAGGGCGTTCATCTGCTGGCGCTTGTACTCGTGCAGCCGCTTCACCTGGATGTCGAACACGGACTCGGGGTCCATCTCCACGCCCTGCTCCCGGCGCAGGGCGTCGGCCAGCATCCGTTTGTTCCCGGCCTTGATGTCCAGCATCCGGTCCAGCACGGACGTGTCGTTGTAAAAGTCCATCAGCTTGCTCAGCCGGGTGGGGTCGGTGCGCCATTCGCTGCCCACGCACTCATCCAGCAGGGCGGCCAGCTCGGGGTTGCACACCTCCAGCCAGCGCCGCAGGGTGACGCCGTTGGTCTTGTTGTTGAACTTGCTGGGGTAGAGCTCGGCAAAGGGTTTCAGCTCGGAACTCTTGAGGATGTCGGTATGGAGGGCGGCCACGCCGTTCACCGAGTAGCCGTAGTGGATGTCCAGGTGGGCCATGTGGACGGTCTCCTTGGCCCCCTCCCCCTGGATGATGGCCACCTTGGCGTCCGGGTGCTCCGCCTTGGTCCGCCTGTCCAGCTCCCGAAGGATGGGCACCAGCTGGGGCGCCGCCTTCTCGATGAAGGAGATGGGCCACTTCTCCAGCGCCTCGGCCAGAATGGTGTGGTTGGTGTAGGCACAGGTGCGCTTCACCTGCTCCACCGCCTCGTCCATGCTCAGGCCCCGCTGGGTCAGCAGGCGCACCAGCTCGGGGATGACCATGGAGGGATGGGTGTCGTTGATCTGGACCACCACGTGGTCGCTGAGGGCGCGCAGGTCATAGCCCCGCTCCTCCAGTTCCTTCAGCACCAGCTGGGCCCCGGCGGACACCATGAAGTACTGCTGGTACACCCGCAGCAGCCGTCCCGCCTCGTCGCTGTCGTCCGGGTAGAGGAAGGAGGTGAGCCGGGCGGGCAGGTCGCCCTTGTCGAAGTCGATGCCCTTTCCGGGGGCGGGGGCGGGGTTCTCCACGTCGAACAGGTGGAGCCGGTTGGCGATGCCGGTATGGGCGCCGGGCACGGCGATATCGAACAGCTTTGCCTTCACAGTGCCGAAGCCGAAGGGCACCTCAAACTCGGTGCCGGTGGGGATGAGCCAGCTCTCGTCCTCGATCCAGGGGTTGGGCCGCTCGGTCTGCTTGTTGCCGGCAAATTTCTGCTCGAACAGGCCGTAGTGGTAGTTCAGGCCCACGCCATCGCCGGGCAGGCCCAGGGCGGCGATGGAGTCCAGGAAGCAGGCCGCCAGGCGGCCCAGGCCGCCGTTGCCCAGGGAGGGCTCGGGCTCCGCGTCCTCGACGGCGGACAGGGAGCGGCCGCATTCGGCCAGCACATTTTTCACCTCGTCAAAAATGCCCAGGGCCAGCAGGTTGTTGCTCAGCAGCTTGCCGATGAGGAACTCCGCGGAAAAATAGTACAGCTTGCGCTCCCCCTGGGGGGCGGGGCGGGCCTGGGACAGCTCCTGGGTGAGCTGGAGCAGCACATGGTAGAGCTCGCTGCCGCCGCACTGGGACAGCTCCCGGCCATACTTTGCCTGGGACAGCTCCTGCATCCGTTGCTTGACGTCCATATACGATCTCCTTTCAAAATTCGACCATGCCGCCCTGGGGCGGCAGGTGGCGAAAACGTTTCCAATCAAAGGGCTGGAAGGATTTGGTCCCTTTCAGCCTCCACGGAAAGTATAGCCCGCTTTGCCCGTTTCGTCAAAGGTTTTCTCAACAAAAATAGGTCGTTTTTTTCGTTTATTTCGGGCAGAACATATGAAAACAGGGAAGAAAGCCCTCCCGTTTTCACAGCTCCCCGTTTCCCGCCGTTCGCGGGCCCGCCTCCTCCACCCGCAGGGCCCCGCCGCAGGCGCAGCGGTAGCGCCCCGGGTGGTCCACCAGCGGGGAGCGCTTCATCCGGGGGATGCGCCTCCCGCATTGGGCGCACACCACCCAGTACCGCACGGGCCGGTCGTCCTCAATGCCCAGCCCGCTGTAATCATCCGTGCGCTTGATCTGATACCCGTAGGCGTCGTTCATCCGCTGGGCATAGCCCTTCCAGCGCTTGCCGTGGTTGGAGCAGCCGTAACAGGTATGCAGCACCTCGTGGGCCAGCACCCGGAGGATGGCGTCCTCGCTGCCCTGCTCCGCCAGCCGGGCGGACAGCTCGATGGCGTATTTGCCGTCCCTGCGGACACAGCAGCCGAACCGGGTCCTGGCACGGCGGTTGAGCCGGACGCGGGGAGCGATGCTGGAGGAGACGGGTATCTTCACCGCCCGGGCCTGGGCGATCGCCAAAGCCAGCAGGCCGTCTATGTATTCCTGGGTCATGGGGCCTCCTCCCCGTCCCCCAGGCGGCCCAGGGGGCGGTACACCGTGAAGTACATGGTGGTGAAGCAGGCAAGGCCGCCCACCAGCTGGGACACCGCCTCCGCCACGAACACCCCGCCGGCGCCCAGCCAGATGGGCAGGATCAGGGTCAGGGGGGCGTTGATGACCGCCTTGCGCAGCAAGGAGAAAAAGATGGCCTGCCGCGACCGCCCCAGCCCCACGAACACCCCCTGCCCCGCCAGCTGGAGGGACATGAACAGGAACATCGCGAAGTAGACCCGCAGGGCGGGCACCCCCGCCCTCAAAATATCCGGGTCGCTTTTGAATATGTGGATCAGCGGCTCCGGGAAGAGCATGGCAAACGCCCAGAAGGCCGCCGAGTAGGCCACCGTCACCCCCACGCTGAAGCGGATGGCCTGCCGCGTCCGGCCGTACAGCTTCGCGCCGTAATTGTACCCCGCCACCGGCTGGGAGCCGTTGGTCAGCCCCTGCACCGGCATGATGAACACCTCACGGATCGAGTTGATGATGGTCATCACCCCCACGTAGGTGTCCCCGCCGTAGGTCTGGAGGGTGGCGTTGCACACCACCTGCACCAAGCTGTTGGTCAGGTTCACGAAAAAGCCGGACAGGCCCAGGGAGACGATCTTCCCCGTGCGCGCTTTGTCCAGCCGCAGATTTTCCCGCTTGAGACGCAAAATGGCCTTTTTGCCGGTGAGGAACAGCAGCACCCATCCCGCCGACAGCGCCTGGGAGAACACGGTGGCCAGGGCCGCGCCCCGTACCCCCATGTGGAACACGAAGATCAGCACCGGGTCCAGGGCGATGTTCACCGCCGCCCCCAGCAGCACCGTCATCATCCCCATCCTCCCAAAGCCCTGGGCGTTGATGAAGGGGTTCATGCCCAGGCTGATCATGACGAACAGGGTGCCCCACAGGTAGATGCTCATATAGCCGTCGGCATAGGGGAACGTGTCCGGGCTGGCCCCGAAGAGGTATAAGATCGGCCCCTTCAGCGCCAGGAAAAAGGCAGTGCCCGCCGTCCCCAGCAGGAGGAGCAGCACAAAGGCGTTGCCCATCACCCGCTCCGCCTCCTCATCGTCCCCCCGGCCCCGGTCGATGGAGCACAGGGGCGCGCCGCCGGTGCCGCACAGGTTGGCAAAGCCCATGAGGATGGACACGATGGGCATGGTCACCCCCAGGCCGGTGAGGGCCAGGCTGTCGCTGCCCTGAAGGTGGCCCAAATAGATGCGGTCCACCACGCTGTACAGCACGTTCACCAGTTGGGCCGCCATCATGGGGATGGCCAGATTCATGATATTGCGGGGAATGCTCCCCTGAGAAAAGTCGTTCTGACGGTCTGCCAAGGAAAGGGCCCCCTATCCCGGAAATATCGCTCACGCGCGTCTACTATACCACACCGGCCCGGAAAAAGGAAGCGCCCCGCGGGAAAATCCTGCCGCCGCTCTTGAAATGCCCGGGAAAGTGTGGTATATTGATGGGTGAATTTTTCGCCCAACGGGCTTAACCTCACAACGAAGGGAACGATACCACCATGTCAGGACATTCCAAGTGGCACAATATCCAGAAAACCAAGGGCGCGGCGGACGCCAAGCGCTCCCAGGCGTTCACCAAGATCGCCCGTGAGATCATCGTGGCCGTCAAGACCGGCGGCAGCGGCGACCCCAACAACAACTCCCGCCTGGCCACCGTCATCGCCAAGGCCCGGGCCGCCAACATGCCCAACGACAACATCAAGCGCACCATCGAGAAGGCCGTGGGCTCCGGCAACGCCAACGACTACGAGGGCATCACCTACGAGGGGTACGGCCCCGGCGGCGTGGCGGTGATCGTGGAGACCCTCACCGACAACCGCAACCGCACCGCCTCCGAGGTGCGCCACAATTTCGACAAGTTCGGCGGCAACCTGGGCGCCACCGGCTGTGTGTCCTGGTCCTTCGACCAGAAGGGCGTGCTGGTCATCGAGCGGGAGGACCTGGACGAAGAGGTCGCCATGATGGACGCCCTGGACTGCGGCGCGGCCGACTTCGAGGCGGACGAGGACTGCTTCACCGTCTACACCGACCCGGACGCCTTTGGCGCGGTGCTGGCCGCCATGGAGGAAAAGGGCTACGTAT
Source organism: Clostridiales bacterium (assembly GCA_014799485.1). Next base: position 33,172 of record JAAVHY010000011.1, on the reverse strand, counting down.
TCGCCTCCGCCAAGGTGGAGATGGTGCCCCAGAACTACGTCACCCTGTCCGATGAGGGCGATATCAAAAACATGGAAAAGCTCATCGACATCATGGAGGACAACGACGACGTCCAGAACGTCTGGCACAACTGGGACAACTGATTTTGTTACGGAAAAGGGCCGTCCGCGATGCGGACGGCCCTCTTGTCACTTTCCCAGCTCCTGATTCCGTTTGTATGCGGCCAGCACCGCGTTGATGGCGGCGGCACGCAGGCCGCCCCGCTCCAGCTCGGCCACCCCGGCGATGGTGGAGCCGCCGGGGGAGCACACCTCGTCCTTGAGCTGTCCGGGGTGCTTGCCGCTCTCCAGCACCATGGCCGCGGCCCCCAGCATCGTCTGGGCGGCGTACTCCATGGCCTGCTCCCGGGGCAGGCCGGCCATCACCCCGCCGTCCGCCAGCGCCTCGATGTACGGGTAGACGAAGGCCGGGCCGCAGCCCGCCACGGCGGAAAACTGGTCCATCAGGCCCTCGGGAATGCGTTCCACCACGCCGGAGGCGGACAGGATCTCTTCCACGCCCCGGATGTGGTCCTCCCCCGCCTCCCAGGCGCACAGGGCGGTCATGCCCTTACCGATGGCCACGCAGGTGTTGGGCATGATGCGCACGATGGGCACATAGTACCCCGCCCCGGCCAGATGGGGCCGCAGATCCTCAATGGTCAGCCCCGCCGCCATGGACACCACCACCTTGTCCTCGCCCACCCGGTGCCGGTCCCGGAGCTGGGGTGCCAGCTCCTCCAGCAGGGGCCGCAGTCCGTTGGGCTTTACCCCGAAAAAGAGGTACTCCGCCGCCCAGACCGCGTCGGCGGCGCTGCCCACCACGCCGCAGCCCAGCTCCGCCGCCAAAGCCTCCGCCTTGGCAGGGGTACGGTTGGCGATGACGACCTCCTCCGGGCCGATGGCCCGGCAGGCCGCCCGGGCCAGAGCCCCGCCCATATTGCCTACGCCGATAAACGCCGCTTTTTTCATGGTATCCCCTGCTTTCCAAAAAGTTACTTTTATTATAATGCCTCCATGGCAAAGCCGCAAGAAGAAATTGACAAGCCGGAAAAAATCCTGTAAAATATCCAAAATAAGAGAGGAGGGACTTCCATGGACGTCAAAAAGACCATTGAGGATATCGTCGAGAAGCTCAAAAAGGACGAGGGCCTGAAAAAGCAGTTCCTCAGCGACCCCGCAGGCGCGCTGAAAAAGCTCACCGGCATTGACCTGCCCACCGACCAGCTGGACACCGTGGTGGCCGGGGTGAAGGCCAAGCTCACCGCCGACAACGTGGGCGACGCCGTCAAGGGCCTGGGCAACCTGTTCAAGAAGTGATAAGAAATCCCGCCGCTTTGAAGCGGCGGGATTTCTTCATCCTTTGCCTTCGTAAACCATTCTCAGCTCCGTATTCGGACCGCCCAGCATAACGTCCGCTGACCCGCCGTCAAAGCGGAAGCCGTACCGCTCATAGAAGCGGATGGCCTTATCGTTGCCCTTCAGCACCCAGACGGCGACCCTTTGGTACACGGAAAGCCGCTCAAAAGCGGCGTTCATCAGCGCATAGCCGACCTTTTGGCCATGGTACTCCCGGAGAACATAGATCGAAAAGACCTCGCCGTATCCCGGCAGGGTTTCGTCCCGGTAAGCCCCGCAGCCCACAAAGCCGATGACCTTATCCCCATCCTTGGCGACGATGATATTCTCTGGCCACTGACGCGCGATCCCGACACACTTTTCCAGGGTAATGCTTTCCAAATAACACGCGTCGATCAGTCCCGCGTAGGTCTCATGCCAGGATCTGTAGTGCACGTACCCCTTGCCGTTGATCTCCTCTTCGCTCTCCATCGGCTTGATGAGATATCCGCCCATCGACAGCACCTTCTCACTTGTTCAGCAGGGAGCGGTTGATGGCGCACAGGATCGCCCGCAGGGACGCCCGGTTGATGTTGTGGCTCTTGCCCACGCCGAACACGTCCCGGCCCTCCGGGTTTTTCAGGTGGATGTAGCACACCGCCTGGGTGTCCGAGCCGGAGGAGATGGCGTGCTCCTTGTAGTCCACGAACTGGTAGCCCTCGATGTGCCCTTCGGGCAGGTCGTGGAGGGCGTTGAAGAAGGCGTCGATGGGGCCGTTGCCCTCGCCCCGGGCGGCCATGACCTTCCCGTTGTAGCCCACCTCGCCGATAAATACCACCTGGCTCACGTCCCCGTGGCGGCCGTCCTCCAGGAAGGAGTGGCGCTCCAGCTGGTAGGTCTTGGGCACGGAGAGGTACTCCTGGTCAAACAGCTGGAAGATCTGCTCCGGCTTCAGCTCCTTGCCCACCCGGTCGGACTCCTTCTGGACGATGGCGCCGAACTCGGTGTGCATGGCCTTGGGCAGGTCGTAGCCGAAGTTCTGCATCATCACAAAGGCCGCGCCGCCCTTGCCCGACTGGGAATTGATGCGGATGATGGGCTCGTACTGCCGCCCCACGTCGGACGGGTCGATGGGCAGGTAGGGCACCTCCCACATATCCGTGCCGCTCTCGTTCATATAGTGCACGCCCTTGTTGATGGCGTCCTGGTGGCTGCCGGAGAAGGCGGTGAACACCAGCTGGCCCGCGTAGGGCTGCCGCTCCCCCACCTTCATCTTGGTACACCGCTCGTACATATCACGGATTTTGTTGATGTCGTGGAAGTCCAGCTTCGGGTCCACCCCCTGGGTGTACATGTTCATGGCCAGGGTCACCATGTCCACGTTGCCGGTGCGTTCGCCGTTGCCGAACAGGGTGGCCTCCACCCGCTCGGCCCCCGCCAGCAGGCCCATCTCGGTGGTGGCCACGCCGCAGCCCCGGTCATTGTGGGGGTGGAGGGAGATGACGGCCCGCTCCCGGCCCGGAAGATTGCGGATGAAATACTCCATCATGTCGGCAAACTGGTTGGGCATGCAGTTCTCCACCGTGGTGGGCAGGTTGAGGATGACGGGCTGCTCCGCCGTGGCGTGGAGGTGGTCCAGCACCGCCGCGCAGATCTCCACGGCGTAGTCCATCTCGGTGCCCATGAACGATTCCGGGGAGTACTCATAGCGCAGGTTCATACCGCCCGCGATCACCGGCTGGGCCATCTCGTAGATCAGGTCGGCGGCGTCCGTGGCGATCTTGGTGATGCCGTCGCGGTCCATGTGGAACACCACCTTGCGCTGGAGGGTGGAGGTGGAGTTGTAGAAGTGGAGGATGACGTTCTTCGCCCCCTGGATGGCCTCGAAGGTCTTGCGGATCAGGTGCTCCCGGGCCTGCACCAGCACCTGGATGGTCACGTCGTCGGGGATGTGGCCCCCCTCGATGAGCTCCCGGCAGATCTCGTACTCCGTCTCGGAGGCGGAGGGGAAACCGATCTCGATCTCCTTCACGCCGATGTCCACCAGCGTATGGAAGTACTCCAGCTTTTCTTCCAGGTTCATGGGGTCGATGAGGGCCTGGTTGCCGTCCCGCAGGTCCACGGAGCACCACACCGGGGCGCGGGTAATGACCTTGTCCGGCCAGGTCCGCCCCTCGATGGGCTGGGGGGCAAAGGGGATGTACTTTTCAAATCCGGGTTTCAAATTCATGGGTTTTTCCTCCTTTGGTTTCGCGGGGGAAAAGAAAAACGCCCCCGACGTTTCGTCAGGGGCGTAATAAATATACTACGCGGTACCACCCTAATTCCGCGCACGGTCACCCGATGCGCGCTCCCGGCCTCCAGCAAGGCCACGACCTGTAACGGGGTCTCCCGTCCGGCCTTACTGCAAGTTCAGGCCGGCGGCTCCGGGGCCAGTATCCACGCGGCGTCTCGCGCCGGTTCGCACCAACCACCGGCTCTCTGAGCGAGGGGAAGCCGCGTCTTCTTCCCATCTGCGCCTTTTGCTTTGAAATATTATACCCAAGCGCCTCCCCCTTGTCAAGTGCCTTCTTTCGGGGTTTCCCGGACTGTCTTTCATCCAGCCCCTTGACAGGCGGCGGACTTCGCGCTATAATCCATATAGTTCAAAATAGAACAAAAAGGAGGCCATGCCGTGACGGAAGCGTTTTGGGACAACGTCCTGCTGTTCAAGGGCGCCTATGACCAGGCCCTTGACCCCGTAGCCCAGCGCTGGGGGCTCACCCGCATGGAGCTGGATCTTCTGCTCTTCCTTGCCAATAACCCCGCCCACGACACGGCGGCGGAAGCCGTCCGCCTGCGCCGGTGGACCAAATCCCACGTATCGGCGGCGGTCCACTCCCTCCAAGACAAGGGCCTGCTGTCCGCCGAACACCCCGAGGGCAACCGCAAAGCCCTGCGCCTCACCCCCCTGCCCGCCGCCGGGGAGATGGTCCGGGCGGGACAGGACGCCCAGCGGTCCTTTTATCAGGCCATGTACCGGGGATTTACGCCGGAGGAGGAACGGGTCCTGGAGGCCGTCTCCGAAAAAATTGCCCGGAATATCCGAAATGCCATGAAAAAGTGAGGTCTTCCCATGTTTACGTTTATCATCTGCTTTCTCGCCGGCATCGGCGCGGGGCTGGGCACCGGCTTCGCGGGTATGAGCGCCGCCGCCGTCATCAGCCCCATGCTCATCACCTTCCTCCATATGGCCCCCTACGAGGCGGTGGGCATCGCCCTGGCCAGCGATGTGCTGGCCAGCGCCGTTTCCGCCTATACCTACGGCAAAAACAAGAACCTGGACATAAAAAACGGCCTGGTGATGATGGCCACGGTGCTGGTGTTCACCATGGTGGGCAGCTGGGTGTCCAGCCTGGTGCCCGCCACCACCATGGGCGGCTTCTCCACCTTCATGACCCTGCTGCTGGGCATCAAGTTCATCGTCAAGCCCGTGATGACCACCAAAGAGGCCATGGCGGCGGTGTCCGCCAAAAAGCGCGTCGTCCAGTCCATCGTCTGCGGCGTCATGATCGGCTTCATCTGCGGCTTTGTGGGGGCCGGCGGCGGCATGATGATGCTGCTCATCCTCACCTCCGTGCTGGGGTACGAGCTGAAGACCGCCGTGGGCACCAGCGTGTTCATCATGACCTTCACCGCCCTCACCGGCTCGGTGAGCCACTTCGCCATCGGCGGCATGCCCGATTTGCGGGTGCTGCTGTTCTGCGTGCTGTCCACCCTGCTGTGGGCCCGCATCGCCGCCCGGTTCGCCAACAAGGCCAGCCCGATCGTCCTCAACCGGGCCACCGGCGTGGTGCTGGCGGTGCTGGGCACGGCGATTTTGGCGGTGAACTACCTGACCTGAGCAAAAAAATCCCCCACCGGCCGGTGGGGGATTTTTAATCTATTCCGTCAGCCCTCGTCCTCGATCAGGCCGTAGCCGCCGTCGTTGCGGCGGTAGACCACGGCGAAGGCGTCGCTGTCCTCGTTCTTGAAGGCGTAGAAGCTGTGGCCCAGCAGGTCCATCTGGAGGATGGCCTCGTCCACCGTCATGGGCTTAATGGGGAACTTCTTGGTGCGCACCACATGGAACTCCCCGTCCTCCTCCACGTCGGGGACAAAGGAGGTCTCCTCCACCGCCTCGGGCGGGTTGAACGCGCCCTGGCGCAGCCGCTTCTCCAGGCGGGTCTTGTGCTTGCGCAGCTGGCGCTCCATGGAGGTGACCGCCGCGTCCACCGAGGCGAACATATCCGACGTGCTCTCCGCCACCCGGAGGATAGTGCCGCCGGAACGGATGGTGAGCTCCACCTTGTTCCGATCCTTTTCCACAGAGAAGACCAGGTTGGCCTCCGCCTCGTTCTTGAAGTATCGGTCCAGCTTGCCTACCTTCTTTTCCGCATAGTTGTGCAGGGACTTGGGCAGGTTGACCTTCTTGTCTGTGAACGTAAACTTCATGTGCTCAGCTCCTTTCGGTTGGGAGCGGTGTGCTCCCCGTGTTTGTATTATAGCACAATTGCACGCAAATAGGCAATTCTTTTTTTGTTTCTTTTTACCCTGCGGGGCGGGAATTTTGACACCTGCCGGGGATTGGACAGGCACGGCGGCGGAGCGGCGCGCATAGCCGTGGTTGGGGCCCCCTGCCGAGGGATCCCCGTCCGAAACAGAAACAGAGAGGAGAATTGGATGAAAGAGGTAAAAGAAGTATTGGCCAACCGGCTGGCCCGGCTGCTGTGCGTCAAGTCGCTGGTGACCCTGGTGCTGACGGCGGTGTTCGCCGTGATGACGCTGCGGGGCCGGATCGACCAGGATTTCATGACGGTGTACACCGTCATCATCGCCTTCTACTTCGGTTCCCAGCTGGAGCGGACGGCACAGAAAGGGAGCGGTGGGGCATGAAGCTGCTGAACTGCGTCCTCACCGAAAGCGACTGCTACAAAAAGAAGCGCACCATCAAGCCCCTGGGCGTGATGGTGCATTCCACCGGGGCCAACAACCCCAACCTGCGCCGGTATGTCCAGCCCGTGGCCTCCACCCCGGGGCGCGAGGGGCTGCTGGCGGCGCTGGGGACCAACCCCAACGGCAACCACTGGAACCGCCCCGGCCTGGACGCCTGCGTCCACGGGTTCATCGGAAAGCTGGCGGACGGCACGGTGGCGGCGGTGCAGACCCTGCCCTGGGACCACCGGGGCTGGCACGCGGGGAAGGGCACCAGCGGCAAAAGCGCCAACGACACCCACATCTCCTTCGAGATGTGTGAGGACGGCCTCACCGACCCGGCATATTTCAAGCAGGCGTACCAGACCGCCGCGGAGCTCACCGCCATGCTGTGCAAGCAGTACGGCCTGGATCCGCTGGCCGACGGGGTGGTGATCTGCCACCAGGACGGCTACCGCCGGGGGGTGGCCTCCAACCACGGGGATATCTACAACTGGTTCCCCCGGTTTGGGTTCGATATGAACGATTTCCGGGCCGACGTGGCCCGGATCATGGACGGCGGAAACAAGGAGGAGGAAGAGGATATGACCTATTACAAGACCCTGGCGGACGTGCCCGCGTGGTACAAGGGCGCCGTGCAGAAGGCGATGGACAAGGGCGCGCTGAACGGCACCGGCAACGGTGAGCTGAACCTGTCCGAGGACCTGTGCCGGACGCTGACGGTGCTGGACCGGTTGGGCAAGTTAGACTGAAACGCAAAGAGGACGCCTGAGCAATCAGGCGTCCTCAAAATTCCCTCTTGACTTTTACGCTTAAAAGTGTTAGTGTACCGTAAGAAGCAAAAAAGGAGGACTGCGCATGGACCGCCGGAACTATGGGTATGGCTATTACCGCTATTATGATAGCGGCGTTTCGTCATGCCCTTGAAGGTTCCCGCTGTTCTGCTGAGCGCGGCTGCCAAAGGGCGGCCGCTTTTTGTATGTTCTGAAACAAATCAAAAGGAGACGATAGATCATGGTAGTCATTATGAAGCACGATTTTACCGCCGAGCAGCTGGAACAGGCCGTCCACGCCATGGAGGCGGGCGGCGTCCGGGTGATGGTGTCCAAGGGCAGCGAGACCACCATCCTGGGCGCCGAGGGCGACGCCAGCGGCCTGAACCAGGAGACGCTGGCCCAGCTTTCCGGCGTGGAGCGGGTCATGCGGGTGAGCGAGCCCTACAAAAAGGCCAACCGCAAGTACCACCCCGACGATTCGGTGATCGACATGGGCGGCGGCGTGACCATCGGCGGGAACAAGCTGGCGGTCATCGCGGGCCCCTGCTCGGTGGAGAGCGAGGAACAGATCCTGGAGGTGGCCAAGTCGGTGCAGAACTCCGGCGCCGTGGCCCTGCGGGGCGGCGCGTACAAGCCCCGCACCTCCCCCTACGCCTTCCAGGGCAAGGGGGTGGAGGGCGTGCTCCTGCTGGACGAGGCCCGGAAGGCCACCGGCCTGCCCATCGTGTCCGAGCTGATGAGCGCCGACCAGCTCCCCCTCTTCGAGGAGGCGGTGGACGTGATCCAGATCGGGGCCCGGAATATGCAGAACTTCGACCTGCTCAAGAAGGTGGGCCACACCAACAAGCCCATCCTGCTCAAGCGGGGACTGTCCTCCACCATCGAGGAGTGGCTGATGAGCGCGGAGTATATCATGGCCGGCGGCAACCCCAACGTCATCCTGTGCGAGCGGGGCATCCGCACCTTCGAGACCTATACCCGCAACACCCTGGACCTGTCGGCGGTGCTGGCGGTGAAGCGGCAGAGCCACCTGCCGGTGGTGGTGGACCCCTCCCACGCCTGCGGCAAGGCGTGGATGGTGGAGCGCATGGCCATGGCGGCGGTGGCCGCCGGGGCGGACGGGCTCATCATCGAGGTGCACAACAATCCGGCCTGCGCCCTGTGCGACGGGGCCCAGTCCGTCACCCCGGAGCAGTTTGACGGCATCATGGGCAAGCTCAAAACCGTGGCCGCCTGCGTCGGGCGGGAACTGTAACGAAAGAGAGGGGCGCTTTTCATGGAGCAAAAGCGTATTTTAGTGGTGGGCTTAGGGCTCATCGGCGGCTCGCTGGCCATGGCGCTGCAAGGCTTCGAGGACTACGAGGTGGTGGGGGCGGCGCGCTCCCAGTCCACCTATGAGAAGGCCGCGGCAAAGCATGCGGCGGACCGCCTCACCTTCGACCCCGCCGCCGAGCTGCCCGGGGCGGATGTGGTCATCCTGTGCCAGGATCCGGCTGGCATCACCGGCTTTTTGCGGGAGCACCGGGAACGCTTCAAGCCCGGGTGCCTGATTTGGGACGTGTGCGGCGTCAAGACCGCCGTCATGGAGGCGGCCCAATGCCTGCCCGACGGTGTGGACTTCATCGGCTGCCACCCCATGGCGGGCAAGGAGGTGTCCGGCATCGACAACGCCGAGGCCGGGCTGTTCCGCAACACCCACTTTATCGTCACCCCCGGCCCCAGGGCCACCCAGGAGCATCTGGACCTGCTCCACCGCATGGCGGAGCACTGCCGGTTCGGCGATGTCATCGTAACCACCCCGGAGCGCCACGACGAGATGATTGCTTACACCAGCCAGCTCATGCACGTCATCGCCGTGTCGGTGTGCGACGACGACGGGCTGTTCTCCTGCAAGGGCTTCGAGGGCGGCTCCTTCCGGGACTGTACCCGGGTGGCCGCCCTGGATCCGGCCATGTGGACCCAGCTGTTCACCCTCAACGCCCCCGCCCTCGCCAAAGTGGTGGGGGCGCTGGAGGCGCGGATGCGCCAGTACCGGGTGGCCATCGAGAACAATGACCGGGAGACGCTCTCCGCCATGCTGGCCCACGCGTCGGGCCGGAAGAAGCAGATCGACCTGGAGCGGGCCCGCGGCGACGACGTGCGCCCCAAGTTCTAAAGGAATCTTAAATTGACGCGGCAGGCCCCCCATGATAAACTGAGGAAAACATTGTATGGGAGGCCTGTTCCCATGGACAAAAAGCTGTTCCGCAGCCTGCTGCTGCTTATCACCTACACCGTTGTCCTCGTGGCCGTCATCGTCAAGCTGGACGCGGTGGCCGGCTGGCTGGGCGGGGTGGCGGGGGCCTTCAGGCCCCTCGTCATCGGCGGGGTCATCGCCTTCATCCTCAACCGTCCCTGTTCCTTCTTCGCCCGGCTGTACGAAAGCGCCCTGCCTAAAAAAGCGCGCAAAGCCGCCCGGCCCCTGGCGGTGGTCACCGCCTACCTGCTTGTAGCGGCGCTGGTCACCGTGCTGGTGTCCCTGGTGGTGCCCGAGCTCACCCACAGCCTTGAGATGTTCGTGGGCAATCTGAGCACCTACGCCGCCAACTTCCAGGAGCTGTTCCACTGGCTGGCGGCCAAGCTGGAGCTGGAACAGTTGGCCAACCTGGATCTGTCCACCGGCATCAGCGACTCGCTGAAGAACCTGCTCACCGGGGCGCTGGACGCCCTCACCAACACCCTGCCCCACCTGATCACCATGACCAGCGTGGTGGTGTCCGGGGTGATCACCGGGGTCATCTCCCTGGTGTTCTCCATCTATATGCTGTCCGGCGCGCCCCGGCTCACCGCCCAGTGCCGCCGCCTGGTGCGGGCCTATCTGCCCGAGCGGGCGGCCCGCCGCGTACTCACCGTCGCCCGCCTCACGGCGGACACCTTCTCCAAGTATGTCAACGGCCAGATGGTGGAGGCGTGCATCCTGGGCGGGCTGTGTTTTGTCGGGATGTGCGTGTTCCGCTTCGACTACGCCCCCCTCATCTCGGTGGCGGTGGGCGTGTTTGCCCTCATCCCCATCGCGGGGGCCTACCTGGGGGCGGTGCTGGCGGTGCTGCTGCTGGTGATGATCGACCCCTGGGAGGCGGTGTGGTTCCTGGTATTCCTGGTGGCCCTCCAGCAGTTCGAGGGCAACCTCATCTATCCCCGGGTGGTGGGCACGTCCATGGGCCTGCCCGGCATCTGGGTGCTGGCGGCGGTCACCGTGGGCGGCTCCCTGCTGGGGCTGGCCGGCATGGTGGTGAGCGTGCCGCTGGCGGCGGTGGCCTACACCCTGCTGAAGCAGGATCTGCGCGCCCGGCTGCCCGCCCCGGCGGCAAAGCCGGAAGGGCCGCCGGAAGGCTGATTTCCACTCATAATCCTGGGACAAACCCCATAGAATGGAACCATCAACGAAAAGGGAGATGGTTCCATGGCATATGAAGGTGGCCTGTCCACAAGCGGGCTGTCCGCCCCCCACCATGTGGTGATCGAGGAACGCAGGAGCCTCACCGTGTCCGGCGTGGAGGACGTGGAGCGGTTTGATGAAAATTCCATCGTGCTGTCCACCTCCAAGGGCACCATGGTGGTGACCGGGGAAAACCTGCACATCGAAAAGCTGTCCCTGGACGGGGGCGACCTGAAGGTGGAAGGGGACGTGGACGCCGTCACCTACGAGGACGACGGCATTGGCCGGGGCGGCTTCTTCTCCCGCCTGCTGCGCTGACCATGTATGTGGATGTGGCGGATCAGGCGGTGGTCTTCTGTCTGGCCTTCCTGCTGGGAGCCGCGCTGGGCCTGGTCTACGACGGGATGCGCGCCCTGCGCCGGAGCCTGATGCTGGCCTGGCTGGCCTTCCTGCTGGATCTGCTGTTCTGGCTGGGCGTCACCGCCGCCCTGTTCGCCCTCACCCTGCTGCGGGACGACGGGCGTGTGCGCATCTACCACATGGCCGCGGCGGCGCTGGGCGGCGGGCTGTATTTCCTCACCCTCAGCCGGCTGGTGCTGCCCGCGCTGCTGTGGCTGGCGGGGAGGGTCCGGGCGCTGTGGCGGCTGGCCACCGCCCCTGTCCGGCGGGCGGGACGGTGGGCGAAAAAATTTTTGAAAAATCAAAAAAACCTCTTCCAAAATTGGCTGAATTGGTATAAAATAAACATGCTATACCGTTTCGCCAGAAACGGGGAGGAGGATGCGAACCGTCATGAAGCTAAAGCGGGCCGGAATGGCCACAAAATTGCTGGTCCTGGTACTGCTGGCCGCCGTGGCGCTCGCCCTGCTGTCCACCCAGGCGCAGCTCAACGCCGCCCAAAGCGACCGGGACGCGCTGAGCCGCCAGATCCAGGAACAGCGGGAGGCAAACGCCGCCCTACAAGACGGCATCGACCACAGCGACGACCCTGACTACCTGGCCGACATCGCCCGGAACCGCCTGGGACTGGTGGAGCCCGGGGAGATCGAGTTCGTAGATTCTTCCAAGTAAAAAATCCTACACTATGAGAGGGAAAAAAGAGATTTATGGGGATTGAAGTTGGTTCTATCTTGGATGGAAAGGTGACGGGGATCACCAAATTCGGCGCGTTCGTGGCGCTGCCCGGAAACCGCTCCGGGCTGGTACATATCTCGGAGATCGCCTACACCTACGTCAACGATGTACACGACCTGCTCTCTGAGGGCCAGGAGGTCAAGGTGAAGGTCATCGGCATCGATGACAGCAACCGTATCAACCTGTCCATCAAGCAGGCCCTGCCCCCGCCGCCCCGCCCGGAGCGCCGGCCCGGCCCCCGTCCAAGCGGGTCCAATCCCGGCCCCCGTTCCGAAGGTGAGCACCGGGCCCAGGGCCGCCGTCCCGCCCCCGGCCGCGGCTATGTCCCCGAGCCTTCCCAGCCCAGGGGGCCCGCCAGCTTTGAGGATCAGCTCAAGCAGTTTATGCAAAGCTCCGACAGCAAGCTCTCCGAACTCCACATGAACGAGAAGCGGGGCAGCCGCCGGGGCGGAAGAAAATAAACCGATACGAGGGGGGACGCATCCGCGTCCCCCCTTTTTAGAAGCGTGAGGATAGACGCGCCCCGGCGGATGGACTGGAGCGAGGGTGAGCGCAGAACCGCGCAGCGGTTCGGAGACCAGCCCGAGACGGAGGGAAGCCGCCGGGAAGAGCGCGTCCAATCCGAGCGTGACAAGGAGGAAATAGCTATGCTCATCATCAACGGCACCATCCATACCATGGAGGCGGGCACCATCGCCGGCGGCTTCGTGCTGGTCAAGGGCAGCCGCATCGTCCAGGTGGGCCCTATGTCCGACATGCCCCAGGACGCCGACCTCACCGGCCTGATCGACGCCAAGGGCGGCCACGTCCTCCCCGGCTTCATCGACGCCCACTGCCACATGGGCCTGTACGGCGCCAGCAGCCCCCAGGAAAACGACCTGAACGAGACGTCCGCCCCCTGCACCCCGCATATCCGGGCGCTGGACGGGGTGGACCCCCGCAACCCCTATTTTGAGGACGCCCGGCGGGCCGGGGTGACCTGCGTGCTCACCGGCCCCGGCTCCGCCAACCCCATCGCGGGGCAGTCCGTGCTGCTGAAAACCGCGGGCACCGTTGTCGACCAGATGGTGGTGCGCGCCCCCGCCGCCATGAAGTTCGCCATGGGCGAAAACCCCAAGCGCGTCCACCGGGACCACGGCCCCGCCACCCGCATGGCCTCCGCCGCCCTCATCCGGGAGAAGCTGGCAAAGGCCCTGGACTACGACCGAAAGTGCGCCCAGGCCGATGGCGGGGCCCCCGCCCCGGAGTTCGACGCCCAGCTGGACGCCCTGCGCCCGGTGGTCACCGGGCGGCTGCCCGCCCACTTCCACGCCCACCGGGCGGACGACATCGTCACCGCCCTGCGCATCAGCCGGGAATTCGGTCTGGACTGCGTCATCGTCCACGGCACCGAGGGCCATCTCATCGCCGACCATTTGGCCGAGGCGGGGGTGCCCGTCATCGCCGGCCCCGTCCTCAACGACCGGGGCAAGCCGGAGCTTGCCAACCGCTCCATGGAGAACCCCGCCCTGCTGGCAAAGGCCGGGGTGCAGACGGCCATCTGCACCGACCACCCGGAAAACCCCATCCAGCTTCTCCCCTTCTGCGCGGCCATAGCCGCCCGGTACGGGATGGACGATGAGGACGCCCTGGCCGCCATCACCGTCAACGCCGCCTCCATTGCCGGGGTGGGCGACCGTCTGGGTTCCCTCACCCCCGGCAAGGACGCGGACATCGTGGTCATGGACGGCCACCCCTTCCACTGGCGCAGCCAGGTCACCCACGTACTCATCGACGGGCAGGAGGTCCTCTGAATGGTGCGGGAAATCAAGGCCGCCGCCCTGTCCGACGCCATCCGGGCGCTGTGTATCGAGGCCAACACCGTCCTGCCCCATGATCTGCGCCGCGCGATCCGCGACGCCCAACAAAGCGAGCTCTCCCCCGTGGGACAGGCTATTCTGGGCGATCTGGTGGAAAACTATGAATTTGCCGAGGCCAGGGGCCTGCCCGTCTGCCAGGACACGGGCATGGCCGTGGTGTTCCTGGACTGGGGGCAGGACTGCCACCTCACCGGCGGCTGCCTGGAGGACGCCGTCAACGACGGCGTGCGCCGTGGCTACCTGGACGGCCATCTGCGCCTGTCGGTGGTGGGAGACCCCCTCCGCCGGGTGAACACCAACGACAACACCCCCGCCGTCCTCCATCTGCGGATGGTGCCCGGGGACAAGGTGGACATCACCATCGCCCCCAAGGGTTTCGGCAGCGAGAACATGACCAAGCTCCGTATGTTCAACCCCTCCGTCACCGTAGAGCAGGTGGAGGATTTTATCGTGGACTGCGTGTCCCAGGCCGGTTCCAACCCCTGCCCGCCGGTGGTCATCGGCGTGGGACTGGGGGGCACGTCGGAAATCGCCGCGGAGCTTGCCAAGCGGGCCCTCCTCCGCCCCGCCGGGGAGCGCCACCCAGACCCCTTCTACGCCGCCATGGAGGAACGCATTTGGGAGCGGGTCAACCGCCTGGGCATCGGCCCCCAGGGGCTGGGCGGCGTCACCACCGCGCTAAGCGCCGCCATTCTCACCCAGGGCACCCACATCGCCGGGCTGCCCTGCGCCGTCAATTTGGGGTGCCACGTGACACGGCACGCCCACACGGTGCTGTAAAAATCTCTTTGCTTTCTCCCGTTCCTGTGTTATACTGATGGAACTGTTATTTTATTTAGGGGGTTCTTCCCATGTAAATGGCCGTTTTCTTCTAACATCAAATGAAACAGGAGGAACTCTCATGTCCCAATATGAATCCGAAATCAAGCGGAGAAGGACCTTCGCCATCATCTCCCACCCCGACGCGGGCAAAACGACGCTGACGGAAAAATTCCTGCTTTATGGCGGGGCCATCGCCCAGGCGGGGGTGGTCAAGGGCAAGAAAAACGCCCGCGCCGCCACCTCCGACTGGATGGAGATCGAAAAGCAGCGCGGCATCTCCGTCACGTCCTCGGTCATGCAGTTCCAGTATGAGGGCTTCTGCATCAACATCCTGGACACCCCCGGCCACCAGGACTTCTCCGAGGACACCTACCGCACCCTGATGGCGGCGGACAGCGCCGTCATGGTCATCGACGCCGCCAAGGGCGTGGAGGCCCAGACCCGGAAGCTGTTCAAGGTGTGCCGCCTGCGGGATATCCCCATCTTCACCTTCATCAACAAGATGGACCGGGAGGCCCGGGACCCCTTCGAGCTGTGCCAGGAGCTGGAGCACGAGCTGGGCATCGATACCTACGCCGTCAACTGGCCCATCGGCTGCGGCAAGGCGTTCCAGGGCGTGTACGACCGGGAGCGCCGCCGCATCATCCACTTCACCTCCAACGGCGGCTCCAAAGCGGCCACCGCCACCGAGGTGGCCCTGGACGACCCCGAGCTGGCAAACCTGATTGGCCAGTCCTACCGGGACCAGCTGGCCGACGAGATCGAGCTGCTGGACGGGGCGTCCTGCGAGTTCGACATGGACCGGGTGCGCCACGGGCAGCTCTCCCCGGTGTTTTTCGGCTCGGCGCTGACCAACTTCGGCGTGGAGCCCTTCCTGGAGGACTTCCTGCGCATGACCACCGCCCCCCTGCCCCGCACCGCCGGCGAGGAGCTCATCGACTCCTTTGACGACGGCTTCTCCGCCTTCGTGTTCAAGATCCAGGCCAACATGAACAAGGCCCACCGGGACCGCATCGCCTTCATGCGGGTGGTGTCCGGGCGGTTCGACGCGGACAAGGAAGTCTATCACGTCCAGGGCGGCAAGAAGCTGAAGCTGTCCCGGCCCCAGCAGCTCATGGCGGCGGAGCGGGAAATCATCGAGGAAGCCTATGCCGGGGACATCATCGGCGTGTTCGACCCCGGCATCTTCTCCATCGGGGACACCCTGTGTACCGCGGCCCACAAGTTCCAGTTCGACCCCATCCCCACCTTTGCGCCCGAGCACTTCCGCCGGGTGCGGCCCCTGGACACCATGAAGCGCAAGCAGTTCCTCAAGGGCATGGAGCAGATCGCCCAGGAGGGCGCGATTCAGATTTTCAAGACCCCCTACTCCGGCATGGAGGAGGTCATCGTGGGCGTGGTGGGCACCCTGCAGTTCGACGTGCTGGAGTACCGGCTCAAGAACGAGTACGGTGTGGATCTGTACGCCGAGGGCCTGCCCTACGAGTACCTGCGCTGGATGGACCATGACGGGGACGAGTCCCTGCGCGCGGACGACCTGACCCTCCCCGGGGACGCCATGCTGGTGGAGGACTACCGGCAGAACCAGCTTCTGCTGTTCGCCTCCCTGTGGTCCATCAATTGGACGGCGGAGCGCAACAAAAATATCACCTTGTCCGAGTTCGGCGGGGCAAAATTTTAATAAAACGGCCCTCCCCGGTTGGGGAGGGCCGTTCGCTGTTTTGTTACTTCGCGCTGTATTTGTCGTAAATACGGTAGACCGTGAGGATGGCCTCCTGCCGGGTCATGTGGCCGTCGGGGTTGAAGGCCCCGTTATCGCCCTTCATGATGCCGTTCACCCCGCAGTAGTCGATCCACCCCTTGTCCCAGCTGGGGAAGGACGCCCGGTCGGTGAAGGGGTACTGCGTCCCGGTGTCGCTCACGCCCAGGAACTGGGCGGTGTTGGCCAAAATCTTGGCCGCCTGCGCCCGGGTCAGGGTGCCGTACGGGTCAAATTTCCCGCCGGAGCCGCTGACGATGCCCATCTGGGCCACCCAGCGGATCCAGTCCCCCTGGGCGGTGGGCCCCACGTCGGAGAAGCTGACCTCCGCGTTCATATGCAGCTTGTCCATATAGCCGGGCTGCTTTTTGATCAGCGGCCAGATCAGCAGGCACATATCCTGCCGGGTGATGTCCCCCAGGTAGTCCCTTTGCAGGTTGACTTTCATCAGGGGGTCGCTGGCGCCATCGGGCACCAGGCCGGCGGCGATGGCGGCGTCGATCTCAGACTGCGCCCACCAGGCGGGGGTGTCCGGGTTGGCCGCGCCCTTGTTGCTCTCCGCCGCCAGACCGCCGCTGCCGGTGCGGTCCACGATGACCAGCGCGGCGGCCAGGTCACGGCCGGAGGAGAGATAGCCCGAGTTCTCGTCATACAGCATGCACGAGCCGCCGCCGTCCATGGCGATGCCCTCCTGGATGCCGTTGCTCACCATCCAGTTGGCGATCTGCCGGAAGGAGGCGGTGACGGTGCCCATCACCAGGGAGCCGCTCTCGGTGACGCCCACGAAGGAGCGGGCCAGCACGGCGTCGGGCTTCTGCTTGGAATCACTGTAGAAAGAGCTGTTGCGGGAGTCGTCCACCACGTTCTGGCCGTTCTTCACCAGCACCGGCCCGCCGGTGAGGGCGTTTTCCACCGCGCTCCACGCGCCGTCCCGGTAGGTGCCGCTGGCCTTGAGGACGATCTTGGCGGACATACCCACCGTGGGGAACTGGCCCCACTCCTGATAGAGCTGGGCGGCGGCGGAGTTATACACCAGGATGTCCATGCCCTTGGGCACCGTGAAGGTGTAGCCCGGTTCGATGGAGGTGACCACGCCGTCCCGGATCAGCACCATGGTGGAGGTGGACGGGATGCTGACCGGCAGGGTCATATGCTCGTTGAACAGCATGATGGCCTCGGGGGTCTTTTCATAATCCCCGTAGGTGTTGACGCTCTTGCAGTTCACGGTGAAGCCGTTGCCCAGCCGCACCTCGCTGATATAATCCACCCAGTCCACCATGGGCTTGCCCTCGGCGGTAAAGCCCAGCATGGACGTCCGGCCGGTATGGATCAGCTTGCCGTTCACCACCACGGCGTCCATCACCTGGGGGCACTTGTCCGGGAAGGACCAGGGCTTGGAGGTGTAGGAATTGAAGAAACCGCCGTTGATGGCCGCCACCACATGGGTGTTGGTCTGGTTGTTCTTCTGGTCGATCAGCGTCTTGACCCCGGTGGACTCCACCACGCTGTTGTTGGCCAGGCTGATCTCGCCGGTGCGCCCCTCCTTCATGGTGACGGACACCAGCTTGGCGCTGTGGCCGCCGATGGTGTCGCTCCAGGCGCTCACACCGTTGTCCGCCGCCGAGGCGGGGGCTGTCAGCAGGGACGCGCACATCGCCCCGGCCAGCAGCAGGCTGAGTATACGGGTCTTTCTCTGTTTCATGCCGGAAACTCCTCCTCACGTACTTTATGGCCGGGTTTTCCCGGCCTGTATCTCCTGTATTTTACTCCCCCGGTGTTCGCTTGTCAATAAGCCGGACCCGCAGCCCGTCCCGGCGCGCCTCCCCCCGCTCCCATAGCACGGCCAGCACCTGCTGGCCGCAGTCCGATGGCAGGTCTATCCCTTCCGCCTCCAAAGCCAGTCCGTCCAGCGACCCGCCCTCATACAGCTCCACGCTCCGCCCCCAGCGCCCGCCCCCGGGGCCGAAGGCCGCCGTCACGTCCGCCCCCGCCGCCAGGGGGCTCACCGGCAGGCCGAACCTGGCCTGGAGATACCGGGCGTAATCCTCCCCGCCGGGGGCGTCGATGACCAGTCCCCTCACCCGGGGGCACAGCCGCTCCGCCGCCCCCTCCAATTCGGGACACAGCCGGGGCGCGGACAGGGCCACCCGCCCCCGGCGGGCATCGATCCCCTCCAGCCCCAGCGCCCCCAGGGCCAGCACGTCCGCGCAGGCGCGGAGCATGGGCAGGGGGTCCACCGGGCGCAGCAGGGCCAGCCGGTCCCCCCAGGGAAAATCCGGCCCCAGGATCACCCGGCCCGCCCCCGCCCGGGCCAGGGCCCGCTCCGCTTTCCGCAGCCGCCGGCCCAGCCGCCACGGGGCCAGCCCCTCGGGGGCGTATACCGTCCAGCGCAGCGCCGCCAGCGGCCCCAGCGCCGTCCGCTCCATCCGCCCCCGGCCCTTTGCCCGGATACACACCAGCTGGCCCACCATGTCCATCACCTCGGCAACACATATGCGCCCCGCCGCCAAATATGATGCCGCTTTTTTACACTTCCGCCGTATTGTTAAAATTTGAGACGCTGCCCCAAAAACCGGCAAAGGAGCTTGTACATTTCCCCGGTTGTATTTTCCCGCTTCAAATGATATAATCAGGCAACTAAAAGACGAAACGGAGGCCGTCCCATGTCGATAAAAATCACCGCCACCAGCACCTGCGACCTGCCCCCCGAACTGCTGGAGCGCTATCAGATCACCATGGTCCCCCTGTACGTCTCCTTTGGCGGGAACACCTACAAGGACGGCCTGGAAACCGGCCCGGAGGCCATTTTCCGCCATGTGGAGGGGGGCGGGCAGCTGCCCTCCACCGCCGCGGTGAACATCGCCGACTACCAGGCCCTGTTCGCCGACCTCTCCCCCAAGTATGACGCGGTGCTCCACATCACCATCGGCAGCGAATTTTCCTGCTGCTACCAGAACGCCCTGGTGGCGGCGGAGGACTTCCCCAATGTGTACGTGGTGGATTCCCGCAACCTCACCGTGGGCCAGGGCATCCTGCCGCTGGAGGCCGCCATCGCCGCCCAGCGGGGGGACAGCATCGAGGACATTCTGAAGCTGCTGGACAGCCTGACCGACAAGGTGGACACCACCTTCGTGGTGGACAAGCTGGACTATCTGGCCAAGGGCGGGCGGTGCTCCTCTGTGGTGGCCCTGGGGGCCAACCTGCTGAAGCTGAAGCCCTGCATCGTGCTGGCGGACGGCAAAATGACCGTGGGCAAGAAGTACCGGGGCGCCTTTGACAAGGTGCTGCCCGACTACGTCCGGGACCAGCTGAAGGACAAGGACTTGAACTTGGACCGTATCTTCGTCGTCCACACCCGCTGCGACCCCGCCATCCCCATGGCTGTGGAGCAGGTGGTCAGGGAGTACGGCTTCCGGGAGGTCATCCACACGGTGGCCGGCTCCACCATCTCCTGCCACTGCGGGCCCAACACCCTGGGCATCATCTTCCTCCGAAAATGACCGTTAGAAAGCCCCCGGCTTTGAGCCGGGGGCTTTCCTTTATTCTGTCAGCAGTTTGACCGCTTCCTGGAGCTGGTTGTCCCCCTCCCCGCCTATGGCGGCCCCTTCGGCGAGGGACAGCTCCACGTCGGGGATGATGCCCTCCCCGATGAGGGAGTAGCCGCTGCCGGTGCAGTAGGTGGCGGTGGACAGCCCCGCCCCCCCGCCGTTCACCAGGGGGAAGGTGACCTGGGAGTACCCCTTGCCGGAGGTGACCTCGCCCACGACGGGCGCGCCCACGCTCTCCCTCAGCTGGGCGGCCAGCAGTTCGGCGGCGGAATAGGTGTCCTTATTCACCAGCACCGCCATGGGCAGGTCAACGCAGTCCGCGTCGGACTGGTACACCGATTTGAACCACCAGCGGGGCTGGTGGGTGAACACCGGGCCCTCCGGCAGCAGGTAGTCCAGGATCTCCTCCAGCTCCGTGACGTACCCGCCGGGGTCGCTGCGCACGTCCACGATGAGGGATGCCGCCCCCTGCCCCACCAGGGCGTCCACCTCCCGCTTGAAGCTGTCGGCGGAACCGGAATAGAAATTGTCCAGCTTCACATAGCCGATCCCCCCCGCCAGCATCCGCCCGCTGGCGGAAGGGTTGTGGAGGGTGGCCCGGGTGCAGACGGCGTCCCGCACCGTCCCATCCTCCCCCAGCAGGGTGAGGATCACCTGGGTGCCGGACTCCCCCCGGATGCGGTCGGAGCCCTCTTCTTTGGCGTCCCCGGCGATGGACTGGCCGTCCACCGCAGTGATGATGTCCCCGGGGAGCACACCGGCCTTGTCCGCGGGTCCGTCCGGGGTGACGGACTGCACCAACAGCCCCTCCTCCCGCTCATAGCTGACGGTGACGCCCACGCCTACATAGTTGTTGGCCCGGCGCTCGGTGGTGCGCTGGTAGCCCTCCGCGTCCAGGTAGTACGACCAGCGGTCCCCCAGGCCGTCCACAAAGGCAGCCAGCCCCTTGTCCGTGGCCGTGTCCAAATCGGCGGCGGTGTCCACAAAGGCGAACCGGGCCAATAGAAAGGTCTGCACCATGGCCATGCCGCCGCGCCCCAGCAGGACGCACCACAGCCCGGTGGACAGGATTAGGGTGAGCAGCACGGATATCAGGATCTTCGCCCATCCGGGCAGCCTCCTTTTCCGCCGGGTCTCCACACGGGCAGCCTGTTCTTCCATGGTTTGGCCCTCCTTCTCAAATGATGAACGGGGGCGCGGGTGTATCCCCGCGCCCCCGGGTCTGTGCGCTTTATCCGCCGTTGATGGTCGTCGTCTTCCCGCCTGATGTGTAGGTAAACTTCATCCCGGGGTAGAGCTTCAGTACGTCGTTTCGCACGCCATTGACGCGCAGCTCATAGTGCAGATGGTTGCCGGTGGACCGGCCGGTGCTGCCCACGTAGCCGATGAGCTGGCCCTTCTTCACCGTATCCCCCTCTTTGACGACGGGCACCTGGATCTGATGGGCGTACAGGGTGACGTAGCCGCCGCCGTGGCTGATCATGCAGTAATAGCCGTAGGTGGACGAATTTTTGTTGGTGTTCACCGTGGTCACGATGCCGTCCTGGGCGGCATAGATCGGCGTCCGGGCGGGGGCGGGGATGTCGGTGCCGCTGTGGTTGGCCGGCTTCCCGGTGAAGGGATCTTTCCGGTTCCCAAAGAGGGAGGACAGCTTATACTGGCCGGGCAGGGGCCAGTACCAGTTGCCGCTGGTCATGTTGACGGCGGCCTGCCGCTGGCGCTCCAGCTCCGCCAGCTGGGCGGCGTACTTCGCCTCGGCGTCCTTCAGCTCCTTGTTGATCTTGGCCTCGCTGTCCGCCAGCTCCTTGGCGTACGCGGCGTACTCGCTCTCGGAGGCGGCGATCTGCTTGAGCAGCGTCTGGGCCTCCGCCCGCCGCTCCTCCAGCTCCGCCTTGCGATTCTCCAGATCCTGCTGCACCAGGGCCTGATCCGCCCGGTCGGACTCCAGCGCCTGCCGGACCATGGTCAGCTCGTCCTGGGTGGCGTTGATCCTGTCGATGATGCGGTTGGAGTAGTCCATGATGTCGGTGATCAGCATGGCGTAGTCCAGCATATCGGCGAAGCTCTTGGCTTCGAATAGGATGGACAGGTAGTTCACGCCCCCCGTCTCCTCCATCCAGCGCACCTGCTGGTAGAACTCCTGGTACTGCTCCTCCTCCTGCCGCTCCAGGTCGGCGATCTCCGCCTCCTTGTCGGCGATTTGAACATCGTACTCGTCCAGCATGGCCTGGCTGGCGCTGATCTCCTGCTCGCACAAGAGCACCTGCTGCTGAATGAGCTCCACCTGATCCTCAGCCTTGCTGAGGTCGTTTCGGATGGATTTCAGCTTTTCTTCCGCCTCTTTTTTCTGGGCCTGAATGTCGGAAAGCTCGTTTTTAATGTTCTGGATGTCGTTCTTGGTGACGCTGGAGGCCTGGGCAAATATGCTCAGCGCCGGCACGATCACCGACAGCAGCAGCGCTGCCGTCACCAAGATCACGATGATCCGTTGGGTCTTTTTCTTCATACTGCCCCTCCTTGTCAGCCCGTTAAACCTGCAGGAACCTGCGGATGGCAAAGCCGGAGCCCAGCGCGCCGATGGCGCCGCCGGACGCCAGGAACACCCCCAGTACCCGCTTCCAGATCCACTTGAAATCCATCAGGGCGATCAGCGCGCCGGCCCCGCCGTTGGTGAGCGCCCTGCACACCGCGGCGTACACCGCCCACTGGAGGAAGAAGGCCACAATGGCCCCCATGATCCCCAGGATCAGCCCCTCCACGATGAAGGGCCAGCGGACGAAGCCGTCGGTGGCGCCGCACATCTTCATGATGGCGATCTCCTCCCGGCGGGAGAAGGCGGCCAGCCGGGTGGTGTTGGAGATGATAAACAGGGACACCGCCGCCAGGATGGCCACCAGCACCCAGGCCAGGGCGGTGACGGCGTTGCGCACGCTGACGAAGCCCTCCGCCACCTTGCTCTCCGCCCGGTAGTTGGCCACCCCGGGCAGAGCCTTCACCGCCTCCACCGTCTCGGTGAACCGCTCCAGATCCACCACATGGATGGAAAGCCGGTCACGCAGCACCTCGTCGGGCATATTCACGTACAGGCCCTCGCTCTCATGGCCCTTCAGGTAGTCGGCCTTGGCCTGCTCCTTGGTGATGAACTTCACCTCGCCCACGTTATCCAGGGCCCGCACCTGGTTCATCAGGGTCCTGGTCTGCTCCGGCGTGAAGTCCTCGTCGATGTAGGCCAGGAACTCGTTCTCCTCCTCCAGATGGCTGAGCATATCGTCCACGTTGACCGCCAGCAGGGAGAAGGAGCCCATGATGATGAGGCAGGCCACGATCATGCACACCGCCGCGAAGGACATCAGTCCATGGGAGAATATGCTGGTGAACCCTTCTTTGATGAAATAGCCTAAGTTAAATCGTCTCATGCTCTGTAGTAGCCTCCCTGACCGTCCCGTATCAGCTCTCCGTCCTTGATGGCCACCACCCGCTTGGAGAAACGGTTGACCAGATCCCGCTCATGGGTGACCACCAGCATGGTGGTGCCCATGGCGTTGATGCGCTCCAGCAGCGTCATGATCTCCAGCGAGCGCCGGGGGTCCAGATTGCCGGTGGGCTCGTCGGCGATGATCATCTTGGGGTTGTTCACCAGCGCCCGGGCAATGGCCACCCGCTGCTGCTCGCCGCCGCTCATCTCATTGGGGAACGCGTCCCCCTTGTCGTCCAGCCCCACCAAATCCAGCACGTAAGGGATGCGCTTGCGCATTTCCCTGCCGCTGGCGCCCACGGTGCGCATGGCGAACTCCAGGTTGCCCTGCACCGTCTTCTTCTCGATGAGCCGGAAGTCTTGGAAAATGACCCCCAGGGTGCGGCGCATATGGGGGATCTGCCAGCGCCGGATGTTGTTCAGGTTGTAGCCGTTGACGATGACCCGCCCCTGGGTGGAGGTGATCTCCGCCGTGAGCAGCTTGATGATGGTGGACTTGCCCGACCCGGACGGCCCCACCAGGAACACGAACTCCCCATCCTCGATGCGCAGGTTGATCCCCTTCAGGGCCTTGGTTCCGTTGTCGTATTCTTTATGTACGTCGATCAATCGTATCATGGCCCACATCTCCATTGTTACCACTTTGTAATCTATTTAGGTAGACGGAATCGCTTTTTATTATAGCCGCTGAACCCCGCCCTGTCAACCGAAACGACAAACTTCCCAAAAACCTGCAAAAAATTATGTAAACTGATTGGAAACAAAAAAGTAACAAACCTGCGCAAAAGAAAGCCGCCCGGACGGGCGGCTTTCTCTCACATCGGATACAGTCAGGACTCGATCCCCCGGGAGACCAGGTACTTCTTGACCATGAGCGCCACCTTGAAGGTGATGGCGTCGTCAAACTCCCGCAGATCCAGGCCCGTGAGCTTTTTGATCTTCTCCAGCCGGTACACCAGGGTGTTGCGGTGGACGAACAGCTTCCGGGCGGTCTCGGACACGTTCAGGTTGTTCTCAAAAAACTTGTTGATGGTGAACAGGGTCTCCTGGTCCAGCGCGTCGATGGGGTTCTTTTTGAACACTTCCCGCAGGAACATCTCGCACAGGGTGGTGGGCAGCTGGTAGATGAGCCGCCCGATGCCCAGGTTCTCGTAGTTGATGATGGAGCGCTCCGTCTCGAACACCTTGCCCACGTCGATGGCCACCTGGGCCTCCTTGTAGGTGCGGGCCAGATCCCGGATATGGCCCACGATGGTGCCGATGCCCACCACGGTCTTGATGCCCAGGTCCCGGGTGAGCGCCTCCTGGACGTTCTGGGCGACCTTTTGCAGCTCCCGGGCGTCGGCGTTCTCCCCCAGCTGCTTGACCAGGGCCACGTCCGTCTCGCTGACGGACAGCACGAAATCGGTCTGCTTGTCGGGGTACAGCCCGGAGACCACATCCACGGCGAACACATCGGGCACGCCCAGCTGCCGCACCAGGATCACCGCCCGGGGCGCCTCGGACACGAAGTGCAGCTCCTTGGCCCGGACATAGATGTCCCCCAGCAGGATGTTGTCGCACAGGATATTCTTGACAAAGGTGGCCTTGTCGTTCTTCTCCTCGTAATAGGTCTTGGCCCCGTTGAGGGCGATCACCGCCATGGAGCAGATGAGCGAGGCCCGTTCATCCTCCCCCTTGACGAAAGCGGCATAGTCGAACTGGCCGTTCCATCCGGGCAGCGCCTTGAAGGTATATCCGCCGCTGACCACCTGGGCCTCCTGCTCCGCCGCCAGCAGCGCCGCGGCATTGCCCCACTTCTCCCCAATGCAAGTCAGCTCATTGCAGGCCACCACAGTGCCCTGCCCGTCGATGACCCCTACGGCACGGTCGGAACAGTCCTTCATCTGAAGAACGACGCTTTGAAATACCCTGCTGGACATTGCGTTTTCTCCTTTCTACGCGGCCGGGAATCGATCGTTCCGCCACTTCCTTTTATGTGATCCAATCCGTATACGCTTATTATATAGAGTTTCGTTGCCGATTTCAATAGTTTCCTGAAAAAAATTTGTGGAAACTGCCAAAAAATTTGTATCATTGACCGAAAATGGCCTCCAGCTCCCTGCCGGTCAGCGGCCGCCACTCCCCTTTGGCCAGGTCCTCGTCCAGCTTCAGCGGGCCGAAAGCCACCCGCTTCAGGTAGGTCACCGGCTTCCCCCGGGAGGCCAGCATCCGCTTCACCTGGTGATATTTTCCTTCCCTCAGCGTGATATACGCCGTCTTTTTATTGGGTAAAAGTTCCAATTCCCCAGGCAGGCATACCGTGCCGTCCCCCAGGGTAAGCCCCGCCCGGACGGCTTCCACGTCCTCCCCGTCCAGCTCGGCCTCCACCTCCACGTAGTACACCTTGTCCACGTGGCTTTTGGGGGCCAGCAGGCGGTGGGCCAGGGGGCCGTCGTTGGTGAGCAGCAGCAGACCCTCGGTGTCCTTGTCCAGCCGTCCGGCGGGGAACAGGCCGATGTTTTGATACTCCTCCCCCAGCAGATCCAGCACCGTGCGCTCCCCCGGCTGGTCGGTAGACGACACCACCCCCGCCGGCTTGTGGAGCATGAGGTACACCGGGCCGCCGCCGGAAATGGGCGCGCCGTCCACGAGCACCGGGGCCGCGCCGTCCACCTTGGCCTCCGGGACGCGGCAGGGGGTGCCGTCCACAAGCACCCGGCCCGCCCGGATCAGCTCCCGGGCCTCCTTCCGGCTCCACTTCCCTGTGTTGGCCAGCCGTTTGTCCAGCCGCTCCATTTCCCTCACCTCATCCCGATTTTACACATATTGAACGCCGCAGGTACATATCCTCTCTTGTCACCATCATCACGGGAGGTCGTGGTACCATGATCATCGTCACAGCACGCATACCAAAGAAACGTCTGCTGACTGGGGCGGCGGCCCTGTGCTGCTGCGGGCTGGCGGCCATCGCCCTGACGTTCATCCTGGGAGGGAGGGCGGTGTCCGCCTCGGCCGAGGTAAAGCACGTCAAGACCAACGACGACCGGCTGGCCTACCTGGGCGGCCTGGGCTGGCAGGTGTCCGAGCAGCCTATCGCCACCGAGGAACTGCTCATCCCCGAGGAATTTGACGACAGCTATGCGGGCTACCTGAAGCTCCAGGCCGACCAGGGCTTCGATCTCACCCAGTACCGCGGCAAGCGGGTGAAGCGGTACACCTACCAGCTCACCAACTACCCCAGCCAGGCCGAGCCGGTGCAGATCGCCCTGCTCATCTACAAAAACCGGGTGATCGGGGGGCAGATCCAATCGTCTTCCGGCAGCTTCCTCCACGGGCTGACACTCGCCGGCACAGACTCCGCTCCCTCGCTTCCCCCTAACGGGTAAAGCGAGCCCGCTCCGTTGTGTCTCCTCTCCCCATTGAACCCGCTTCGCTGGGCTTCAATGGGGGCCCCAGAGACGCACGCCTAAATCAAAACAAGGGAGGCGCGCCGGGCGTCTCCCTTGTTCGATGTTTCAGATCTGTTTGCCGTGGAAGAACACAGCCTTCACATTCAGCTCCGCGTCCAGCACCACCGCGTTGGCCCGCTTGCCCGGCTCCAGGCTGCCCACCCGGTCGAAGATGCCGATGGCCTGGGCGGGGTTCACCGCCGCCGCGCGCACCGCGTCCGCCAGGGGGATGCCGAAGGAGACGGCGGTCTTCATGCACGCCATCAAGTCGGTGGCCGACCCGGCGATGGTGCCGTCGGCCAGGGTGGCCAGGGGGCCCTTGACGATGACGTTCTGGCCGCCCAGGTCGTACTCGCCGTCGGACATACCGGCGGCCCGCATGGTGTCGGAAATCAATACTACCCGGTCCGCGCCGAACATCTTGAAGGTGGCCCGCACCACGGCGGGATGGACGTGGATGCCGTCGGAGATGAGCTCCACCCGGCTCCAGGGGCTGTCCAGCGCCGCGCCCACCACGCCGGGGGCGCGATGGGTGAAGCCGGGCATGGCGTTATAGAGGTGGGTGACCTGGCGCGCCCCGCAGCGGAACGCCTCCATCGCCGTGTCGTAGTCGGCGGTGGTGTGGGCCACGGAGACGGTCACATCCTCAGAAACTTCCTTGATGAACTCCATGGCGCCCGGCACCTCCGGGGCCACGGACACCAACTTCACCAGCCCCTCGGCCGCGTCCATCAGGCGGTGGAGCATGGCCGCGTCCGGCTCGTGAAGCCAGTCGCCGTTCTGCGCGCCCTTCTTCGCCAGGGACAGGAAGGGGCCCTCCAGGTTGATGCCAACCAGGTCGGCGCCGGGACGGCCCGCCTTTTTGTGCTCCGCAGCCGTCCGGCAAACCTTCAGCAGCCGGTCTTCCAGCAGGGTCATCCCCGCCGGGCAGATCTGGGTCACGCCCCGGGACAGCTCATATTCCGCCATGGCCTGAAGGCCGTCCGGGTCGCCGTCGGAGAAGTCCGCGCCCTTGCAGCCGTGGAAATGCACGTCGGTGAGGCCGGGAATCACATAGCAGCCGGAAGCGTCGTAGCTCTGGCCGTCCTTGCTGTCCGGGGTGAGCAGGGCGCCGTCAAAGCACACGTCACGCTCGACAAAGCCCTTTTGCAGATCGAATACCTTGCCGCCGGTGATTCTCATGCGTTGGCCTCCTTCAGCTTGGACAGCGCCGCCTCGTCCGCCACCAGGGTGACGTCGGGATGGAGCTGGAGGATGGAGGCGGGCATCTCCGGCGTGATGGGGCCGGCAAAGGCCTTCCAAACGGCGTCGGCCTTGTCCGCGCCGCTGGCCACGATCAGGATCTTCCGGGCCTTCATGATGGTGCCGATGCCCATGGTCAGGGCCTGCTTGGGCACGTCGTCGGCGCTGGCGAAGAACCGGGCGTTGGCCTCGATGGTGCTCTGGGTGAGGTCCACCAGATGGGTGGCCACCGGGAAGTGGTCGCAGGGTTCGTTGAAGCCGATGTGGCCGTTGCGGCCCAGGCCCAGCAGCTGCAGGTCGGCATAGCCCAGCTCCGCCACCACGCCCTCATACCGGGCGCACTCGGCGGCGGCGTCCGCGGCCTGGCCGCTGGGCACGTTGGTGTTCTCGGGCACGATGTCCACATGGTCGAACAGGTTGGTCTGCATGAAATAGCGGTAGCTCTGGTCATGGGTGGGCGCCAGGCCCACGTACTCGTCCAGGTTGACGGAGCGCACCTCGGCGAAGCTCAGATCCCCCTGCTTGTTCCACTCGATAAGCTGCTTGTAGGCGCCCACAGGGGTGGAGCCGGTGGCCAGGCCCAGCACGCAGTCCGGCTTGGCCACCACCTGGGCGGCGATGACGGCCGCGGCGCGGCGGCTCATAGCGTTGTAATCCTTCTCACAGTAAATACGCATGACAAACACCTCTGATTAAAAAATTTGAAATGGCGCCATATCTCACGGCAGGGGCCCGGAGAAACCTTTCATAAGCTATGCCCCATTTTAAGGCAGTCCATTGGATAGATTGTACAATTCCCACTCTCGTTTGTCAATATAAACGGAAACCGATTTTTGGCAAATTTTTAAAATTGGAAAAAACTTTCCGCCCCTCACAGGTGCTTGTCCACCAGGGCGTCGGCCACCTGTTTGCGCCGCTCCCGGCAGCCCTCCATGTCCCGGCGGCATACCTCGTTGAACAGCACGTCGGTCAGGTAAAGCTGGGCCATGCGCGCGGCGATGGAACCCATCTGGAGGGGGCCCTCCTTCGCGCCGCACTCCAGCACGATGTCCGCCAGGGCCGCGCCGGGGGATTTGGGGAAGCGGGTGATCAGGATGATGCCCACCCCCCGCTCCCGGGCCATTTTCAGCAGATCCACCATATCCCGGGTGGAGCCGGAGTAGGAGAAGTACAGGATGGCGTCCCGCCGGGTGAGCAGGGCCGTCCGGATGGCCTGGTCGTGGGAGTCGTCCACAGAGTAGAAATTGGGCAGGGCGGTGGAAAACAGGTGGGCCGCCTCACGGGCCAGAATGGCGGAGCCCCCCAGCCCCATGCACAGCACCCGCTCCGCCGCCAGCAGCATATCCGCCGAGGCGGTGATGGCGGCGGGGTCCAGCATCGCCAGCGTCTGGGTGATGGCGTCCACATCCGCCGCGCACAGCTTCCGGCACATCTCGCCCACGCTGTCCTCGGCGAGGATCTCGCCGTACAGCGGGTTTGCCGGCCGCTGGCCCGCGCCGGCCCCCGCCACCGCCAGCTTGAAGGCGCTGTAGCCCTTATACCCCAGCCTCCGGCAGAAGCGGGACACGGTGGCCTCCGCCACCTCCGCCACCTCCGCCATCTCGGAGATGGACATGAACTGGCACTCCTGCCTTTGAAGGAGTATGTAGTCCGCGATCTTTTTCTCCGCGCCAGTCAGTTGATAGTATTCCCGGTTGATCCTTGTGAAAACATCGCCGTATGCCATGCCGCCTCCTTTCTCCCGTCCTCATAACGGGGAAGCCGTGTCGTATCGGTCTTGTACCCTTGGTCTTATCATACCCTGACACCGGCGATCCCGTCAAGAGAAACAATGAGAAATCCTTTCAGATTTACCTTAAAATGTCTTCCCCCGCCCTGATCCTGCGGGTTTTACATAATTTTCCTTGTGGAATCCCGTCACGCCCCGGCCATAAGCGGCGCAAGCAGGGCCCGCGCCGCGGCTCACCCGCCGATGATCCGGCGTATCTCCGCCTCCGCCTGCTTTACCTCGAACTCCAGCTCGGCGGCGGGCATACGCACCGCCCCGTGGCCCAGGATGATCATCTGCTCCAGGCCGTCGGAGGTGGCCACCCGCACCCGGTGCTCCCGGCGCTCTTTCGCCAGGGCATAGGTGGTCTTTTCGATATACATATCCGCCGTCTCCGCCTCTTTGGTGTAGACCACATAGACCTCCCCCGCCCGCTCAACGGAGCCGGGGTTCCCCTTCACCTTGTAGGCGTCGAACACAACAATCACCTTGCACTTCTTCCATCCCTGGTAGTTGCGCAGCCGGTCGATGAGCCGCTGGCGGGCCCCGTCCAGATCCTCCCGGGCCAGCTTCCTCAGCCCGTCCCAGGCGTGGATGATGTTGTAGCCGTCCACCAGCAGGTAGTCGTCCCCGTCCCGCGCCTTCAAGCCCTTCCATGGCTTGGGCTTCGGGGCCGGGCCGGCCTTGGGGGCGGGCCGGAAGGCGTGGGGCTTCACCGGGCCGTAGGCCCGCTCGAAAATGGCCTCCAGCTCCTTGTCCAGCGCCGCCCGGGACTCGTAGCTCATGGGCGGCTCCCGCCGCGCCGGAGCCGCTTCCGACCCGGCGGAGCGCTCCTCCTGGGGCCGCCAGCCGCTGTCCAGGTGCATATGCTCCCGCACCTCGTCCCAGGGCACGTTGAACCCCGCCCCGTGGGCGCAGAACACCGACCCGGCTGGGTTCATCACGTCCCGCTCCAGGTCGTAGCCCCGCTCCGCGATCACCTCGTCCCCGTTGTGGCAGGGGCGGTAGCCCTCCACCGCGCAGGAGAAGCGCCCCCTCCCCCCGGTGTAGGCCGCCACCTCGGTCCAATAGCCCCCCACGGCGGACACCGGGACGCTGCCGGTGAGGGCGGACATCTCCCCAGCCGTCTCCGGGGGCTGGAAGTCCGCGCCCATGCGCTGGAGATCGGTCATGGCCCGCCCCACGCTGACCGTGGGCACCTCCAGCCGGAAGGCGTACCACGGCTCCAGCAGCACGCTTTTGGCGCACATCAGCCCCTGCCGCACCGCCCGGTAGGTGGCCTGGCGGAAGTCGCCCCCCTCGGTGTGTTTGAGGTGGGCCCGCCCGGTGAGCAGGGTGATCTTCATATCGGTGATGGGCGCGCCGGTGAGCACGCCCAGGTGGGTTTTCTCCATCAAATGGGTGAGGATGAGCCGCTGCCAGTTGCGGTCCAGCACGTTTTCCGAGCAGGCGGTGTCCAGCACCAGCCCCGCGCCCCGCTCCAGCGGTTCCAGCAGGAGGTGTACCTCGGCGTAGTGGCGCAGGGGCTCGAAGTGGCCCACCCCCTCCGCCGGGGCGGCGATGGTCTCCAGATACACGATGCGCCCGGGGCCAAAGGACACCTCCACCCCGAACCGCCGCTCCATCAGGCGGGACAGCACCTCCAGCTGCACCTCACCCATGAGGTGTAATTGGATCTCACCCAGCGTCTCATTCCACTCCACCTGGAGCTGGGGGTCCTCCTCCTCCAAAATGCGCAGCTGGGCCAGCAAAGTATGCACGTCGCCCCCCGCCGGGGGCAGCACCTGGTAGGCCAGCACCGGCTCCAGCTGGGGGCCCTCCCAGTCCTCTTCCGCCCCCAGCCCCTGGCCCGCCCGGGTCCGGCCCAGGCCGGTGACGGCGCACACCGTCCCCGCCGGGGCCTCCTCCGCCGGGGTGAACTTCGCGCCGGAATACAGCCGCAGCTGGGTGGCCTTCTCCTCCCAGTCCGGGCCTTTCACCGTGTCCCGTACCTTTAAAACGCCGCCGGTCACCTTCAAAAAGGTGAGCCGCTCCCCCCTGTCGTCCCGGGAAATCTTGAACACCCGGGCGGCAAACGATTGCGGCCAGTCCGGCTCCAGGGTATAGCGGTCCAGCCCGTCCAGCAGGGCGTCCACCCCCTCCACCTTCAGGGCAGAGCCGAAAAAGCAGGGGAACAGCTTCCGCTCCACGATGAGCTCGGACAGGTCGCCGTCGTCCAGCGTCCCCGTCTCCAGGTAGCGCTCCATCAAATCCTCGCCGCACATGGCAGCCTGCTCCAGCACCTCGTCCCAGGCCCGGTCAAAATCGGCGCAGCCGTCGGACAGGCGCTCCCGCAATTGGGCCAGCAGCTTGTCCCGGCCGGTGTCCGGCTGGTCCATTTTGTTGATGAACAGGAACGTGGGCACGCCGTGCCGCTCCAGCAGCTTCCACAGCGTTTCCGTGTGCCCCTGCACCCCGTCCGCGCCGCTGATGAGCAGCACCGCGTAGTCCATCACCTGCACCGCCCGCTCCATCTCGGCGGAGAAGTCCACGTGGCCGGGGGTGTCCAGCAGGGTGAGGGCGCACCCCTTCCAGTCCAGCCGCGCCTGCTTGGAGAAGATGGTGATGCCCCGCTCCCGCTCCTGCTGGTCGGTGTCCAGGAAGGCGTCCCCGTGATCCACCCTCCCCAGCTTCCGCACCCCGCCGGACAGGTACAGCATGGCCTCGGACAGCGTGGTCTTGCCCGAATCCACGTGGGCCAAAAGACCGATGGTCAGCCGTTTCATCATCACATTCTCCTCACATCATCCCGTTTAGCTGAACAGCGCCCCGTTTTCCTCAAACAGCTCCCGCACCCGTCTTTTCAGCAGCCGGTGGGCGGGCTTTTTCAGCTCGGGGTCGGCGGCGATCAGCTCCTCCGCCGCCTCCCGGGCCTCCTTCAATAATTCCATGTCGGCGGCAAAGTCCGCCACCTTCAGCTGGGGCAGGCCGTGCTGCCGCTTGCCAAAAAAGTCACCGGGGCCCCGCAGGCGCAGGTCCTCTTCCGCGATCTGGAACCCGTCGTTGGTGGCGCACAGCGCCTTCAAACGCTCCCGGGCGGTCTCGCCGCGGCTGGCGGTGACCAGTACGCAATAGCTCTGGTGCTTCCCCCGGCCCACCCGGCCCCGGAGCTGGTGGAGCTGGCTCAGGCCGAACCGCTCCGCGTTCTCCACGATCATCAGGGAGGCGTTGGGCACGTCCACCCCCACTTCGATGACGGTGGTGGACA
This sequence comes from Clostridiales bacterium, assembly GCA_014799485.1. Next base: position 364 of record JAAVHY010000011.1, on the reverse strand, counting down.
CCAGCACGTCCAGCTCCCCCCCGGCGAATGCGGCCATCACCGCCTCTTTCTCCTTTGATTTCAGCCTGCCGTGGACGAAGCCCACCCGCAGGTCGGGGAACACCTTCTCCCGCAGCTCCCGGGCGTAGGCGGTGACGGCTTTCAGATCCATGGCCGGGCCGTCGGCCCAGTCCCCGCCGCTGTTCTCCTCCACCGAGGGGCACACGATGTACACCTGCCGTCCCTCGCCCACCTGTTTGCGGACGAAGCCGTACATCCGCTGCCGCTTGTCCTCCCCCACGGCGAAGGTGGACACCGGGGTACGCCCCGGCGGCAGCTCGTCCATGACGGACACGTCCAGGTCGCCGTAGATGATGAGGGCCAG
>JAAVHY010000010.1 GCA_014799485.1 Clostridiales bacterium | reverse complement strand
TGGCAGTATATGTTCTTCCTGGAGTTCACCGGCGCCCCCGACGACCCGGCGGTGGGCGACGCCCTCCACGAGCTGGCCCAGACCACCGGGGAGTTCCGGGTGCTGGGGTGGTTCCGCTCGAACTTGGATTAAGGGGCGCTCCATGGCAAAAAACATCGTTTTGATCGGCATGATGGGCTGCGGCAAAACCACCGTGGGCAAGCTGCTGTCGCACCGGCTGGACCGCCCGCTGGTGGACACCGACGCCCTCATTGAGCGGCGGCAGGGCCGCTCCATCCCCGACATTTTTGCCCGGGACGGCGAGGGCCGCTTCCGCGCCCTGGAGCTGGAGCTGTGCCGGGAGCTGGGCGGGCAATCCGGCCTTGTCATCGCCTGCGGCGGCGGACTGCCCCTCCAGGATGAAGCCATCGCCGCGCTGAAGGAAACCGGCCTGGTGTTCTGGCTGGACCGGGACCCGGGGGAGACCTACGACACCCTGGACGTATCCGGCCGCCCCTTGGCCCAGGCGGGGCGGGAGGATTTTATCCGGCGCTATCAAGACCGCGCCCCCATCTATCGCCGCTGGGCGGACTACATCATCCCCATCCCGGTTTGGCCGGAGGACACAGCAGAGCTCATCGACATGATTTGCAAAGAGGTGACTGATTTGTGAAATTTCTCATCATCAACGGCCCTAACCTGAACCTGCTGGGCAAGCGGGAGCCGGGTATCTACGGCGGCCAGAGCTACGAGGCCCTGTGCGCCCTCATCAAAGAGCACGCCGCCGCCCATGGCTCCACCGCGGACTGCTTCCAGTCCAACCATGAGGGGGCCATCATCGACGAGATCCACGCCGCCGACGGCGTGTATGACGCCATCGTCATCAATCCCGGGGCCTACACCCACTACAGCTACGCCATTCTGGACGCGCTGAAGGCAGTGGATGTGCCCGCCTACGAGGTACACATCAGCCACATTGACCAGCGGGAGCCCTTCCGGGCGGTGTCCGTCACCGCCCCCGCCTGCGTGGGCCAGCTCTACGGCCACGGGTTTGACGGCTACCTCATGGCCATGGATCATTTTCTGGAGGGAAAGGCATGAGCTTGCAGATCATCGGCGACCCGGTGCTCCACTCCAAGTCCCCCATCATCCAGGGGGCTATGCTGGCTGAGCTGGGGCTTGACATCCCCTATACCCCCCATGTGGTTCGCCAGGGGGAGGTGCCCCAGTACCTGGCCTGGGCAAAGGAAAACGGCGTCACCGGCTTCAACGCCACCATGCCCCACAAGGAGGACCTGCTCCCCCTGCTGGACGAAATCGACCCCGCCGCGCAGGCCATAGGGGCCGTCAACACCGTCTGCCTCCGGGACGGGAAGTGGGTCGGCTTCAACACCGACGGGGCCGGGGCGGTGGCCGCGCTGAGGGACGGTCTGGGCGTTGACCCCAGCCGGCTCACCGTCACCCTGCTGGGGGCGGGGGGCGCGGCCAAAGCGGTGGCGCTGGCGCTGTCCCAGGCTGGGGCAGAACGGGTGTGGGTGTGCAACCGCACCCTCAGCCGTGCCCAGGAGCTGTGCGCCCACGCCCCTCTGGGCCGCCTGTCCCCCGCCGGGTTTGACCCGGACACCCTGGGCCGTATGGCGGAGCAGTCCCAGCTGCTGGTGAACTGCACCAACCTGGGGATGGCGGGCTGTCCCCACCAGTTTGAGGACTTCTCCTTCCTGGACGCCCTGCCCCCGGACGCCGGGGTGTTCGACGCCATCTACCACCCCAACCAGACGGAGCTTTTGGCCCAGGCCCGCCGCCGGGGCCTGCAGACGCTGAACGGCCTGCCCATGCTGGTGAACCAGGCCGTGCTGGCCCTGGAGCACTTCCTGGACCGGCCCCTGGACCGGCCCGCCATGGCCAGGGTCGCCGCGGCAGCGCTACTTTTTCTTGAAAGTTAAAAGCATCAACCGCCCACCCCCCCTTGTGTTGCAACGGTTTCAGGGATTCGGGCGGTGTTTGGTACACAAAAAGTACACAAGTTTTTGGTTCTACACAAGAACGATAAACCAGAATTTTAAAAGGAGCAGAAAATGAAGTGTGAACCTTGTCAGCATATTAAGCCAATAGAGGGGTTTGGCGGCTATCTTCACTATACTTCAACGAAAAGAATCATGGATAAGTTCGTTGATATGAAAATGTTTGAGATATCAAGCAAAAGCCCTTATGAAACAATTTATCACTGCAAAAAATGTGGTACTAGCTGGACTTTAGCTGCTCCTGACTTTCCGATAAGAGGGTATTTAACACAGCGGTAAATTCCCGTTTATCGAGGAGTATGTTTCCATTAGACTGGTACACAACTTAGTACACAACCGAAGTAGTTTCAAACTGCTTGAAACTGTATCAACAGAGGTAGTGGAACGCTGGAAATGCTTGAAACTACACGACATTGAGTAAGGCTAAACCAGCGTCCCTATAATTGAAAGAAAAAGTAGCCAAAAAGAGCTTTGATTCGTTGCCAGCAGCGCTATTGTCAGAAAGTTTTGCGTTGACGGCGCAACGCGATACGTAATCAAACGATGTTTTATTGCTCGGCAAGAAGGGAGCTTTCCTCATGGAATTGCTGGCCAATGCGAAAATCAACCTCACTTTGGATATCCTCCGCAAACGGGAGGACGGCTACCACGACCTCCAGATGGTCATGCAGTCCGTCACCCTGGCGGATACCCTCACCGTCGCCCCCGCCCGGGGGGCGGAGGGTCAGGCCGCGTCCAACCTCCACTTTCTGCCCACCGGGGGAAAGAACCTGGCCCAGATGGCCGCCGCCGCCTTCCGGCAGGCCACGGGGCTTGGCGGGGAGGTGGACGTGTCCATCCAAAAGCGCGTCCCCGTGTGCGCGGGGCTGGCCGGGGGCAGCGCCGACGCCGCCGCCGTGCTGTGGGCCATGAACCGGCTCACCGGGGCAGGGCTCTCCTCCGCGGAACTGGCGAAAATCGGGGAGCGGGTGGGCTCCGACGTACCCTTCTGCGCCCTGGGGGGCACCGCCCTGGCGGAAGGCCGGGGCGAAGTCCTCACCCCGCTGCCTCCCCTCCCGCCCTGCCATATCGTCATCTGCAAGCCCCCCTTCTCCATCTCCACCCCCCAGCTCTTCTCCCGGGTGAACGTGCGCAAGATCGTCCGCCGCCCGGACACTGCCGGGGTTGCCGCCGCCCTGGAGGCGGGCGACCTGGCCGGGGTGGCAAGGCGGATGTACAACGTGTTCGAGGACGTGCTGGAGCCCCGTCGCCTGTCTGAAATCAGCGAGATCAAGGCGGCGCTCATCGACTGCGGGGCGCTGGGAGCGTCCATGTCGGGCAGCGGGCCGTCGGTGTTCGGGCTGTTCCACAGCCTGGACGGCGCCCAGGCCGCCTGTGAGCGTCTGCGCGAAAATTACCGGGACGTTTTTTTGTGCGGCCCCGCCGGACCAAACGTATAAAACGAAAAAACACCGTCCATACTGTACCCAAACGGTACATAGGACGGTGTTTTTGATGAAATCTTCCACTTCCTCCAAACTGCGCGTTTGGGAGGCGGCGCTGCTGCTGGCCTTCGGCCTCACCCTCACCGCGGGCGTTTGGGCGTCCGCCAGCGAGAGCGCCCTGGCGGAACGGGTGCTGCGGCTCCATGTGGTGGCCAACTCCGATTCCGATTTCGACCAGGCCCGGAAGCTGCTGGTGCGGGACGCGGTGCTGGCCGAGGCGTCCCAGCTTCTGGACGGCGTGGAGGGGCGGCGGGAGGCGGAGGCCGCCCTCTCCCCCCACCTGGACGAGCTGGCCCGGGCCGGGGAGGACGCCCTGGCCCGGACGGGCAGGGCCGACCGGGTGAGCGTCACCCTGGCCGACCAGTGGTTCCCCACCAAGGAGTACGACGGCTTCTCCCTCCCCGCCGGACAGTACCGGGCGCTGAAGGTGACCATTGGCGAGGGGCGGGGCCGCAACTGGTGGTGCGTGGTGTTCCCACCCCTGTGCCTGGCCTCGGTGACGGAGGAGAGCGTGGAGTCGGCGGCGGAGGGCGTGCTCAGCGAGGATCAGATCGCCCTCATCACCGGGCAGGACGGCGGTTACGTGCTGAAGTTCCGGCTCATCGAGTGGTGGCAGGAGCTGATGGGCGGCAAATGAACACAGAACGGCGGAGGGCTTGTACCCTCCGCTGTTTTTTGTCCCGTCCAAAGCGCGCCCGGGGGCTTTACAACAGGGCCGCCCTCCTGTTAAAATAGGGCGCGGAAACACAGCAGAGAGAGGAGAGGACGGCTATGATCCGGCTCATCGCCAGCGACATCGACGGCACCCTGCTCCCCTATGGGGAGACGGCCATCCCGGAGGAGATATTTGAGGAGATCCGCCGTCTGGCGGGCAAGGGCATCCTGTTCTGCCCCGCCAGCGGGCGGCAGTACACCAGCATGCGGAAATTGTTCGCCCCGGTGGCGGACACAGTGCCCTTCCTGTGCGAGAACGGGGCGGTGGTGTTCGGCCCCGGCTCCCCCGGCCCGGTGCTGGGCAAGACGGTGATGGGACAGGAGCGGGCCGTGGCCCTGTGCCGGGAGATCGTGGACGCGCCGGGGCTGGACGTGCTCATTTCCGGCGAGGACACCAGCTACCTGTGCCCCAAGGGGGACGAGATCCTCCCGCTGATGCGGAGCAAGGGCAACAACATCGTCCTCCTGCCCCGCCCGGAGGACGTGCCGGAGGACATCGTGAAGGTATCCGCCTATTGTCCCCAGAAAAACCCCGGCGAAATGCTGACGGAACTGGACTCCAGGTGGGGGGAGGTATTCCGCGCCGCCGTCGCGGGGGCGGAGTGGCTGGACTTCACCCTGGCGGACAAAGGATCGGGCCTGACCCAGCTGTGCGCCGCCCTGGGCATCGGCCCGGACGAGGTGATGGCCTTTGGCGACAACTTCAACGACGAGTCCATGCTGCCCATCGCGGGCCAGCCCTGGATCATGGCGGACGCCGCCCCCGCTTTGAAGGAACGCTTCCCCAGCCATTGTGAGCGGGTAGTGGACGTGCTTCGGACGCTATAATACAAAAAGTACCCGTCTGCCAGGCAGGCGGGTACTTTTTTATCCTTCCAGCCGGAATTCACACCGGCGCTCCACCTCGCAGGCGGCAAAGTATTTCTCCTCCAGGGGGATCCATTTCTCCCGGAACGTCCGGGCCCGCTCCTCCCCCTCCCGGGCGGCGATGCGCTCCAGCTGCCGCGCGGGGTCTATGGTGAGGAAGGCCCGCACGTCGTAGCAGTCCCACAGGGCGGGATGGCAGGAATAAGAGCCCTCCACCAGCACCACCGGGGCGGGGTCAAGGGGGATGGGCCCCCCCAGGCTCAGGGTATGGCAGTCGAAGGGCCGGTATACCGGCGGCTCTCCCCGGCGCAGGGGGAGCAGCACCTCCTTCAGAAGGCGCTCGTGGTCGATATTCCCTCCCGGCTGGGCGTACCGCTCCAAGGTGCGCTGTTCTGGGCGGAGGAAGAAGTGGTCCATGTGGACCACGCTCCACCCGTACCGCTCCCCCAGCTCCCGGGCCAGGGTGGTCTTGCCCGCGGCGCACCGGCCGTCCAGGGCCGCGATGACCCGGCTCTGGACGGCGCTCAGCGCCCCGATCTTCTCCACCAGCCGGTCCAGGCCGGCGTCACACCGGCACAGCTCCTGACACATAGGGATCCCTCCTGACTGCGGATATTTTGCGGTTAGGCCGCCGCGCCCTCCCCCTTCCGCTGGGGATAGCGGGCGGGGATGAGCTTCGCCCTGGCAAGCAGCACCACCAGCGCCGGGATCAGGATCAGATGCAGGATGATGCCGGGGATGGCCTGGATCAGATACGCCCCCGCCCACATGGCCAGGGTGTAGGACTCACCGCTGCCCATCAGGAACAGGGCGCGGGCCACGCCCCCCGCCACCCGGCCCAGCAGCATGGCGGGCACCAGGGCGCAGTAGAGGTCGGCGTAGAGGTTCCCGGTGCGCACCAGCTTCATCAGCAGGCCGCAGGCCAGGCCGTACACGATCAGCTCCGGGATCATGGACACCAGCATGGCGGCGGCGGGCGCCCCGTTGATCAGGTGGGCCACGACGGGCCCGGCCAGGCCGCAGAACGCGCCGTAGGGCCAGCCGCAGGCCAGGCCGCACAGCAGCACGGGGATGTGCATGGGGGAGAGGATGCTGCCCAGGGCCAGCATATGGAACACGGGGGGGAGCACGGCGCACAGGGCGATGCAGACCGCGCAGATGGTGAGTTTTTTGACGGATGACATAGGGGTTCCTCCTTGTTTTCATTTCGAAACAGCCCGTCCAAGGCGCAGAAAAAGGCACGCCCTTCCTCTGGGAGAAAGCGCGTGCCTTCGTGGCACACAATTCGGCGCGATGGGGATAAACGGGCGGCAAGGGGGCGCTTCGGCGCATCCGGGCCGGCTTCCTGCCGGCCATTGTGCGCTTATTGTACCAGAGCGGGGCCATCCTGTCAAGCCGCGGGCCGGACAGATTTTTTGTTCCCTTTTCGGCGGAACCATGCTATACTGTTGCCATGGCAAGAACAGCGCCAATCACAGAAAACGATTGGAAAGGGAGTGTCATGATGAAAATCGTCACCATCAGCCGTGAGTTCGGCAGCGGCGGCAGGGAGCTGGGCAAGCGCCTGGCCGACACGCTGGGCTTCGACTACTACGACCGGGAGATCATCACCGCCATCGCCCAGGCCCAGGGCATGGATGAGCGCTACGTGGAAAAGGCCCTGGAGGGCGGAGCGTGGCAGCGCGTCCCGCTGACATACGGCCGGACCTTCGCCACCGGCGCCGTCCTCCAGTCCGCCCAGACCAGCCTGCTGGTGGAACAGCGCCAGGTCATCGAGGGCATCGCCAAAACGGGCCGGGACTGCGTGATCGTGGGCCGGGACGCGGACATCCTCCTGGCCGGCTACAAGCCCTTCACCATCTTCGTCTGCGCGGATATGGAGGCAAAGGTCCGCCGCTGTATCCGGCGCGCCGCGGAGGGGGAAAACCTGTCCCCCAAGGCGGTGGAGCAGAACATCCGGCGCATCGACAAGGCCCGCGCCCGCAGCCGGGAGATGATCTCGGACAGCCGGTGGGGCCAGGGCGGCAGCTACCATATGACGGTGAACACCAGCAGCTGGGACATCAAGGAGCTCACCGGGGCGGTGGCGGATTTCGCCCGCCGCTGGTTCGCGCGGGCCCAGTGACCCGGGTTCGTAAGCCCCGGCTTCGGCCTCCCGCCTTTCCCCGCGGGCTTCTGAAGCGTAAAATAGAAAGGCAGCCGTTTTCTTCGAAAACGGCTGCCTTTTCCTGTCCCGGCCCCGCCGACGGCGGCCCGCCGGGGATTCGATCCTTAATCCGGCTCTTTCTCCTCGTCAAGGGCCGCGGGGGCGCTCTCCGCCTGGGCCGCGGGGGACGGGCTCTGGATAATGATCGTCTTATCCTCCCCGCCCGCCAATTTGCCGCCCAGCATACCGGCCACCAGGGACTTGACGTCGATGCCCATTCCCTGGGTAATACCCTCGGTGACCTGGGACGTGCCGGTGATGATATCCTCCAGCAGCCTGGCGCTGTTGCCCTCGCCGTACATGGTGATCTTATCCACCTTGGACAGGGGCTCGGCCACGTTCTTGGCGATTTCGGGCAGGGCCTGCATGACCATCTCGATGACGGCGGCCTCGCCGTACTTCTTCATGGCCTCGGCCTTCTTGTCGATGCCCTCGGCTTCAGCCAGGGCCTTGGCCCGGATGGCCGCCGCCTCCGCCTTACCCACGGCGGCGATACCTTCCGCCTCCTGCTCCTTGGCGTACTTCTGGGCCTGGGCGATCTTCATCTCCGCTTCGGCCTTCTGCTCCTGCTCATAGCGCGCCGCCTCGGCGTCCTTCTGGCGCTTGAAGAGGGCGGCCTCCGACTCCTGCTGCTGGCGGTAGCGCTCGGCGTCCGCCTTGGCCCGGATCTCGGCCTCCAGCTTCTGCTTCTCCACCTCGACCTCGTACTGCTTCAGCTCGGCCTGGCGCTGGGTCTTGGCGATCTCCGCGTTCACCGTGGCGGTCTCGATGCTCTTGCGCTGCTCCTGGCTCTGGATCTCGTAGGCGGCGTCCGCCTCGGCCTTCTTGCCGTCGGCCATGATCTTCAGCTCGGCCCGGCGGATATCCAGCTCCGTCTGCTTCTGGGCGATCTGGGTGTCCGCCAGCACCCGGGCCTCGTTGGACTCCCGCTCGGCCTCCGCCTGGGCGATGGCGATGTCGCGGTCGGCCTGGGCCTTGGCGATGGCGGCGTTCTTCTTGATGAGGCTGGTGTTGTCCGCGCCCAGGTCCTTGATCAGCCCGTTCTCGTCGGTGACGTTCTGGATGTTGCAGGAGAGGATCTCGATGCCCAGCTTATCCATGTCCTTGCTGGCCTTGGACATCACCTGGTCGGAGAAGGAATCCCGGTCCGTGTTGATCTCCTTGAGGGACAGGGTGCCGATGATCTCACGCATATTGCCCTGGAGGGAATCCTGCAAATCCCGGGTAATGTCGTCGGGGCGCTTGTTCAGGAAGTTCTTGGCGGCCAGCTTGATCCCTTCCGGCTGGGGGGAAATGCGGACCTTGGCCACGGCGTCCACGTTGACGTTGATGAAGTCGCTGGTGGGGACGGACTGCTCGGTCTTGATGTCCACCGTCATCTGCCCTAAATACAACCGGTCCATCCGCTCCAGGAAGGGGACGCGGATCCCGGCCCGGCCGATGAGCACCTTGCTCTCCTTCTTCATGCCGGAGATGATGTACGCCTGGTCGGGCGGGGCCTTGACATAGCCCAGCATGACGATGACGAGCACCACTACAACAGCGGCGATCACAGGCCATGCGTTCAGAATGAAGTCAAGCATGAGGATTCCTCCTTTCAAATTTAAAAGCCTCTGTTCTCTATCTATCAAAACAAGCCGGGACGGCGGCGCCGTTTCCCGACGGCTTGGAATTTTCTCAATCCGGCCGCTTCATGCCGCCCCCGGTGTCCCCCCGCATGGCGGCGAGGCGCTCCAGGGCCGCGACCTCCGCCTCCAGGCTGCGCCGGCTCCACTCCTGCCGGGCCTGCCTGCTGTCGGAAATCACCTGGGACAGCACGTTCACCGTGCGCAGGCAGAGGGCCGCCTTCGCGTCAACGTCCCCGGCCTCCCGCTCCGCCTGGCCCAATTCCCGCAGGGTCAGCTCCAGCGTGGGGAGGTAATCGGACTCCAGGCGGGCCTTCGCCGGGTCTTCCAAGGCATCGTAATGCCGGACGATCAGCGCCTCCAGGTTTTCCAGCGCCGTGAGGACGTAGGGCGTTTCAACAGGCGCCGCGGCCTGCCGGAGCCGCGCCTGGACGGCGCGGGCGCCGCCATGGCAGGCGGTGGAGGACAGGAAGCGCCGCATCACCGGCGCGAGAGCGTCAAATTCCCGGGACACCGCGGCAAGCCTCTGCCCATAGGGCTCAAAGCCGCCGCCGTTCCCGCCGGGCCATGATTTCATAGCGGGGACCAGGGTGTGTTCCATGTCCCGGAGTTCACCCGCGATGGACGACAGGCCGTCTATATATTCGTCCAGGATGTTCAGATCCTTCTCCCGCAGCGTCCCGGCGTTCCTGCCGGAAAACAGGGCCCCGGCGTCCTTGACCACTCCCGCGGCCTTATCCTTGAGCTCATCGCCGCACAGCAGCCGGATCCGCTCCATGGAAAGCCCTGTGATCGAGGAAGGAATTGCGGTATGGATGGCGGTCAGCGACTGACGGATTTGCGTACATAAAGCTTCCAGCCGTTCCCGCTTTCCCGCCAGCGCAAGGGTTTCCTCCTCTTGGCCCGGCAGGATTTCCGCGGGGGCGGACTGCCGCCGGCGCGGCAGCAGTCTGTGGGGCTCCGCCGTGATCTCGAATGGGATCCGTTTCTCCTTGCCGACCTTTGTGGCAAAAATGGTGAAGGCGGTCGTCATACTCATACCCATCTCCCTGCAAGCCTGCTCCATGTTCTTCTTAACGTCCTCGTCCATGCGAAAGTTCACCATAACCTGTGCCATGGACGCCACCTCCTCTCGACCCATCTCTATTATATCACTTGTAAAGCAAAATGCAATATATTTCTTTACAAATGCAGCGCACCAATCTTTGCCGCCGGGTAAAAAGGGAAACGCCAGACCTCCAAGCCACAGAAGATAGAAGGTCTGGCGTTCTGTTTTGGGGAGCGGTTCTCCAGCGCTGCCGGCTCGCTTACCCCTCCTTTTTCTGGTAGTACTGGGCCTGGGCTTCCCAGAGGGCCTGGTACTTCCCCTCGGTCTCCACCAGGCCGTCGTGGGTCCCCTGCTGGACCACCCGGCCCTGGTCGAACACGGCGATCTCGTCGCAGAACCGGCAGGAGGACAGCCGGTGGCTGATATAGATGGCGGTCTTGTCCTCCACGATGTCGTTGAACTTGGTGTAGATCTCGGCCTCCGCCTCCGGGTCCAGGGCCGCCGTGGGCTCGTCCAGCACGATAAACGGTGCGTCCTGGTACAGCACCCGGGCCAGGGCGATCTTCTGGGCCTCGCCGCCGGAAATCTCCACCCCGTCGTCCTCGAACTCCCGGTACAGGCAGGTGTCCAGCCCCTTTGGCAGCGACCCCAGCCGCGCCCCGAAGCCCGCTTTGACCAGGCACCGCTCCGCCCGCTCCCGGTCGTAGTCCTCCGCCGCGGCCACGTTGGCCCCCAGGGGCTGGGCCAGCAGCTTGAAGTCCTGGAACACCACGGAGAACAGCGCCAGATAGTTGTCGTAGCGGTACTTGCGGATGTCGATGCCGTTGAGCAAAATCTCCCCCTCGGTGGGGTCGTACAGGCGGCACAGCAGCTTGATGAAGGTGGTCTTGCCCGAGCCGTTCTCCCCCACCACCGCCAGCCGCTCCCCCACGTTGAACTTCATAAACACGTGGCGCAGGGCCCAGGTTTCCGTGCCGGGGTATTTGAAGGACACGTCTTTAAACTCAATCTCGTACTTGCGGTCGGAGCGCTTCTCGGTGGTCAGGCTGCCCTGGTACATGTTGTTGGGGATGTCCAGGAACTGGTACACCGGCTTGAGGAACTCCGCGTTTGTCCGCAGGCTGCCCAGGGTCATCAGCAGATCGGACAACCCCCCGGTCAGTCCCGCCAGCGCCCCCACATACTGGGTCATGGAGCCCACGCCGAAGGCCCCGCCCAGGGCCTTCAGGCCCACAAAGAGGTAGATCACCCCGGTGAAGGCCCGGTCCACCGCCTTGGAGGCCCCCAGCAGCAGTCCCATGGGCCCCCAGCTGTCTTTCGCAAACTGGCTCTTGATCCCGAAGGGATTGTACGGATCCTCTTTCTCTGCCCGATCGTGGATATAAATATCCTGTCCATAGGTGCGGATGTCCGCCCCGCGGCTGCGGTCTATCATTGCGCAGGCGTAGAAGAACATGTAGGACCGATTCCCCTGGGTTCCATCCATCCGCGCGTAATAGGACCATCCCTTATTGTGGAGCAGGGGCGAGACCACCACCGTCAGCACCAGCAGGGCCAGCATCCCCGCCAGGCACCCCGGGTGGTTCAGCCAAACCAGCGGGCTGCCCGCCGGCACGGGCATGGTGAACAGGGTCACCGACAGGGCCAGCGCGCCGATGATGCGGAACACCGCCCCCACCAGCTGATAAAAACCGTAGTACACCTTGATAAGGCCCCAATCCGACCACATATCGTTTTGCTGGATTTGACTCAGCAGGGTCTGGGTGGCCGGATCGTCCACGTCGCAGAAGTCCATGGAGAGCATCTTGTTATTCAGAACGCGGGCCCACTCAGCGCCCATGCACCCGTCCCGGACCGCGTTGTCCCAGCGCACCGCCGCCGCCTGGAGCAGCCCCGCCGCCGCCGAAGCCAGCAGCAGGAGGAAAAACAGCTGCCACGTCCGGGCGCGGTCCCCGGCGATATCGTTGACCAGCCGGGCAGTGAAATACAGCGGCACATAGGGGGTCAGGGCGCTCACCGTCTTATTGACCGCCGCGGCGATAAACAGCTTTGGTTCCGCCCTCCACCAGATGGCGAAGGCCCGGCGGGTATAGGCCATGGCCTCCCGGAAAGACAGACGCTCCTTTTTCGGCTCACTCATCCTCCATCGCTCCTTCCCTATAGTATTTGCTCTGGATGTCAAAGAGCCGGGCGTACTCCCCGCCCAGAGCCAGCAGCTCCTCGTGGGTGCCCTCCTCGGCGATGCCGCCATCCTGGATCAGCAGCACCCGGTCGCAGAACCGGGTAGAGGCCAGCCGGTGGGAGATATACACGCTGGTACATCTCCCCGTCAGGTCGCTGTAGCGCTGGTACAGGTCGCTCTCGGCGATGGGGTCCAGGGCGGCGGTGGGCTCGTCCAGCACCACCATCGGGGCGTTCTTGTAAAGGGCCCGGGCCAGCATCAGCCGCTGCATCTGCCCGCCGGACAGGTCCACGGCGTCCAGATACACGTCCCGGCTCAGGTGGGTGTTTTCCTTCTGGGGAAGTTCCCGGATCTTGTCCGCCAGCCCCGCCCGCTCCAGGCAGTCCCACATCCGGGGCAGGTCGATGTTCTCCCCCTCGGTCTGGGCCACGTTTTCCGCCACCGTCCCCGCCAGCAGGGAGAACTGCTGGAACACGGCGGCAAAATGCTTGTAGTAGTCCCGGCGGTTATACTGCCGGATGTCCTCCCCGTCCAGCAGCACCTGGCCCTCCGTGGGGTCATAGAAGCCGCAGATCAGCTTGATGAGGGTGGTCTTGCCCGCGCCGTTTTTGCCCACCACCGCCAGCTTCTCGCCGGGGCGGATGGTCAGGTTCAGGTGGGAGATGGTGTCCTGCGCCGCCCCGGGGTAGCGGAAGGACACGTCCCGCAGCTCGATGGTGTACTGATGGCCCGGCTGGACGGCCAGGGGCTTGCCGTCCTCAAAGCGGAAGGGCTCCGGCGTCTCCAAAAATTCCCGCGTGGCGGACAGGTCCAGGCTCTGCTTGTGGAGGGTGCTGAAGCCGGAGAAGATGCCCGTCACCCACTGGGCGAAGCCGCCCACCGCCGTGAAATAGAGCACGAACTGGGCCGCGGTCAGCTCCCCCCGGAGGGCCAGGACGATAAGCCAGCCGTAGGCCGCGCCATTGCGCGCAAAGGCCAGCGCCACGTCCAGCACGTCCGCCCACAGCTCCACCCGCTCCCGCCGCTCATAAAAATCCCGGCGGAGGCCGCAGTATTTCTCCCGCAGCTCGGCCAGCCAGGGGCCCAGGCCGAAGATGCGGATGTCCTTGGCCAGCTGGATGTCCCGGCAGCGCAGGGAGACATACCGCACTTTGTGCTGGATGTCCGCCAGCTCCTCCCTGTGGCGGTCGCGCCAGGAGCGGATGCGCGTCCCCGCCAGATAGCCCACGGCCGTCAGCAGGATCGTCAGCGCCGCCAGGGCCGGCCCCACCTGGGCCAGCAGGAGCAGGTAAAACAGGAAGCTGATGAGATTGGCGGTCAGGTCGGTCAGCGTCCTCCAGATCTCCTCACCTGCGTTGCTGTTGCCGTCGGTGCTCTCGCACGCCTTTTCCTGCCGTTTCAGATAGTCCGGGTCCTCCGTGTGGGGGTAGGAGGTCCGGCAGAAGGCCATGTGGATCTCCATGGACAGCCCGGTGCGCACATGGATGCGCCCGACCAGGGCGTTCTCATTCAGATAGGTGTTCAGGGCGTAGACGGCCACCAGCCCCAGGGTGAACCAGAGGATCATCCGCACCAGCTCCATAGGGGTGACGCCCCGGCCCACCGCGTCCAGCACGGCGGGCACCACGAACAGCTCCAGCAGGTTGGCCGCCACGCCGCACAGAGTGATGCCCAGGGCCACCGCCAGCACGCTTTTGCAGTCCCGCCACGCCCGGCGGATCATAAAGGCGCAGTTGGACGCCATGCCGTAGACGGGCTTTTGCTTGTCGGTTTTGGTTTTTTCCATGTCTCTCACCTCGGGACGTATCGTAGCATAAAAGCCCCCGGCTGTGTAAACCGGGGGCTGAACTGTTAAATCTGGGGGCTGGATTGCGCCCCGCCGCCTACCGGCAGCAATATCTCTGTGGTAAACGCCCCGTCCTCGCTGTTCCGGGTCAGGTATCCCCCCAGCCGCTCCACGATGGCGTCGATGCGCACCAGCCCGAAGCCGTGGCCGTCCCCCTTGGTGGTCTGGAACAGGGCCCCCACCTTCCGCTGCTTTTGGGCGGCGGTGAAATTGGTGAAGGAGATGTAGAGCTGGCTGCCCTTCATGTCCACGTACACCCGGATGAGCCGCTCCCCTTCCGGCAGGGCAAGGCTGGCCTCGATGGCGTTGTCGAACAGGTTGCCCAGGATGACGCACAGATCCAGCTCGGAGATGTCCAGCGCCACCGGGATGCTGGCGTCCGCCCGCACCTGGATATGCTTGGAGCGGGCCAGGGAGATCTTGCTGTTGAGGATGGCGTCCGCCATGGGGTTGCCCGTCTTGACCACCGTGTCCACCGTGGCCAGGTCGGTCTCCAGCGCGTCCAGATAGGCGTTCACCGCCTCCCAGTCCCCCTGGGCGGCGTGGGCCTTCATCACCTGGATGTGGCTGCGGTAGTCGTGCCGCCAGCCCCGCATCTGCCGGTACATATTCTCCACCTCGGCGTAGTGGATCTCAATGAGCTCCCGCTGGTAGGCGGCGATGCGTTTGTCGATCATCCCGGACAGCAGCGACATGGCGTTCCTCTCCTCACGTTCGGTCGATAATGGCCCGGTTCAGCTTGTCGTACTGTCCCCGGGGCAGGGGGATGCGCTCCCCGCCGGCCAGCTCCGCCTCCGTGCGGGTCACCCGCCGGATGCAGGTCAGGTTCACGATGTGGGACCGGCCCACCCGGAAGAACCGGCTGTCCAGCATCTTTTCCAGCTCCCCCAGGGAGCGCTTGACGGTGTAATCCTGTTCGGCGTGGACGGTGACGTAGTTGTGCAGCACCTCCAGCCAGCGGATTTTGCCCAGGGGCACGCGCACCGTCTCCCCGGGCAGCTCCAGGGTGAGGACGGGCTCGTTCCGCCTGAGCCGCCCCACCGCCCGGGTGAGCACCTGGAACAGCTTGTCCTCGTCCACCGGCTTGGTGAGATAGTGGAGGGCGGCCACCTCGTAGCCCTCGGCGATATAGTCGGTGTAGCCGGTGATGAACACGATCTGCACGTCGTCGCTGCTGCGCCGGACGGTCTTGGCCAGCTCCACCCCGTCCATCCCCGTCATCTCGATGTCCAGCAGCAGCACGTCGAAGTCCCGGCGCTCCTCATAGCGGAACAGGAACGCCTCCGCCGAGGGGAAGCGCTCCGTCTCCACCGCCGCCCCCGTCTGCCGGGCCCACCGGGCCGTCAGCCCGTCGAGATACTGGATATAGTTTTTGTCATCATCGCAAATGGCGAACCGGTAATCCATCGTCCACATCCTCCGCTTCTCAACCCCGCACCGCCATAGTAGCACATCGCGGAGAAAAGCGCAACGTTTCAGCTGGGGCGGCCGCCTGTAAAAATGTCGGCGCCGAAGCAGAAAGGGCTTGTGCAAATCCCAAAAATGCGATATAAATATAATGATGGATTATAACCCAAACCGGGAGGAAAGCAAAATGAAGCCATACGCCGAAATGACCAACGAGGAACTGAAGAGCCTGAAAGCCCAGCTGAAGGCCGAATATAAAGAATACCAGGCAAAGGGCCTGAGCCTGAATATGGCCAGGGGGAAGCCCTGCACCGAGCAGCTGGACCTGTCCATGGGGATGATGGACGTGCTGAGCAGCGAGGTCGACCTGACCTGTGAGGACGGCACCGACTGCCGGAACTACGGGGTCTTGGACGGCATCAGGGAGGCCAAGGAACTGATCGGGGACATGATGGAAAACCCCATCGACAGCATCATCATCTACGGCAATTCCAGCCTGAACGTCATGTACGATACCATTTCCCGCTCCATGACCCATGGCGTGATGGGGAATACCCCCTGGTGCAAGCTGGACAAGGTAAAGTTCCTGTGCCCCGTCCCGGGGTATGACCGCCATTTCGCCATCACCCAGTATTTCGGCATCGAGATGATCAACGTGCCCATGACGCCCACCGGCCCCGATATGGCTCTGGTAGAGGAGCTGGTGGCCTCCGACGAGGCCATCAAAGGCATCTGGTGCGTGCCCAAGTACTCCAACCCCCAGGGGATCTCCTACTCGGACGATACCGTCCGCCGTTTCGCCCGGCTGAAGCCGGCGGCAAAGGATTTCCGTATCTACTGGGACAACGCCTACGGCGTGCATCACCTGTATGACCACGACCAGGACCACCTGATCGAGATCCTGGCGGAGTGCAAGCGGGCGGGGAACCCGGACCTGGTGTATAAATTCGCCTCCACCTCCAAGATCAGCTTCCCCGGCTCCGGGCTTGCGGCCATCGCCACGTCCCCCAACAATATGGAGGACATCAAGACCCAGCTGGCCATCCAGACCATCGGCCACGACAAGGTCAACCAGCTCCGCCATGTGCGCTTCTTCGGCGATATCCACGGCCTGGTGGAGCATATGCGCCTCCACGCGGACATCCTCCGCCCCAAGTTCGAGATCGTGACCGAGACCCTGGAGCGGGAGCTGGGCGGCCTGGAGATCGGCACGTGGACCACCCCCAAGGGCGGGTACTTTATCTCCTTTGACTCCCTTGACGGCTGCGCCAAGGCCATCGTGGCCAAGGCGAAAAAGGCCGGCGTGGTGATGACCGGGGCGGGCGCGACCTACCCTTACGGCAAGGACCCCCACGACAGCAACATCCGCATCGCCCCTACCTATCCGTCCCAAGCGGATCTGCGCACGGCCATGGCCATCTTTACCCTCTGCGTCAAGCTGGTCTCCATTGACAAGCTGCTGGCGGAGGACGCCGCCCGCTGACCCCGCGGACGGCCGCGCCGGAGCAGGCCGGTCGAATAATACTTGATAATTGCCCATACAAATGATATGATATAAAATGTGGAGCCGTAGCCCGAGGGAAACGGCCGCCCATGCGAATACGGAGTTCAAGAAGAGGTGAGGGATAGAAGTGTCGATCTTTGATTATTTTGTCTCAAAAGCGACGGATGAACAGGAAAGGAAGCCGTTTTCCCCCACCCCCCACAAGAAGCTGTTTTCAGCGCTGGACGCGGCGGGCGTGGAGGCGAAGGCGCAATACCCGGATGACAGCGAAACCGTGGACGATTTTGTCAAGGCTTTAAAGGACGTGTGCAAAGCCCGGTACAAAAAGGCGCCGGACGGCGATCCGCGGCCCTTGAACGCGATGGCGCAGTTTTGCCTGTCACGGGATCGGATGAGCGCCTATGCGTGCCTGCTTCCGCCGGAAAACAATGGGGACGGGCTCTCCTTGGAAGCGTTTCTGGAGGATATGCACTACGAGGGCATCCAATATGGCATTTTGCGGGAAGAGATCCAGCAGGATTTTGAGCGCGGATATCTTCACGTATTCCCGGTCGCGCGGGGAAAGCTGCCGCAAGAGGGCGAAGACGGCAAAGTCGTCGAGCTTTTCCAGCGGCGCACGAATATGTGCCTGGATATACAGGATGAAAGTCAGGCCGACTTCGGCCAGGATATCCAGCTCCAGCCCGTTCGGAAAGGGGCGGCCATCTGCCTGATCCGGCCCCCAAGGCCGGGGACGGACGGCATGGACGTCACGGGGCAGACGCTTCCCTGTGCCCAGACCGTCAGCGCCTGCGTGCCCCAGGGGGAGAACACCGCCGTCGGCAGGGGCGGGCAGGCCCTCACGGCGAGCGTGGACGGGATCCTGTACATTGAAAACGACCGGTTCTGCGTTCACGAACAGAAAATCATCGACGGTGACCTGGTCCAATTTCAGGGGACGCTGCAGGTTTCGGGCAATCTCTATATAGATGGAAACGTGGACGGCGGGGTCGATGTAGAGGCTTCCGGCGATATTGTGATCAGCGGGAAGGTGGGGCAGGCCCACGTAACGTCTACGGGCGGGACCATCCGGGTCCAGCAGGGCGTTTACGGGACGGACGGCAAAACCCTTTTAAGCGCCGCCCGCCAGATACAGTCCCCTGTGATGGAGCGGGCGGAAATCGGTGCCGGAACCAGCGTGATCACGGAGATGATCTCCAACTGTACGATCCGCTGCGAGGGCTCGGTTTACGCCTTGGCCGGGCGCGGAATGATCACGGGCAGCGTGATCCGGGCGGGAGGCAGCATCCTGTGCCAGCGAATCGGCAACCTGGCCGGAGAACGCAGCCAGTTCTCCGTCGGCTATCCCCCGCACACCCCCGAGTCCTGGAGCCGGATCAAGGCGGAATTCACGGAGGTGCAGGCCACCGTCAAGAAGCTGTGGACGACGATCTCCGAACTGCGGAAAAAGGGGTTCCGAATCACCGAAATGGAGAAGTCGGTGCTGGAACAGCTTGTGGAACAGCGCAACCTTTATATCGAAAAACGGGAGACATTGTCGGCCGAGCTGGGCGCCCTGGATAAGATACTGGACAAAAAGAGCAAGGGGAGCATACAGTGTGAGAAGCTGTATCCGTTCCTGGACGTCCAGATCGGCAGGCTGACGGAAGAAATCACCACGGCGGAGGAACACTGCAACATCCATGCAGATGGCAATAAAATATTCCTGAAGTAAGCTTTATCACCGCAGCGGGACGGTTCACCTGAGCCGTCCCGCTTTTATTGCCGCTTTATCGGCGCTCACATTGTCCTGGCTTTCATGGAGAAATTATGTTATTATGAAATACACCAATAAAGAAAGAGGTCCCGCGTATGGACAGGGCAGGACATGGCGCGCACGGGGGGATCGCCGCCGCTGGCTGGCCCAGGGCGATCTTCTACCTCGTTCAATTCACCTGGGGGCTGCCGGTCAACCTTGCCGGCCTGCTGGTGTTCCTCTGCTGCCGCGCACGGTTCCCCAGCAAAAGGTTCCACAACAGCATCGTCACCTATCTGCCCGGAAATCGCGGGGGCCTGTCGCTGGGCGTTTTCATTTTTCTCAGCGTTCCAAGTACGGCCGGGCACGGCGGCCTCTGCGCCCACGAATACGGGCACACGGTCCAATGCCTGTTCCTCGGCCCCCTGTATTGGATCGTTATCGCCGCCCCCAGCGTCATTTGGTATCATTTCTTTGGCGGCTATCGGGAAAAGCACCATATTTCGTACGATTCCCTTTATTGTGAACGCTGGGCGACGGCATGGGGCAGAAAATGGAGCGGCATGGGGCCTTGTTTTCACGACTGAAACGGGCACGCGTTGGTCCTGGCCGAGCATCGAATCGGACACGAAGGAGTGGAAGAGATCGTGGAAGGGCTTTTGGAACCTATCCTGGAAGAATGCCGGCACTTTGCCGGTCAGGGGCGGGTGGCGGATTACATTCCGGAGCTGTCCAAAGGGGACCCCGCGGCGCTGGGGGTCTGCATCATCGGCAGTGACGGGAAGCACCACTGGGCAGGAGACTGCCGCCAGCCGTTTACCGTCCAAAGCATCATCAAGCCCATCTTGCTGCTGCAGGCATTGCTGGACAATGGCGCGCAGTTCGTGATGGGCCGGGTCGGGGTGGAGGCCACCGGAAAACCCTTTGACGCCATCAACGTCGGGGAGCAGTTTCTGGACAGCAGCAACATCAATCCCATGGTCAACATGGGGGCCATCGTCATGTGCAGCCTGATCCATGGCCGCAGCTACGAGGAGCGTTTCCAGCGTCTGCTGGAGCTGACCCGGCGGCTGGCGGGCGACAGGGAAATCACCATCGACGAGGCGGTGTACCGCTCGGAAAAAAGCCACGGCAGCAAAAATCGGGCGCTGGCCTACCTGCTGAAATCCCAGGGCCTGCTGGACGATGATGTGGAAGATGTGCTGGACTGCTATTTCCGCGCCTGTTCCATCCAGGTGGACTGCCGGGCGCTGGCCCACATCGGGGCGGTGCTGTCTAACCGGGGGCGGCTCCCGGTGACCAACGAAAGGATATTCCCCGCCGCTATGGCCCAGTATGTCAACGCGATCTTGATGACTTGCGGGATGTACGACGGCTCCGGCGAGTTTGCCCTGCGGGTAGGGGTCCCGGCCAAAAGCGGCGTTGGGGGCGGCATCATGGCCGTGGTCCCCACCCGCATGGGGATCGGCATATACGGCCCGGCGCTGGACCGCAAAGGGAACAGTGTGGCGGGCATCCGGCTGCTGGAACGGTTGAGCCAGGAACTTCACCTGAGCATCTTTTGATGAATTTAAACAGGCGGCGCCAGTTTCCCCGGCGGCACGCCGAAAATGCTTCGCCCTTTACAACCGGCTGAAATCGTGGTATCATACAGAATTGCAGGGGATTTTTCCTGCGTAAACGATATGAAAATGAGGAGTGTTCCTTTATGAGCCGCATGGTCGGTACCGTATCCCGGGGCATCCGCACCCCCATCATCCGCAGTGGGGACGATCTGGTGGAGATCGTAACCGATTCCCTGCTGGAAGCCGCCGCCGAGGACGGCTTTGCCCTCCGTGACCGGGACATCGTGGCCATGACCGAGGCCATCGTGGCCCGGGCCCAGGGCAACTACGCCACCGTGGACGAAATCGCCGGCGATGTCCGGGCCAAGCTGGGCGGGGAGACGGTTGGCGTGATTTTCCCCATCCTCAGCCGCAACCGCTTTGCCATCTGCCTGCGGGGCATTGCCAAGGGGGCCAAAAAAATCGTCCTGATGCTCAGCTACCCCTCCGACGAGGTGGGCAACCACCTCATCAGCCTGGACGCCCTGGACGAGAAGGGGGGCGATCCCTACAAGGACGTGCTCACCCTGGCGCGGTACCGGGAGCTGTTCGGCTATGAGAAGCACCCCTTCACCGGCGTGGACTATGTGGCCTATTACCAGGAGCTCATCGAGGACTGCGGGGCCGAGGTGGAGATCCTCTTCGCCAACGATCCCCGGGCCATCCTGCCCTACACCAAGAACGTGCTGTGCTGCGACATCCACACCAGAGCGCGCACCAAGCGGCTGTTGAAAGCCGCCGGCGCGGAAAAGGTGTTCGGCCTGGACGAGATCCTGAACGCCCCTGTCAACGGCAGCGGGTATAACGAGAACTATGGCCTGCTGGGCTCCAACAAGTCCACCGAGGAGCAGGTGAAGCTGTTCCCCCGGGACTGCCAGGGGCTGGTGGAGGCCATCCAGAAGAAGCTGCTGGAGAAAACCGGCAAGCACGTGGAGGTCATGGTCTACGGCGACGGCGCCTTCAAAGACCCGGTGGGCAAGATCTGGGAGCTGGCCGACCCGGTGGTCTCCCCCGCCTACACCGCCGGCCTGGAGGGCACGCCCAATGAGCTGAAGCTGAAATACCTGGCCGACAACGACTTCGCCCACCTGTCCGGCGAGGCGCTGAAGGATGCCATCAAGGACCGCATCCACAAGAAGGACGGGGACCTGGTGGGACAGATGGTGTCGGAGGGTACCACCCCCCGCCGCCTCACCGACCTGATCGGCTCCCTGTGCGACCTGACCTCCGGCTCCGGCGACAAGGGCACCCCGGTGGTCTTTATCCAGGGGTATTTCGACAACTACACCACAGAGTAAACAAACGCGGACAAGGCCCTTGCCAGGGAAAACACTGGCAAGGGCCTAAAATTATTTCGCAGAAAGGAAACCGCTGTGGGGCAAGCCTCCTTTTGCCGTGGCCGGGAATAGAATGGGCTATCCGGGCAAGCACAACAGGAGGATGAACACCTTGGAAATATATGTTGTTAGAAGCGGCGACACCATTTATCAAATCGCTCGCCGGTATTCCACATCAATGGACAGTATCATCTCTGCCAATCAGCTGCAAAACCCCAATGTACTGTCGGTGGGTCAGGCGCTTATTATCCCCACCAGTGAGACCCGCCGCACAGTGGGCCGCGGCGATACCCTGTATTCCATTGCGCGCAGGCATGGCGTAAGCCTTCAGCGCCTCATCGCAGCGAATCCCCAGATCGCCGATCCCAACCGCGTTTATCCCGGACAGACGGTGGTCATTCCAACCGATGGCCGGCATATGCGGGAGGTCGTCGTCAACGGCTACGTGACCGATGCCGCGGACAGCACACTGAACGCCGCGCTGCCCTACCTGACGTTCCTCTCGCCCTTTTCTTACCGTTCCGATATCCTGGGAAATCTGACGCCCACCTTCAACCTGGATCTAACGCTCTCTGCCGGACAGCGCGCGGCAAATCTTCTCACGCTCACAAATCTGCTGGAAGCAGGCGGGTTCTCCAGCCAGATCGCCCACGCCATTCTGACCGATCAGACCGTACAGGACACATTTTTGGAAAACGTCGAGGCGCTGCTGCGGCAGGGCGGCTGGTACGGCGTGAATGTGGACTTTGAGTATGTCTACCAGTTTGACCGGGAGAGCTACAATCAATTCCTGCGCCGTCTGACGGAGCGGATGCACCGATTGGGCTACATCGTGGCGACCGCGCTGGCGCCCAAGCTCTCAGACGACCAGCAGGGGCTTCTGTACTCGGCCCACGACTACGCCTTCCACGGCCAGACCGTGGACTACGTCGTCCTCATGACCTATGAATGGGGCTATACATACGGGCCGGCCATGGCGGTGGCACCCATCAACATGGTACGCAAGGTACTGGACTACGCCACGCGGGTCATGCCGGCGGGACGCATCCTCATGGGCGTGCCCAACTACGGCTACGACTGGACGCTGCCCTTCGTGCAGGGCACGGCGGCACGCTCTCTCTCCAACGTTGACGCCGTCACTCTGGCCGGCCAGGTGAGAGCAAGCATCCAGTATGATCAAACCGCCCAGTCCCCCTTCTTCCGCTACTACGACGGGGACGGCAGACAGCACGAGGTCTGGTTTGAAGACGCCCGCAGCCTCCAGGCCAAATACGCCCTGGTGAACGAATACGGCCTTGCCGGCGTGAGCTTCTGGAACCTGAACAAGCTTTTTCGCACAAACTTTATCCTGTTGGAGTCCATGTTCAATGTGGAAAAAGTGCTGTGACCACCGGTCCAGTCAAAAGGGAGGGCCGGGACGCCATATCAGAAGAAGCCCCCCTGATTGCCCTACTCAGATACCATATATGGCAAAAGCGAAAAAGAGGTTTTACAGAAAAAGACTGCGGCTATTGCTGCCTTAAACAAAGGCGACTACAGGGAACCATGCAAGATGACGCTTGCCCAGTGGTTAGACATATGGCAGCGGGAGTACCTGGGCGGCGTGAAGCCCTCCACAGCCGCCCTGTACGGCAGTCAAATCCGTGTCCACATCAAACCGGCCATTGGCGCTGTCAAGTTGGAGGCGCTTACTGCGCACACCATCCAGGGCTTTTACAACGGCCTGGGCAGGGGCCAGGACGGGAATCCTGAACTGTCCGCCAAATCCGTCAAAAACGTTCACGGTATCTTACATAAAGCACTTGAACAGGCCGTAAAGATTGGCTATATCCGCACTAATCCCGCCGACGCCTGTACGCTGCCCCGCACCGTCAAGAAGGAGATTACGCCGCTGGACGAGGACACGACGGTGCTCTTTGTCGAGGCCATAAAGGGCCATCAATTCGAGTACCTGTATCTCGTCACGCTGTTCACTGGCTTGCGTCAGGGCGAGGTCATGGGCCTCTCCTGGGACTGTGTGGACTTTGCCAAGGGGACGCTGAGCATCAACAAGCAGTTGCAGAAAGCCCCTGGGGGCGGGAGCGTCTACAACCTGACCAGCCCCAAGAACGGCAAGGGTCGTATCATCACCCCGGCACCTTACGTAATGAAGTTGTTGAAGGAGCAGCGCCGCAAACAGGCAGAGTGGCAGATCAAGGCAGGCCCCGCCTGGGAAAACGAGTGGAATCTCGTGTTCACTAACGAACTGGGCACGCATATGATGACGCGCACGGTCTATAACAATTTCAAGGCCGTGGTGGCTTCCATCGGACAGCCGGACGTGCGCTTCCACGATTTGCGGCATTCCTACGCCGTGGCAGCTATCCGCGCTGGGGATGACATCAAGACCGTCCAGGGCAACCTGGGCCATCATACAGCGGCGTTCACGCTGGATCAGTACGGCCATGTGACGGAGCAGATGAAGCGCGACAGCGCGGATCGTATGCAGAAGTATATTGACAGCCTCAAGACTGGCTGACAGAGGGCGGCGCATTGGTTTATCCAGTGCGCCGCCCTTTTTCCGTTTGTGCCTAAAAAGTGATCGACTTGGAAATGCCCGGAATCGGTCAGGGGGTATACCCCAAAAGCTGTAAGGGGTATTTGTAGGGGTATAAATTTTAGGGCCTCTAAATCTCATCACTTTTATTGCAAATATCTCGATAAAACGAAAAGGAATCCTCGAAACTATACCGTTTCGAGGATTCCTTTTGGCTCAATGTGGCAAAAATGCTTTTTCGGAAAGCGTTGCGCCGCAGCAGCTGTGCAGGTTATCACATCAGCCTTCTCATAAACTCAAATAAACATAAAGTTATGGATGTATCGCATACTTAAATTCCATACTTTTCAAACAACGCTTTAATAAAGGCTGAGATATTCGCTGTCGCTATAGTAGCGTCAATAAATTCAAATCCGCCAAAGCGATATACTTCATAACCGTAAAGCTTGAGCATCCTGTCGTCCCTAACCATATCTGCATATTTTTGAGGAGAAGGATTCCCATTACTGTCGGAATAGTGTAGGCTTCCATCTATCTCTATTACGATTCTTATATTGCCAGGCAAAAGAAGAAGAAAGTCCATGCGTTGATGGACATATACTTGACCGTTCCTCATCTTAGCAGTCTTTGGATCGTAATGGCAGTATACTTGGGGTATTAGTGCAGGGAGATTGTTATCATGCTGCTTATAAATAAAATTATAGTAAGTCCGTAGAAATAGCACTTCTGGTTCAGAGTCCAGAGACAGGGTAAGCCTTTTGACCAAAGCTTGCTGGGCTGCAAGATCATAGGCATCATTTCCGCTATTCCACCATGTGACCAATTCATGCCACGAGAGGCCTCTACTTGTGATTGGATTCGTATAGAATAGGCAATCTACTTTATCCTGGACGATTGCAAGTCTGTTTGTAAGAGCATCATCAATGACAATGTCTGGTTTTCCACCAATTGCCCCAAAAACAATATTACATATCTTACCGTCAATACCACCAGATGCTTTCTCTAAGGTGTATATTGGATTACCAGCAATACTTTTCTGCGAGATAAGACGATACCCACAGATGTCTATGATGCAATTAATTTCTTTAACATAACGGTTTTGATTGCCGTTGCTTCTCACTGGTGGATTTACGAGAGTCTCAATAAACTTGATCAACTGCCTGTCTGGGATATAAATGAACTCAAGCAGTTCCTCAAAAAGCTGTTCATAAGAGATGTCATCATTCCTGATCATATGCTGTGTAAGGTATTCACGCGCATTGTACGGTTCTTGATCCCAACCTATAATTTGAATCCCATCAATATTCCATGCCGGGGATAATAATTGAATAATATCTACAGCACCCTCAAGATCTGCTTGGGAACATATCCAATTTAGCAATGTGCGGCGAACAATCATAGGAATGGCAAAAAAATCGTCATTCAAATATGGCTCAACCTCGTGGACAAAAGAAGTATCACAGCCTTCAAAAATAATCTGTCGTGCAATATCTTTTATTTGCTCAAAGCTTTTCTTAGCAAAGCCGCTCTTTAAGTATGATCGTTTACTACTCGAAGGATTGAGTGTTTTGTCACATTCAATTTCGTATTTTTCACAGATGCCCTCCAACTCATAAGCTCTCGCAGTATTTGCAAAGAATTCAATGATGGCATCTCTTAAAAGAGTACAATCGTTCACGGCCTATTTTCCTCCCAACGAGAAAAAAGATGCGAACATCTGCCAAAGCATATGTTCGATAGGGCGTAACCTCCTAAATCTTGTGACCATATGGCATTATAAAATTCAAAATGTCTTACTCGAATTGGTAGTTTGACTGAGGGGATAGTAGGGAAGCAATTTCTTCAATGAGACGGCGTGTCGAATATTCAAAGGTCATACTTCCAATGGAGATTTCACGACAGTCTTGCAGAGACAATTTCGAGAAGAGTGCTGAGTAAACTTCTATTAGCCTGTCTGAAAGTGAAATTGGCTCTTGTCCGGCCCCACGGTCTATAGATTGGTTTTCTGCAATATAGGTTTCCTGATAGGAAAGAAGATAATCTGTTCGAAGCCTAATGCTTGGTTTCATTAGAATATTGACCATTGGGGTCGGAGCCAGGCCTGCCATGAACCTATTGTACAAATCGATATCATACATTTGCAAAGCAAGAATAATAGGTATAATGTAACATAATGCAAAGACTTGCGCATTTCCGTCCGAAAATCCCCCAGGATACTTTTGGATTGCACTGCCAGCTATTTTCATCATCCGTCCATACCGCTCTACTTCTCGAAGGGAAAAGTTGAAATACTTTGCGGTTTCAATACATACCCTATCGAAAATGAAGCTATGCCCTATATTGAGTTGTTGTCTAAGGAAGGATTCGTGGTCGATGCTCCGCAGCGATATCCGGAAATCAAAAAATTTATCTAAATATCGTGTTGAATTAAACTCTGAGCCGTAGTAACTTTTTACTGTCCATTGAAGTTGAGAGAGGCTAACAGCAAAAACGAAGGTTATACGATCATCATCGAAATAATGTTTGATTCGTTCCAAAAATCGAATTGCATAGTCTGGTTTGCAGCGATCAAGCTCATCAATAAAGAATATCAGACGATTTCCGTGCTCGTAAATCAATTGATTAATGAATTCTTTAACCAGGCTATGTATTTCATCTGTGCTTCTTAAATGCGCAAATATATCAGAACCTTTTACTTGCTGAAGAAGTGTAGAGACATCCCGACCACTTATAGCAGAAGCAATTGCGACAGCGGCATCACTCAATGAGCGGCTTTTTTCAGGAATAAATTCGCTTTGATTGCTGGTCATGGTGGCATAAATCAATGATAATATAGGATCATTGTGGCTATCATTTATCCATGCATCATAGTACACTGTTGTATAACTTTCGGGAGCAGAAAAGTCATGAGGAGTTACTTTTATGATGGCTTGTCGCAAATCATCAGATATCCGTGAATGAGGATTTATAGCATCCAGCAACAGTTTGACTTGCTTGATGAAAAATGTTTTGCCTGAACCCCATTCTCCGTTAAGAGCTATTGAATAGCAATCATCTTCCATGTACGATAAAAGGGTCAAAAATTGCATGATGTCTTGTTTTCGCCCTAACATATCAGTTTTTAATAAATGAAGTGCATTTTCATCTGTTGGTTTATAGCTATAGCTTTTCATGGTCTTGTCTCCTCACCACTATGTCTATCATGATAAAATCTTCGATACCACTGCACCAGTTCCAGCATATACTCTGGAAACAGCCAAGCCCGGAAAATTTCAGCAATTTTTGGATGTGCAATCGTTCCACCGCCTTTGCGTCTGGTTGTCCGCATTCCCTTCGCATGGGTGGTGTTAATCCCATAGTGAGGGTGTCAGAGTGGTGCTGGTGGTATGTATTGTGTGAATCAGTTCATCGCAAGCATCCGTTTGAAAGCCGGGGTTGTGAATTTTCTCCCACATCTGCAGATATTCGACCGTAGTATTGCTCCTCATCCAACTTTGGATTAGATAACTCGAGCTGAGGTTTTCTTCTTCGCAATTTCTGTCAGAGAGACATAGGCGTTGAGACACGAGCCCTCGGTGCGCATCTTTTCGCCAAGCGAGGGTAGGCGAAAACTGGGAATCTCCTGGAGATTCAATTGCTCAAATAGCTTTTCAGAAAACTCATCTGCCTCTGCTTGAGTAATATATCCCTTCTTCACGCCTCACTTCAAAACCTTTTCCTGCGAGATATCATATGTCCACAGCGCTTCGATTTGGGCCTTGCGTTCTGTCATGGATGGTCACCCCATGCCTGTATAAGGGATATTATACCAGATAAGTTATGTCAAAGATAGCCCCAATTGATGCATTTCTACTTCTAAAGCACCATCTGATCTAATTGAGATAAAATCGAGGTGCCTTTTTACTGCCTGTTCATCAAAGGTGGTCAGTCCGAGTTTTACACATATGGCATCTTTAATCTGCTGCTCAGAGATGGACGGAGAATGTTTGCAGAAACGTTTCCCATGTTCCACTCGATTGGCACAGCGCCAGACTACCTTGCCGGAAGGCCGCGTGATGCGGCGATAATTGCGCCCACATTCCCCACAAACTAAGAGGCCGCTCAGTACACTCTGTGAGTTGTACCGAGTGGCCTTTCGCTGGTTGGCATCTTCATCAAGATTGCTTCGCTTGCCTTTCTCGCCCTGTACCATGAAGAATTCATCGAAGCCAATGATGGAACCGATGTAGCGCTGGTTGGATAGCAATTCATTGATCACAGCTTGTGTCCATTGGGCCTTGCCCCTTGGTGACGGGATACCCTGTGTAAAGAGAAAATCAGCGATACCTTTCAGGCTCATGCCGGAGAGGTACTGCTGATAAATAGTTCGGACAGTATTGGCTTTCTCTTGGTCGACGGAAACATTGCCCTCTGGAGCTAACATGAATCCATATGGAAGTGGCATGAGGATATCTCCTTTCAAAAGTTACGGATAAGCATATTTAACACAATGCAAATTGTTACTTATATGTGGGTTTGAACGGCAGTTTTCAGCGTGTAGTACTCATTAGAATGTCATTTATGGGGTGTTGATCAGATATTCCCCCAGGAAAAGGAAGAAACCTGCTTTTTGAACAAATCAAAAAACAGGTTTCTATGGTTGGTTGCGGGGGCAGGATTTGAACCTACGACCTTCGGGTTATGAGCTGCTGTCAGAAGTGCTGGCGGCGGCTTTTTAGCGCTTTCGGAATCTGTCTGCTCCGGGGTAGGATGCTTTCCGGCCCTGTTGTCTCCACTGTGTCCGCCCGCTCTTTTCCTGTTCTGGGTCTGAATCTGGGTCAGCCCGCTCATGCCTCCCCACTGGTGTCCACGGGGATGGACATGACACGGCACTTTATGCCCTTGTTCCGCGGGACAGTATACAGGCCTCTGCTCGGGCCAGGTTCGGACATGAACCGCCAGATTTGTATGGACGTCTTTCCGAACGCCAGGGTGACATTTCCATCTCCGTTGAACCTTAGGCAGATATAACCCTGTCACCAAAAAGCGGTCAGGGAAATGTTTTTTCTTTGACACCTCCAGATAAAACCGAGAATGACAACACTATGGGTTGTGGAATACGCTGACCTCTTGTTGCATAATTTTGGTGAAAAAAGTAGAGAGTATGGTTGTCAAGATGCCTGGGATATAGTAGAATGAAATCACTTGTGCGCAGGATGATCTCAGTCAGATAGGATGTGAATATTTGTGAATAGTCTGGAGGCATTACGTGAATTTCAAACTGTGGTTCGTCAGGATCAATATACTATAAATTATTGTGGCCGGGAGTTGAATTGGATTCGCAACAGAGCACAGGATTGGGCATCTGATCGAATCAGGGTCGGCGTCATAGGCGTGACAAGCAGTGGAAAATCCACGCTAATCAATGCGATTTTGGGGGAGGATATCCTCTCCAGTGCAGTTGCCCCCTCTTCAGGCCAGTTGGTCTGTTGTTCTTATGGCGAAGCTCCGGAAATCATTATCCGCTTCGAAAACGGGTCAAAGAAAAAGCTGAGCGGAACACAGTTTTCCCGCGAAAAGCTGATGCAATTCAGCGATGAGCGATACAATCCCCAAAACAAAAAAGGTGTGCTCAGTATCGAACTGACATCACCGCAGTTTGATTTGGGAAAAGATGTTTTGCTGGTTGACAGCCCCGGCCTCGATGCGTTTGGACTGGAATCGCACGAAAAACTTACGTTGGAAAGCCTCGTTCCTACCATTGACGCCTGTATTTACGTTACGACAATGAAAACCAACAGCGACAGAAAAACCAAGGAAATTCTGAACACTGTAGCAAGATATCGCTGCCCGATTATCATTGTCCAGAATATGCTTGATGCGGTTCGGCCCAGCCCCAGCGGAGATAAAACCAGTGAGCAGGTCGCCCTGGACCATCGGAAACGTGTTCAGCGAATTGTCGATGAATCTGATATTGTGGATAAGGGCTCTGCACAGATCATTCAGATTTCTGCCGAATATGCCAAGCAATGGCGGGCTTGTCCTGCGCAAAAGGACAAAAACAATGTGCGACAGGTTCACTATATACAGTCAAATTATGAGACATTTGTGAAGTCGGTCTCCGATATTTTGGAAACGCAGCGGCCCCGTATCGAGCAGCAACGCTTGCTGGGGATTATCGGCCAGATGCACAATGTCGCCGATTCCCTAAAGGAAAAAATCGACAAGCCAGCGGGAAGGGCGGAGACAAGCTTCCCGCTTCAATTATTGAAAACGCAGACGAATAAAAACAAGAAAAAATTTGCAGAGCGGTATCAGAAAATTATGAAGGACTACATAACGGCAAGCAAACAGATTTGTGTCGCAATTGGCGTGGAAACGGATTGCCGTTCCAGAACCATTATGCTTCCAGATTTAGAAGCGGGCCTGAGGAACGCCAATGAAGCCGTCAAACAATTTGAAACGCAGTTGTCCAATCTGATTTCCGAGTACAATCAATTTGTGATTGAGGCCGCTGGCAAGCTTAACATCCCAAGCCGAGATTTGTTATGCTCCAGTGCTCTCCATTCCTTCCGTGAGATTAATTTAGAGAAAAAGACGGAAACCGAGCAGGTCAGAGTCAAGAAAAGCGGAATTGGTAACGGAATCGCCAGGTTTTTTGGCAGCCTTTTTGATACAGACTGGGGTTACGAATATGAGTCGCGTGAAAAGGTTGTAACGGACGTAGAAACGACAAAGAAAAAGATTTGTGATCGGCTAAAAGACGCCTATAACCGCTATAACTTAACGATGCAAGACTGGAGTAAAAAGAGTTTCAGCCGGTCGATAGAGCTGATTCAGAAAGAGATATCTGCTGAGGAGGAGAGCTATCACAAGCGGCAGGAGGCCGTTGTGGAGGTAGAATCTTTTTCAAAACTTTATCAGGCACTGACCCGGCTCATGCAAAAGATTGAAAAAGATATGCCAAATCCCAAGTATGATGTCAATGCTATAGAGAGAACTCCTGTGCTCACCTCAAAGAAAATCGAGGTCAATTCATACGTCGGCTCTGTTCTGGGGATATCCCGTGAGGCACTTCGGATTCAGCACTGGGAAATTGCCAGGAAATTTATTCAAGCAGTTGGTTGCTCCAGGCACAGGCCAGTCGTGATCAGCTGGGATGAAGGGAGCAAGAATGAATTTCTCCACCAAACCGGGATTAAGGATGCACAAATCATATTTACCCCGACTGGTCAATTGTTCTTCCCAACGCGGGAGAAAAGATGCGTTTTTGTTTTAGTCAATACCGTTCAATTCGGTTCAGCACTGAAACAGATTGCAGCTTTGAAATTGAGCGACTGCCTGAACAAAAGCGACTTTGTGGTCTGGGTCGTTCAGGACTTTCAGGAACTGATGGTAGGTAGCCGCACCTCGGAAGGTCTCACACAAATGGGAGAGCTTACGCTCCAAGTACCAGTTCCCTGCCGGAGCATGATTTATATTATACATGAAAATCCTCTTTATAATCTGGCATTTTTGAAATATCAGATGGACCCATTGCTGCGGCGCACGCCGGAGCGGCTGATTTATGAGATTCAAAATACATACCAGGTTTACACTTCAGAGGAATTAGAGTCGCTTTTAGGCACAATGCTTCGATCTGTGTATTTGAGGAATCTTGATAGATAAGGGGTGACAATCATGGTGTTTGAAGTAGATAACACGACCGAGATATTGATTCACAAGCTGCAAGAGAGCATTGAGGATACAATCTCCGCGCTGGAGGACGGTCAGCGTGATCTTCGGAGGCTGATTGAAGGAGTGAAAGGTGCCTGTGAAGACTTGGCTACGGCCGATCAGGCGGACGAATTCACCAGGCAGCTGTCTGAATTGCGGAGGGAACAGCAAAAGGCGGCAACAGCCCAGCAGGTTAAGGATTTGAAAACAGCGGTGGACGCGGAGCACAAACAGGTTCAGCAGGGAATGGGTGAAATGGCAGGGATGAAAGAACAGGTCACGGGACTGGGTCAGACAATCCAGACAGCGCAGCATACCGTGATGGATACGCAGAGGAAGATACAAGAGCAGTTTGCGAGGCAGATCCTGGAGCAGATGGAGCAATCCGGAGCTGATCGGCTGCGTAGTCTCCAAGAGCTGTCCGATCAATTGATGGAACTGGCATCGGATTTGACAGGGCGGTTAGATGGCCTAATTTCCTCGTCATCCAGCGCGGCCAACACCGCAGCAAAAAATCAAGCAATGCTGACTGCGATTACTGCATATTTAAGTCTGCCTGGCTATAAGCGCTTTTTTAGAGGAATGGGGGCTATACAGTATGAAACCGCTCAGTGACAATCCCCGGTTGCTTCAGCTTTTGGAGCAATACAGTCCGGCTGATCAGAATTATGCCCAGCTACTTTTGGATATTGAACGGAAAAGCCGCGTTTCGGATATGATTGTCCCAATCTTGGGCAAGCAGGGCGAGGGAAAGAGCACCCTCATCAACGCAATCCTGCAGGAGGACATTTTGCCCAATGAGGCGGATGAGACAACCTGCGTCCCGGTGGAAATCCGATATGGAGAGGTTCCTGGCGGGGAAGTATATTTTCATGAGGACAAGCCCAATTTGACCGTTCATACAAAGCAGGAGCTGAGTAAGTATGTGGATAACAATTTCAATCCCGGCAACGAAAAGCGGGTTTCCCACATCGTGATGTATCGTACACTCCCCGTGCTAAAAACAGGGCTGGTGATTGTAGATCTGCCGGGTGTTGGAAGCCTTACAGCGGCAAATGAGGAAACCACGAATCATTATATCCAGAATCTCAGCGCAGCTGTGTTTATCATTCCAACCTCTCCACCGATTCTGAAATCAGACGCGTCTTTTATCGAAACCGTATGGCGCACCTTCAACTCTGCCTACTTTGTTCAGAATGTTTGGGACGATAATTCGGAATCGGATGCCCAGGACGGCTTGGAACACAACACGAAAATACTGTCGGATATTGCAAAAAAAATCAACGTGCCCATGGTGCACCCCATTATCCCGGTCAATGCCTATGCTGCAGCGAGGGGGGCGTTTGAAAAGGACGAGACCCTGATCGCGCACTCCAAAATTCGCGGACTTTTCGAGGTATTGACCTCTTTCGCAGAGCACTATCAGGAAGAACGAGACAAAGCGTTCCAGGATCGGGTGCAGAGCGTTGTTGCCGTTACCGCTGCTCGCATCGAGGCTCTCACGCAAATGGCACAGATGTCCGGGGAGCAGATTATGGCACAGATGGAGGCGGAACGGAACGCATTTCAACAAAATAACCTGGAAATTGATACACTTGTGGAGGAGATTCAACATCAGCTCAGCACCGATAAACGCAAGGTGCGCAATTTTGCTGGAGATCTATCTCGAAAATATTCGGAGCTGTTGCGCACAGAGCTGTTTTATCTGATCGATCAGGGTATAGTAGATGGCGAAAAACTTTCTAACGCGTTTACCGATTATCAGGTTCAGTACGGAAGTGACGCATTGGATGAGGTGTATGAGAAATTCTCTGAGTTATGGGAGGAATTGAGCCGTAAATTTGAGGTGCTCAGCGTAATCCTGAATCGGGAAAACATGAATTCCCCCAGCGCAAGCGCATTCAACAAAACGCAGGCGTTCAAATGGGAAAAAGGAATGGACGCTGTGGTCAAGATTGGTTCTGGAATTGGAGGATTTGCTGCCGGAGGCGCCATTACGATTGCCCTTGAGGGTATTGCGCTTGGCGGATTGTCAATCGCCGGACCAGTTGGGATCGCGGCTGGGGTTGCCATTGCCATGGTCGGCAGCTGGCTTGGGGGTGCTGCCCGGCGAGGCGTAACCCAATCCCGGGGCCGGGAAACAAAGCGCGAACTGGAACCACATATTCAGCATTTCAAGGACGAGCTTGAAAAAACAATCAGGGACTCCTACGCTGAGTTTTCCCGGAATGTCTCCAGCCAGTTGAGTGAATATGCCAACACCCGTCGGGAGCAGCTCACGGTCATGGAGGACCGCATTCGGCAGTTCCAAGCGCAGGGCATGGAATTCGGCCTGAAGCTGGAGGAGTTGAAGGATGATAAACAGTATTTAGAGAATTGGAAGGGTTGAATATGATCAATTTGAAGGTCTATGTGGACCAACTCTGCGGGATTGCCAGGCAGTTGGGGAATGATGCGTTGATTCAGCCCGCCCTCTTTTTGCGGCAGCGGATCTATCAGCCGGACGGCTATGTGGTGCTGCTGGGAGAGTCCTGCTGCGGAAAATCCACTGTTCTCAACAGTATAATCCGGCAGAACATCCTCCCGGTAAGCAGCCTTCCCTCCACGGGCGCCATTACGGAGGTGTTCCTGGACCGGGAAACCGATGCCCCGTTTTACGCGGTGATTAACCGCAATGCCACCATGGAAACGTTGACCTTAGAGCAGTTTCGCCAGCTTTCCATTACTCCGGATGCCGAGGTTGCAAGGCTTCGGGCTACCCTTCCCTCCGATGACTTGGATGCGGTCGGTGTGCAGCTGTTTGACACTCCCGGCTATGGTTCGCTGATTGCCGAGCACGAGGAGGTCCTGGAGGAGTTTCTGCCCAGCTGCGATTCGGTGGCCTATTTGGTCAATTACCGCACTGGCATCCAGCAGAGCGATCACGAGTTTCTGCGGATGCTAATGGCCCTGTCCCGGCCCGGCATCCCGTTCTGCCTCGTGATCAACCGGGCTCCTGCCGGGGCGGGGGCAGACGACAGGCGCGTCAAAGAAATCAAGCGCCATGCTGCCGCACTTTTGACGATTCCTGATCTCCCGCTGTTTATCATCCCATCCACGCCGGTTCAAGAGGGAATAATTTCCACCCCGGAACTGGACCGGCTGCGAACGCACCTCATCAGCGGACTTCGGAGCGAAAAACGGCAGAAAGAACTGTACACTGCATTCTTGGCGCATCTGCAGAATTTGGCGGTTCTGGTGCGCGCTGAATTGGAGCGGCGGACCCGCAACGCCCAGATGGATGCGGAAAGCGCCCAGTTTATGCGTCAGGAGATAGAGGAACTGCAAAACAGGTTCCAGAATGCGATTGATGAAATTGTGCTGCCAGGTTTCCAAAAAATTAGGCAACAGCTGCCCGGCCTGATTCACAGCAACAGAAAGGAAATGGAAGCTGAGGTATGCTCTGAGATTGCGAAACAGGGCGTCACCAGCAAAGAAGAAACAATTGCTTATACCAATTCCCATCTCCTTCCATTCTGGGCACGGAAAAAATCCGAGGATATTCAGCATTATTTGACGGTGGAGCTAAATGATCTGGACAAAAAGGTTGACGACTATCTGAATACCGCAGTCATCAAGTTTGAACGGGATATCCAGCTGCATTTCTCCAGCACAGTAAAAGCGGGGGCAGGTGTGGCCAAGGGCCTTGCGGAAAAGCTGCTGAACGGAGGTCTGATACAGTACTTTCTGAAATACGGCGGCCGGGGAGGCGCAGGCGCCGGTATAGCTAACGCGGCATCTCATGCGCTGAAACAAATCGGGGGGCTGTTCGGCCATACGTTTTCGTCGCCTACCCACAATGCGCTCAAACATTTTATGTCCAAGGTGGGCCTCACCTCGGTGAAAACCTTGGGTGCGGCGACTGCTGGCGTGATTGAGGTGGCCGCAATGGGACTGGATGGCGCCACCTGGAAGCCAATTCTGGAGGCCAAGATCAAAAATGGACTAAAAAAGTGGGAAACTGAGGCAAATCAGCTAATCTTGACTGATCTCGATAAATTGAAAGTGGAAAACATTGAAACGATTAACAGCGTGAAGGAAACGCTGATCGAGGCATACGCCGTGGATCAAGAGCCAGGGGAGGATATTGCCGCGCTTCAGGATTTGATGGAATCGTTAACCGCGATAGAAAAGGAGTTGTGTCAAGATGAATGAAAACAATGATTTTGAACTTGTTCCCAGCACGAGGGCCGTGCCATCGCTGCAGCCGCAGGCTCCGGGTCCGGCAATCATCTCACCAGGGGTCGATAAGCTGGCCGGCGTGGCGGCAGATCACTTCGGCCGCATTCTGGATGCGGCATGTGCCATTACGGAAATTCAGCAAATGAAGGTCCAGGCCGACATCTGCGTTGCCCAACTGCGTGAGCAGCGACTGATGTTGGCGGAGGAGGCCAAGGCTTATGTGTCGAAGATTGAGGCGGAAACAGACAGAACTGTTCAAAAGGTAGAGGTAATTCGCCGCATGATGC
The DNA here is from genome assembly GCA_014799485.1 of Clostridiales bacterium. The sequence goes on along the minus strand of JAAVHY010000010.1, from coordinate 1,900 downwards.
AGGACTACTATCGCTGTGGACAGGACAAGCTAAGCAGCGAAGCGTTTTCCAAGATTGTTTCCGACGTGCTGGATCGGATAGGAGAATTCTGATGTCACATTTGGAGACAAATGATTTGATGTATCTTCTGGACTTTGCGCTGGGAATCGCGAAGGATAAAGCGTTCGAGGAAGCACTTCAGTCCGTTCAGACTGCCCAGCGCGAGTATTTGATCGCAGACGCGGATGCGAGGAGAGTCAAAACAAGAGCCACGATTCAGCAAATAGCAAAATTGGATGTGGCTACGCGGAAATTAGAATTCGAATATATTCGTGTCAAGCCTATGCTGACACCGGATACGCAAACTCATTTGGACAGACTGCTTGAAGGTCTTTCCCAGCAACGGCACCACCTGGTACAGAAGAAGAAATCTTTGCCCGCCTCGGCAGGCGCTCTTCCGGTAGATTCGGAGCATATTAACGGAATCCGTCTAATTCCTGGTGATATTCTTGCGGTTAGCAGAAAATCTGGCCTGTATCAGCATTTTGCCGTATATATCGGCGGGGATCAAGTGATTCACTATGCAGCGAAGAGTGGAGACTTTGCTGGTCGGATCACCATTCACGAAGCGCCTTTGTCCGAGTTCCGATTGGACTCCACTTGTATTTATATCCTGGATTTTCCAGACAACCTTGGTTATCCGACCATGCGCACACTTCGGGGAAATGTTGCCACACCCGGCTCCTCTCAGGAGGGCCCGTTTTTCCGGCTAATCCGGGAAACGGAGTATCATTTATACTCCCCCGAGGAAACTATAGCTCGGGCCAAAAGTAGGCTTGGTGAGGAGAATTACAATCTTGCTGCGAATAATTGTGAGCATTTTGCGCTTTGGTGCAAAACGGGAGTGCGGGAATCGCATCAGGTAAATGTATGGATCACGCGCCTCTTGCAATATGCAAATAAATACATTTGCAGTTGAGCAAAACAGATTATGATTGTTTAGCTGGTTGAATTGAAAAACTCAAGGACTTATTTATACTCAAAGAAATGGATGGCCTCTGCCAGCATTTCCACAAGGGAGCGAAATATGGATTCCTTCTCGTTTATGGCGTACCTCCGGTTTCCGGCCACCGGCGCAACTGGCTGACGATTACAGCATACAAGAAAGCCGCGCCTTTCTTGACAGAAAGTGCTGTGTCTGCATTTAGAATAGAGCAACTCTGACAGAATATTGAGCGGGGCCCAAAAGGCAGAAACTTTGGGGGACCCCTCCAGAATTTGGAGAGGAAATAAATAATCAAGACGAATAACAACAAAGAAAAGACATTTCCAATACTCTGGACTACCGTGGAAGGTCTCTGGCCCAAAACTGATGTTCTCGAAAAGCTTCGGAGAAATGAAATGTAGCCAATGATTTCTCCGACAGAATTATCTCTGCCAATAGCGTAAACCTCGTCTCGAGCCACACCCCAAGCAGAGACCCCCGTGTCGGCCCTGTGAGGCAGTTTGTGCCCCGCCTACGGGTTGGGTAGTATCCATACACCTCCAAGAAGCCGAAACGCGGTGTTGGAGGATTTGTGCGCCATTGTCGCAGAGGACAATTTTAGCTCCGAGATTTCGAAATCGGCACAGAAAAAGGGCTGGGAGGCGGGTAGAAAGTCCAGTCTCCCCGCGGCCCTTTCCCTTGCCATCAAGCTAAACTTCGGTGCATTTGCGTTCGGCAAAATGCCCAAGACAAGGACAGAGCAGAGGGTTCGAAAAGAAAGCAGCCAATAGTGAGAAGTGGCCTCCATGGCAAGGACGAACTCGCTCTTGCGGTTCGTGATCTTGTTCATCCGCGCCAGCAGAGCGTTGTACCCGGAACAGTTGTTGCGGATGGAGAAGGGCTTGACCACGGTCCGCCCTTCGGAGTCGATGATGC
>JAAVHY010000009.1 GCA_014799485.1 Clostridiales bacterium | reverse complement strand
GTTTTATGCTTACGAGGGTAGTTTGCGCCGCGTGTCTGATGATATGCTGGAAATTTTTTTAAACGGCAAAGGCCCGCTCATTCCGCCGTCATCGTCCGGCTGGTGGGGATGAAGCACACGTAGCTCTTGCCCCGGCCCAGGGTGAGGGGCTGGCCGTCCTGGGTGAAGTAGCGGATCTGCTGGTCGGCGCTGCCCTTCTCCCAGGTGATGGGGATGACCTTCCCGCCGCAGGCGAACCAGCCCTCGCCGGAACTCAAACCCACCTGCACCCGGCCGGCGTTGTCCACTACCTTATAAGTGGTCTGGAGCACCAGCAGGTTGGTGGTGGACACCTGGCTGCCGTCATTGCCGTCGATGTAGGGCTCGCCGTACTCCTCCACCCGGTACAGGCCGGTGCCCGCGTCGTAGCGGAACACGCCGGTCTTGTAGCTGGAGAAGGGGACGGTGACGGTGAGGGCGCTGTCGCCGCCCGCGGGCGTACCGTCGTCGGCGAAGGACATCTGATAGACGTAGCCGTCTTTATGAGTCCCCCGGTTTTCCTTTTCCAGCATGGCGGTGATGGCCTCGCCGGAGGTGAGCAGGGAGTGCTCATAGGCGTAGTGGTGGCCGGCCACCCGGTCCCGGTCCCGCCAGAACATCCCGGCCCCGGCGCTGGAGTAGCGGCCGTTGACCCCGTCCACGGTGAACAGGTTCTGGCTCTTTTTGGTTTCGTAGAACTCCGGGCTGGCCCCGGCGTGGATGTACACCGCGTCATGCCCCTGGGCGATCTCCCAGTAGTACTGCCGGGCGGAGCGCACCGAGCCGATGAGACCCAGCCCCTCCGGCTCCAGGTACACCGCCAGCATCCGGGTGATGCCGCCCTCGGCCAGCAGCTCATAGATGATGTCCGCCTGACTGTTGCCCTGCTGGGGCTGGGCGGCCTTCAGGTTGTTGAGCATGATGGCCACCGGCTGCTTCTGGGACAGGTCCTCCTCGCAGGGCAGGCCGGTGAGGGGGTGGTAGAAGGCGGGCTCCGGCGTGGGGGTGGGCGTGGGCTCCGGGGTCGGCGTCTCGGGAGCGACGGAGACAGACTGCGTGGGGTCGGCGGTGGGATCGGGCTTTTCGCTTCCGCAGCCGGCGGACAGCAGGAGCAGCAGGGCACAGAGCAGGCAGGTGATTCGCTTCATGGACAGTCCCTCCTCAAAGGCACGCCCGCCAGCGGCGGACAGAGATAGACATATTATAACAATTGTGTCGAAGTTTGTAAATGGATAATTGCGGGGCCGACAAAGCGCTTGCCATCGGCGCGGCGGTTTGATATAATACCGTCCGAATACAAATGACTGCCCCCGGTGGTGGCCGGGGGCCATGGAAAGGAAGAGACAGATGCAAACCATCGAATATACCCCCAGAGGGGTGTGCTCCCGGAAAATGGAGATCGACGTGGAGGACGGCGTCATCCAGGCGGTGCGGGTGCTGGGGGGCTGCAACGGCAACCTGAAGGGCCTGTCGGTCCTGCTGAAAGGGATGACGGTGGAGGACGCCGTCGCCCGGCTGGACGGCATCCGCTGCGGCATGAAGCCCACCTCCTGCCCGGACCAGCTGGCCCAGGCGCTGAAGTCCGCCATTTAAATAAGGCGCCTTCTGATTGATACGGTGGCGTTCATGAAGAGACGGACCATTTCATCTGCCCTCGGGCTTGTTTTGACGTTCCTTTTATTTTATGGATGCGCGCCGGCGGCCGATGGGCCGGAAGCGGCTGGAGCGGCGCCTGCCTTTGCCGCGGATTTTTTGGGCGTTTATTATATCACGCAGGAGCGGACTGTCTGTTTTCTCCCGTTCTCAGAGGATAAAGCGGCGGGATATGGCCATGAGATCGGTATCATGAGCGGTCTTTCCGATATTACAGCCATATGCGCCGAGGGCGGCGGGCACATCGGGGCGGTCGACTCCAAGGGGGCCTATCATACGACCTGCGATATCCAGCCGGAACGGGCGGAGGAGTTTGTCCCGGACGGCGAAAATATCGGCGCGGGCTATGGGCAGCTGGTCTCCACGGCACAGGATTTTGCCGGACTTTCCGATATCAGCTTTTTCCGCTCCGCCTATCCGGTCTGGGGGCTTTTTGTCCATGGTGACGGCTCCGTGACCGTTCCGGGCTTTGATGAAAACGCCAAAAAAATATACGGCGGCTGGGCAAACGTCACCCAATTGGCGGGCAGCCAGGACGTGGCGGCCCTTACCGCCGGCGGGACCGTTTTGTGTATGCCCGACTCCCCCTACAAGAGTACCTATGAGAGCTGGACGGATATCTCGGCCCTTTACGGCGATTACGCCACCGGCGTCTTTGCCGTCACCAACGCGGGGGACGTGCTTTTTGCCGGAGAAAACCGCTGGGGCGAAGGGGACGTGGACGATTGGCATAATATCGTATCCGTCGCGGCCGCCCCGAGCTTTACCGTGGGGCTTCGCTCCGATGGCACGGTGGCCGCGGCTGGATCAAATGACTGCGGACAACGCGATGTGGCGGATTGGAAGGACATCGTTGCCGTGGCGGTGTCCAGTTCAAGGGGCCTGGATGGGGAGACGGTCTATACGGCGGGCCTGGACCGGGATGGGAATCTTTGGATTTCCGGCAAGATCCAAGGCGTCTCCCATCATGGGATCTATATGGAGAACGCCGCCCCGGATCATCTCCACTTGTCCCGCTGAAGCAATGACAGGTAAAAACTCCCCCGCCAGGCGGCGGGGGAGTTTTTTTGGGATATCCTCTCTGGGGTGGAAACCATTGTGGCTTGCCGGATGGTTACAAAACGGTTACAATGTTTCCATAACCAACCCCAAGGAGTGACAGAGCATGAAGATCAAACGAGCTGTTTTGGGGCTGGCGCTGGCGGTGGCGCTGGTCCTGCCCGCTTCGGCGGCGAACGTACTGACCGTCAACGGGCAAAACCTGTGGAACCAGACCCGGGCCCGCCTGGTGGGGGGGAACACCACCTACGTATCCCTGCGCACGGTGGCCGGGATACTGGCGCCGGACGCCGCCGTCTCCTGGGAGAACGGCGCGGCCTGGGTGCGGGGGGAGGGCCTGACCCTGCGCGCCAGGCCCGGTGACCAGTGGCTGACGGTAAACGACCGGGCGCTGTACATACCCCAGGGCGTGCGGCTGGAGGGCGGCACCACCCTGGTGCCCATCCGGGTGCTGGCCCAGGCGCTGGGCGGCCGGGTGGACTGGAGCGCCCGGGACGGCGTGACCCTCACCCGGGGGTCGGGGCGGCCCGGTCCGGCCCCCTACACCGAGGACGAGCTGTACTGGATGAGCCGCATCATCTCCGCCGAGAGCCGGGGGGAGCCGCTGCTGGGCAAGCTGGCGGTGGGCACGGTGGTGCTCAACCGGGCGGCCAGCGGGGAGTTCCCCAATACCGTTTACGACGTGATCTTCGACCGCCAGTGGGGCGTGCAGTTCACGCCGGTGGCCAATGGCACCGTCTATGACGAGCCCACCCAGGAGAGCGTGCTGGCCGCCAAGCTGGTGCTGGACGGGGCCAGGGCGGCGGGGGACAGCCTGTACTTTATCGCCCCTGAATTGACAAATAACCACTGGGTCATGGAAAATCAGACCTATGTGACCACCATTGGATGTCATTGGTTTTACCGCTGAGCCATCCAGAAAATTCCAATCAGATTTTGGAGAAAATGGTCAAAATTGTATAATTTGCACAACAGCCGAGCCTTTCAAAATGAGAGGTTCGGCTGTTTTGCTGAATCCGAAAGGTTGCAAAACGGTTTTGAATAAGTTACAATATGGTTACAATTTGAGAACAAATTGTAATAAGGAGAGATTTCATGAAAAAACGAGCAGCCAGCCTTTTGCTGGCCATCCTCGCTGTCGTGAGCCTTATCCTGCCCGCGCTGGCCGAGACCTCCGATGAAGTCTTTGAGGAGATCCCCACGGAAAGCCCGGAGACCGAGGAAGTGACCAGCGCCATCGTGCTGGATGGCGAACCTGTTCAGGCCGTAGAGTACGAAATGCGAAACGGCGTGTGCTATGTGACAGTGAGCTCCTTCGTGTCCATGCTGGACGCGGAGGCCATGGTGGAGGAGGCGAACGGGGCCGTTACCGTCAACGCCTCCACCGTGATCGACGTGGTGCCGGTGGAGAGCGCCGGGGCCGAGGGTGAAGAGGCCGGGGAGCCCGAGGTGGAGTACGCCGCCGACGTGGTGACCGCGGATCTGGATTTCATTGCCGGCGCCGAGGCGTCCTATCTGGTGGCCAACGGCCGCTACCTCTATGTCAAAGGGGGCCTGAGCTGGCTGAACGGCCGGATCGCGGCGCCTGTGCGTCAGCTGGCCCGGGTGTTCAACCTGGCGGTGGACTACGACGCGGGGACGGGGCAGGTCCTGCTGGCCCATGTGGAGGGCGCGGAGCCCTACCTGGCCTCCGGCGAGACGGCCTACGACCGGGACATGGTGATCTGGCTGGCCCGGATCATCCACGCTGAGAGCGGCAACCAGTCCCTGGAGGGCAAGATCGCCGTGGGCAACGTGGTGATGAACCGGGTGAGCGACCCCAAGTTCCCCAACACGCTGTACGACGTGCTGTTCCAGAAGAACCAGTTCAGCCCCGCAGCCACCGGGTCCATCTACCGGGAGCCCAACGAGGAGTCCATGGTGGCGGCCATGCTGGTGCTGGACGGCGCGCAGGTAGTGCCCGAGGCCCTGTTCTTTAACGGGGCCGGGGCCAGGAGCTACGCCTCCAAGAACAAGACCTATGTGGCGACCATTGGGGGTCACGACTTCTACAAGTAAACAGCGGGAAGACCCGCCGCGGCGGCCGGAAGGCCGCCGCGGTTTTTTGCGCCCGCGGGATAGGGGCGTCCTCCCCGGGATGGCGCAAAACCCGACAGGAAATGGCGCTCTTTGGTATAAATTCCTGGGGGAAACGGGCTGAGAGACGGTTTTTTCGTGGAAAATTTCAGAAAAAATTCAGAAAAATGGTTGCTTTGCCAGGAGGAAACGGGTATAATATTTCTGGAGAGATATGCGTATTTTGGAGGTGAGGGATTGTTTCAGATCGGCGATAAGGTAGTCCACCCGATGCACGGGGCGGGTGTGATCGACTCCATCGTGGAGCGCAAGGTGGCGGGGCAGGTGCAGGAGTATTACCAGCTCAAGCTGTCCGTGGGGAATATGGTGGTCATGGTGCCCACCGACAACACCGGCGGCATCGGGATGCGCCCTGTGGTGTCCGGCGACAAGGCGGCGGAGCTCATGGACGCCATGGAAGGCATCGAGGTGGATATGACCCAGAATTGGAACCGCCGGTATCGGGAGAACCTGGAGCGGTTGAAGAGCGGCGACCTGCTGGAGGTGGCCCGGGTGGTGAAGGGCCTGCGGCAGCGGGAGAACCAGCGCGGCCTGTCCAACGGGGAGCGGAAGATGCTCCACACCGCCAAGCAGATCCTCATTTCCGAGCTGGTGCTGGCCCAGAGCCTGCCCTATGAGACGGTGGAGAGCAGCGTGGACAGCGCGCTGAGTCATTAGAACGCAAAAAAACGGATCGCAAGCGAGAGGGGCCGGAAGGCTCCTTTTTGCGCAAAAGGAGGATGTACGAATGGGCCTTTTCCGCAGACGGAAAAAGGAGACGGGGCCGGTCTGCTCCGCGGTGGTGGTGGCCGCGGGCTCGTCCACCCGGATGGGGTTTGACAAGGTGCTGGCCCAGGTGGGCGGCGTGCCTGTCATCGTGCGCTGCCTGGAGGCGTTCCAGCAGGCCCCCGGCGTGGCGGAGGTGGTGGTGGTCACCCGGGAGGAGCTGGTGCCGGACGTCGCCCGGCTGTGCCAGGACTTTGGGCTGACCAAGGTGGCCAAGGTCATCCGGGGCGGGGACACCCGCGTCCAGTCCGCCCGGATGGGGACGCTGGAATGCAGCCGCAAGGCCCCCCTCATCGCCATCCACGACGGGGCCCGGCCCTTCGTCACGGCGCAGGTGATCGAGGATGCCATCGCCCAAGGGTTGGTGAGCGGCGCCGCGGCCCCCGCCGTGCCGGTGAAGGACACCGTGAAGGCAGCCCATGACGGCATCGTGGAGCGGACGCTGGAGCGGGAGGACCTGTATGCCGTCCAGACCCCCCAGGTGTTTGACGGCGACCTGATCCGGGCGGCGCTGCAAAAGGCGCTGGACGACGGGGCCCAGATCACCGACGACTGCGCCGCCGTGGAGCGTCTGGGCATGAAGGTGGTGCTCACCCAGGGGGACGAGCGGAACATCAAGCTGACCACCCCCACCGACCTGCTCATCGGGGAGGCGCTGGCGGAGGAGGCGGCGGTACAGTGAGGATCGGACATGGCTATGACGTACACCGCCTGGTGGAAGGGCGCAGGCTGATCCTGGGCGGGGTGGACATCCCCTATGAAAAGGGGCTGCTGGGCCACTCCGACGCGGACGTGCTGACCCACGCCGTCATGGACGCCCTGCTGGGGGCGGCGGCGCTGGGGGACATCGGTAAGCTGTTCCCGGACAACGACCCCGCCTACGAGGGGGCGGACAGTCTGGCGCTGCTGAAACGGGTCGTGGAAGTGCTGGGAGAAAACGGCTATATGATTGGCAACGTGGACGCCACCGTGCTGGCTCAGCGGCCCAAGCTGGCCCCCCACATCCCGCTGATGCGGGAAAAGCTGGCCGCCGTTATGGGGGTCGATCCCGCCCGGGTGAGCGTGAAGGCCACCACCGAGGAGGGCCTGGGCTTCACCGGGACGGGGGCGGGCATCGCCGCCCACGCGGTGGCGCTCATTGAAGAAAAGTAGATTTTGGGGCTGGGGACGCGGCGCGTCCCTGGTCTTGAACCCCTTGCACCAACGCTTCTCATAGGGCATACGATGTCCTGTGAGGAGCGTTTTTGCGTTCCTCGAGAAACAGGGAAAGGAATGGTGGGCCCATGGTCTATTATCTCATCATCTGCCGCTCGCTCACCTATGCCCAACGCACCGCCCACGTGCTGGAGCGGGTGGGCATTCCCGGCTGGGTCCAGCGCTCGCCCAAGGTCATCTCCAAGGAGGGCTGCGGATACTGCGTGCGCATCCAGGAGCGGCGGCTCACCGACGCGCTGACGGTGCTGCGCCGGGAGGGCATGGCCCCCAAGCAGGTGTTCCTCCAGACGGCGGAAGGGGAGTACAGCGAGGTGAAGCCATGATCTATTTCGACAGTGCCGCCACCACGCTGGAAAAGCCCCGGACGGTGCCCCGGGCCACGGCCTGGGCGATGACCCATCTGGCCAGTCCGGGCCGGGGGGGCCACGCCCCGGGCATGGGGGCGGCGGAGCTCATGTACCAGATGCGGGAGCAGGCGGCCATGCTGTTCCACGCCGGCGACCCGGAGCGGGTGGTGCTGACCGGCAACGCTACCCACGGCCTGAACATCGCGATCCGCTCCCTGGTCAGGCCGGGGGGGACGGCGGTGGTCTCCGGCTATGAGCACAACGCGGTCACCCGGCCCCTCCGCGCCATACCCGGCGTAAAGGTCAAGGTGGCGGCGGGGCCGCTGTTCGACCCGGACGGGGTGTACGCCGCCTTTGAGCGGGAGGTGACCCCGGGGGTGGACGCGGTCATCTGCAACCACGTGTCCAACGTGTTCGGCTTTATCCAGCCGGTGGAGCGGATCGCGCGGCTGTGCCGGGAGCGGGGCGTGCCCCTCATCGTGGACGCGTCCCAGTCCGCCGGGGTGCTCCCGGTGGACCTGGAGGGCTGGGGGGCGGCGTTCGTGGCCATGCCTGGGCACAAGGGGCTGTACGGCCCCCAGGGCACCGGGCTGCTGCTGTGCGGCGCGGACGCCCAGCCCCTGCTCTACGGCGGGACGGGCAGCCTGTCCGCCAGCCAGGATATGCCGGATTTCCTGCCCGACCGGCTGGAGGCGGGCACCCACAACGTGTGCGGCGCGGCGGGCCTGCTGGCGGGGATGAAATTCGTCAGCCGGACGGGCATCGCCCGCATCCACCGCCACGAGCGGGCGCTGGCCTGCCGGATGATGGACCGGCTGGAGCGCGTCCCTGGGGTGACGGTGTTCCGGGGAGACAGCCAGAGCGGCCTGTGCTCCATCGTCCTGGACGGCATGGACTGCGAAGAGCTGGGCGAGGGGCTGGCCAGGCGGGGCATCGCGGTGCGGGCGGGCCTGCACTGCGCCCCACTGGCCCATCAGACGGCGGGCACCCAGGAGACGGGCACCGTCCGGCTCAGCTTCTCTGCCTTCAACCGCCCGGACCAGGTGGATCGGGCGGCGGCGGCCATACGCGAGCTGGCCGGGGCGGCGAAACCGTGAGGGCAAGGGCGCGGCGCAAGCCGCGCCTTTGCTTTTTGCCGCCTCCCTCCGTGAATTTTCTCTTAATTCTCCCTGATTTACTTGCCAACCTCAGCCGGATAAGATATAATACCCAATAATGCCGCAATGCGGCAGTGGTTTGTCACGCGCATTTTCCGGGGAAGGAGCGGTCGCCCATGGACGCCATTTTACAGACGCTGCAATCGGCGTCGGAGTATCTGAAATATCTGAAACTCATCGAGTTCAAAGATATTTTGGACATGGCCATCATTGCCTTCGGTATCTATCACCTGTTCCGCTTTGTCCGGCGCAGCCGCTCCGGGCAGGTGGTCAAGGCCATCGCCCTGATCGTGGTGGCCATGGCGCTGGCCAATGTGTGGCGTCTGAGGGTCATCCGCACGGTGCTGAACAACGCGGTAGAGCTGGGGGTCATCGCCCTCATCGTCCTCTTCCAGCCCGAGTTGCGCCGGTTCCTGGAGCAGATGGGCAGCGGCAAGATCAAGGAGCTGTTCGTGGCGGAGAACTACAGCAACGACCTGGAGACCGCCGTCAAGGAGACGGCGGAGGCCTACACCTCCCTGTCCCATGACAAGGTGGGGGCGCTGATGGTGTTCGAGCGGCGCACCCTGCTGGACGACGTGCTCAAAACCGGCACTGCGCTGGACTGCCAGGTGTCCGCCGAGCTGCTGAAAAACCTGTTCTGGAACAAAGCGCCCCTCCACGACGGGGCGGTGATCGTGCGCAACGGGCGCATCGTGGGGGCGGGCTGTATGCTCCCCCTGTCCGGCAACGTAAACCTGAGCCGGGATCTGGGTATGCGCCACCGGGCGGGCATCGGCATCAGCGAGAACTCGGACGCGGTGGTGGCCATCGTGTCGGAGGAGACGGGCTCCATCTCGGTGGCCGTCAACGGGATGCTCAAGCGGCACCTGTCGCCGGAGACCCTGGAGCGGATGCTTCGGCTGGAGCTGATGCCCGACGCCGAGGAGGAGAGCAAGCCCACCGCCGCCGCCCGTTTGTCCAGCGTATTCAAGGGCATCAAGGGAGATAATTCCAATGGGAAAGAAGATTCTTGACAGCAAAATACTCTATGTGATCCTTTCTGTCCTGATTTCCATCTCTTTGTGGCTATGGGTGACCTCCCGGGATGAGAACAAGGAGCCCCAGAGCTTCCGCCTCCCCGTCACCTTTGAGGGGGTGGACATCCTGGAGGACCGGGGGCTGATGATCGTCAACGAGAACATCACCGTCAATATCACCGTGCGGGCCACGCCCATGATCCTGGCCACATTGAACGACAATCCGCCCCAGATCATCGCCAACGTGTCCAGCATCAGCTCGGAGGGCACCCACCGGGTGGTCTATACCACCCGTTTGCCCAGCGGCAGCGGCGTCAGCGAAGGCGATGTGGAATACATCAGCGGGGGCGGCGGCACCGCGGTGAACGTGGAGGTGGCCCGCTCCCTGCGCCGGGAGGGCATCGAGATCCGGGGCGAGTTCCAGGGCACGGCGGCGGAGGGCTACCTGTCCGGGGACAAGGACGAATTCCTGTTCAGCCCCGGCGCCCTGACCATCAGCGGCCGGGCGGAGCTGGTCAACCAGGTGGCCTATGCCAAGGTCATCGTCACCGGGGAGGATCTGACGGAGCCGGTGGGGGATTACTTCCCCTTCCAGCTCATCGGCGCCAGCGGCGACCCGCTGGACCCGGATCTGGACATCAGCTGTGACGTGGACACGATCTACACGTCCTTCCCCATCCGGGCCACGGCGGAGATCCCCCTGGAGGTCAAGATCGTGGAGGGCGGCGGCCTGGGCGAGCGGGACGTGCGGATCACGCCGGACGCCGAGTCCATCATGGTGGCGGGCACCCGGGAGGCGGTGGATACCCTGGTGAACCAGGGGGCCATCACCCTGACCACCATTGACCTGGCCGCCCTGGACGACAATACCGTGGAGAACGGCGGTGAGATCACCGTCCCCATCCCGCTGGACGACCAGCTGGAGAACCTCAGCGGCATCAGCGAGGTGAAGGTGACCATCAAGGTGGTCAAGCGGGGGGTGGAGACCCGCGTCTTCCAGGCCGTCAACATCAGCGCGGTCAACGTGCCGGAGGGCTGGCAGTCCGGCATCATCACCCAGGTCCTTCCGGTGAAGGTCCGGGGCACGGCGGCCCTGCTGGATGAGCTCACTGAGGAGAACATCCGGGTGGCGGCGGATCTGAAAGAAATCAACGCGGCCGCGGGGCAGCACACCGCGCCCGCCATCATCTACCTGGACAGCGCCGGGAGCTCGACCGATGTGGGCGTGGTCAACCCCGCCGGCTACACGGTGGTGGTCTCCCTGAGCCAGGACGGCGGCTGAGATGTTCGGCTATGTCCGCCCCGCCCTGGGACGGCTGGACCAGGAGCAGAAGGACGCCTACCAGAGCGCCTACTGCGGCCTGTGCCACGCCCTGGGGGACCGCCATGGGCCGCTGGCCCGGTTCACCCTGCAATATGACTTCACCTTCCTGGCCATCCTGCTCATGGCGGGGGCGGGCGGGGACGGGCAGTGCGCCCGCCGCTGTCCGGCGTATCCGTTCCGAAAGCCGCGGGCCTGCGCGGCGGGGGGGCAGATGGACGCCGCCGCCGACCAGAGCGTGATCCTCGCCTGGCACAAGCTGTCCGACGATGTGGCGGACCACGGCTTTTTCACCGGCCTGCCTTACCGTTTCGCGGGCTGGCTGTTCCGGCGCTCCTACCGCCGCGCGGCAGACGCCCAGCCCGGGTTCGACCGGCGTGTGCGGGAGGGGCTGGCCCGCCTGCGGGAGCTGGAGGAGCAGCGGTCCCCCCAGCTGGACCGGGCGGCGGACGCCTTTGCCGGCATACTGGCCTGCGCCGCCCAGGAGCTCCCCGGGGAAGGGGAGCGGCGGGCCCTGGGGCAGCTGCTCTATCATGTGGGCCGTTGGGTGTACCTGATGGACGCCTGGGACGACCTGGACGACGACAGGAAAAAGGGCCGCTACAACCCTCTGGACGCCCGGTTTCAGGGACAGGCCCGGGAAAACCGGGAGTACCTGGACACCACGGCCACCCACTCCCTGCGGCTGGCGGGGAGCGCGGCCGGACTGCTGGAGCTGGGGCGGTGGACGCCCATCGTGGAAAACATACTATGCCTCGGACTGCCCGCGGTGCAGGGCGCCGTGCTGGACGGCCGGTGGAAAGAAATGAGAAAGGGGAGGTGGAAGCCCCATGAGAGATCCCTACGAGGTGCTGGGCGTGAGCCCTGACGCCGGCGACGACGAGATCAAAAAGGCGTACCGGGAGCTGGCCCGGAAATACCACCCGGACAACTATCAGGACAATCCCCTGGCCGACCTGGCCGAGGAGAAGATGAAGGAGATCAACCAGGCCTACGACGCCGTCACCAAGGCCCGGGCGGTTGGCGGCTCCGCCTATGGGGGCGGGAGCGCGGCCCAGAGCGGCTATAGCTACGGGTACGGCGGCTCGGCCTACCAGCAGCAGCGGCAGAGCACCGGGGGCAGCGTGTACGCCCAGGCCCGGCAGGCGGTCAGCCGGGGGGATCTGGACGGGGCGGAGCGGCTCCTCCAGGGGGCGTCCCGGAACGGGGAGTGGTATTTCCTCATGGGCTCCGTCGCCTACCGCCGGGGCTGGCTGGACGAGGCGCGGCAGAACTACCAGATCGCCGTCCAGATGGATCCGGGCAACATGGAGTACCGCCAGGCCTTCAGCATGATGCAGCGGGGGGGCTACGGCTACCAGCCGGACATGGCGGGGGCCCAGTGCGACGGGATGGACTGCTGCACCGCCCTGATGTGCATGAACTGTATGTGCGGGGGCTGCCGCTGACATGAGAAGGAAAAACGCGGCGGCAAAGGTGGCGTTCCCGGCCGTCCTGGGCGCGCTGGCGGTGATTTTGGTGTATTTGGCCTGCATCGCCCCCACGGGGCGGTGGGGCATCGTGGCGGCCGCGGGCCTGCTGCCCGCCGCGGCGGTGGTCTCGGTGGGGCTGAAGGCGGGTTTTTTGTGCTGGGCGGGGGCTTCCATCCTGGCGCTGCTGCTGGCCCCGGACAAACTGTGCGCCCTGCTGTTCGCCGTCCTGTTCGGGCTATACCCCATGGTGAAGTCCCTGGCGGAAGGACTGCGGAAGAAGCCGGTGGAGTACCTTTTGAAGCTGGCCTTCTTCAACGCCGCCTTCACGGCGCTCTACCTGACCATGATGGGGGCCGTGCTGGCCTCCCTGCCCCCGGCGCTGGGGGGAGCGGTGTGGCTGCTGTATCTGGCGGCAAATCTTGTGTTCCTGGCGTATGATTACGGATTCAGCAGGCTGATCGCGGTATATATCGCCCGCGTCCAGCGGGCGGTCCATTGAAAGGCGGGAGACCGATATGGTGAAAAGCATGACCGGCTACGGCCGGGGGGAGCAGAGCTTTGAGGGCGTGCAGATCGTGGTGGAGCTGCGCTCGGTGAACAACCGGTATCTGGACTGTACGGTGAAGATGCCCCGGGCGTATATCTTCGCCGAGGACGCCATGAAGTCCAAGGTGCAGGGCGGCGTGGCCCGGGGCAAGGTGGACGTGTTCGTCACCATCACCCGGGACCACGGGGACGATGTGGTGGTCACCGTGAACGAGGAGCTGGCGAAAAGCTATGTGGAAGCCCTCCAGAAGCTCCATGAGCTGGGGCTGGGCAGGGCCAGGAGGGAATACTATCCCACGGATCTGGCCAGGTTCCCCGACGTGCTGACGGTGGAGAAGCGGGAAGAGGACCTGGACGAGATGAAGGAGCGTCTGCTCACGGTGCTGGGGCTGGCCATCGAGGACTTCAACTCCATGCGCTCCAGGGAGGGCGAGCGCCTCGCGGCCGACATCCTGGGCCGGGCGGACACCATCGAGCGTCTGCTGGGCGAGGTGGAGGAGCGCTCCCCCCAGACGGTGAACGACTACCGGGCCCGGCTGGAGGCCAGGATGCGGGACGTGCTCCAGAACACCCAGATCGACGAGGGGCGGCTGCTCACCGAGGCGGCCATCTTCGCCGACAAGGTGGCGGTGGACGAGGAGACGGTGCGCCTGCACAGCCACCTGGGCCAGCTGCGGGAGCTGCTGGCCGCGGGGGGCGCGGTGGGCCGGAAGCTGGATTTTCTCATCCAGGAGTTCAACCGGGAGACCAACACCATCGGCTCCAAGTGCAGCGATATTGAGATCACCCGCCGGGTGGTGGACATGAAGGCGGAGATCGAGAAGATCCGCGAGCAGGTCCAGAATCTGGAGTGACGGCATGAAACTGGTCAACATCGGATTTGGTAACATGGTGTCCGCCCAGCGGGTGGTGGCCATCGTCAGCCCGGATTCCGCCCCGGTGAAGCGGCTGGGGCAGGAGGCCAGGGAGCGGGGCGTGCTCATCGACGCCAGCTTCGGCCGCAAGACCCAATCGGTGCTGGTGATGGACAGCGGACACGTGGTCTGGTCGTCCCTGCCCACCGGGCAGATATCCGCCCGGTTCGGGGACGGGGCCGGAGCAGAGGAGGAGACGCCATGAGCGCGGCACAGAAGAAAACGCGGGGGGAGCTGATCGTGCTGTCCGGCCCCTCGGGAGTGGGGAAGAGCACCGTCATCGCCGAGCTGTTGAGCTCCCGGCGGGACATCCACTTCTCCGTGTCCTTTACCACCCGCCAGCCCCGCACCGGGGAGCAGGACGGGGTGAATTACAATTTCGTCTCCCGGGAGGAGTTTGAGCGGATGATTGCCGCCGACGAGCTGCTGGAGTACGCCGAGTACGTGGGCAACTACTACGGCACGTCGCTGAAGGTTATCCGGGAGCAGCTGGACCAGGGGGTGGACGTGCTGCTGGACATCGAGGTCCAGGGCGCGGCCAAGGTGCGGGAGCGCTGCCCCGAGGCGGTGCTCATCTTCCTGATCCCGCCCTCCATCGAGGAGCTGTCCCGCCGGCTCCACCGGCGCAACACCGATGAGGAAGCGGTGATCCAGCGCCGGCTGGAGAAGGCCCGGCAGGAGTGCCGGGAGTGCGTGCGGTATGACTACCTGGTGGTGAACGACACGGTGATGAACGCCGCCGGGGAGATCCAGTCCATCCTCCAGGCGGAGCAGAGCCGCACCCAGAAGCGGCTCCACCTGGCCCAGAGCATCATCGGCCCGCAAAGCGGAGAAAATAAAACCTGATTTCGGAAAGGAACGATCATTATGCTGCTCTACCCCCCCATCAAGGAACTGCTGGTGCAGGTGCCCAGCCGCTATATGCTGGTGAATTTAGTCGCCAGCCGGGCCCGGAAGCTGTCCAGCGAGGCGGAGGTATCCGGCGAACCGCTGGAGGAAAAGGCGGTGTCCCTGGCCATCCGGGAGGTGGCCGACGGCACCCTCGTCCCGGAGCTTGCGGACGAGTGCGCGCCCTGCGAGGAAGGGGACGCCGAGGAGAACGGAGAAGTAGAGATTTGACCCCCAAAGGGCAAGCGGGCGGATTGCTTGCCCTTTTAGGCTTAGAAAGAGGTGGAACAGGTGGCCAGCATCGGGAAAATCGCCGTGTCCGCGGCCACCTATGCCATCGACCGGCCTTATGACTACCTGGTCCCCCCCGCCCTGGAAGGGGCGCTGCGGCCCGGTATGCGCTGCGCGGTGCCCTTCGGACGGGGAAACAGGACCTGCGACGGCATCGTGCTGGCCCTGGGGCAGCGGGAGGACACAGATAGGCTGAAGTCCGTCCTGGCCCTGCTGGACGAGGAACCGCTGCTGGACGGGGGCAGCCTCCGGCTGGCCCTGTGGATGCGGGAGCACTACTTCTGCACCGTGTACGACGCCATGCGCGCCATGCTCCCGGCGGGGCTGTGGTTTTCCCTCAAAGACTGCTGGCGTGTCGCCCCCGGCGTGGACCGGGAGGCGGCCTATGGGGCGGCGGGGGAGTCCAAACGGGCCCAAAAGCTGGTGGAGCTGCTGTTCGCGGGCGGCGGCTGGGCGGAAGAGGGGAAGATACGGACGGCCTTCGGCGTGTCCAACCCCGGCCCTGCCCTGCGGGACCTGGAGGCAAAGGGGATCGTCGTCCGGGAGGCCAGCGCCCAGCGGGGCGTGGGCGACAAGCAGGAGCTGGTCGCCGCCCTGGCTATGGATGCCGGCGACGCCATGGCCCTGCTGGCCCCCAAGCGGCGGCGGGCCCCCCTCCAATACGCCGCCGGGGAGGCCATCTGCGCGGCGGGAGAGACCTCCGCCAAGGAGCTGTGCTATTTCACTGGCGCGTCCATGGCCACCCTGCATACACTGGAGCGGATGGGTGTGCTCACCCTGTCCAGGCGGGAGGTGTACCGCCGCCCCCAGACGCCCGTATATGAGCGGGCCGCCCCGGTGGAGCTGAACGGGGAGCAGGAAGCGGCCTATGAGGGTTTGCTGGCCCTCACCGGGCAGGGCGGCGGGGCCGCCCTGCTGTACGGCGTCACGGGCAGCGGCAAGACCCAGGTGTATTTGAAGCTGATCCACACCCTGCTGGAGCGGGGCAAAACCGCCCTGGTCATGGTGCCGGAGATCGCCCTCACCCCCCAGCTCATGCGGATATTCACCTCCCACTTCGGCCATGAGGTGGCCATACTCCACTCGTCCCTGTCCGCCGGGGAGCGGTGCGATGAGTGGAAGCGGGCGAGGCGCGGGGAGGCCCGGGTGGTGGTGGGCACCCGCTCTGCCGTGTTCGCCCCCCTGCCCGATCTGGGCGTCATCATTTTGGACGAGGAGCAGGAGCCGTCCTACAAGTCGGAGCAGAACCCCCGGTATCACGCCCGGGAGGTAGCCCGGTACCGCTGCCACAAGGCGGGGGCGCTGCTGCTGCTGGGGTCGGCCACCCCGTCCATCGAGACCATGTACCGCGCCAAACAGGGGGAGTACCGCCTGTTCGAGTTGAGGGAACGGTACAATGAACAGGCCCTGCCCCAAGTCGCCGTCGTGGACATGAAGGACGAGCTGCGCCGGGGGAACGGCGGCGCCATCAGCGCCCCCCTGGCCGGCATGCTGGAGGAAACCATCGACCGGGGGGAACAGGCCATTTTGTTCCTCAACCGCCGGGGGGCCAGCCGCATGGTCACCTGCGGCGAGTGCGGCGAGACCCCCACCTGCCCCCGGTGCTCCGTCCACCTGACCTACCATTCCGCCAACCGGCGGCTGATGTGCCACTACTGCGGCTGGTCCCAGCCCCTGCCGGACCGGTGCCCCAGCTGTGGGGGGTTGCTGGACTTCGTGGGGGCGGGTACCCAGAAGGTGGAGGAGGAGCTGAACCTCCTGTTCCCGGGCACAAAGGTGCTGCGCATGGACGCGGACACGGTGTCCGCCGTCCACAGCCACGAGAGTATCCTGGAGAAGTTCCGAAAGGAGCGCGTCCCCATCCTGCTGGGCACCCAGATGGTGGCCAAGGGGCTGGATTTTGAGAACGTCACCCTGGTGGGGGCGGTGTCGGCGGACCAGCTGCTGTACACCGGGGACATCCACGCGCCGGAGCGGGCCTTCTCCCTGCTCACCCAAGTGGTGGGGAGGGCCGGACGGGGAGAGAAAGCGGGCCGGGCGGTGATCCAGACCTTCACCCCGGACAACGATGTGATCCAATTTGCCGCCCGCCAGGACTACGACAGCTTTTATGAACAGGAGATCGGCATACGCCGGCTGCGGGGGCTTCCGCCCCTGTGCGACCTGTTCGTGCTGTGTGCCTCCGGCCTGGAGGAGACGGCGGTGCTCCGGGCGCTGCTGCGTCTGCGGGACGCGCTGAGCGCCGCGTTGAGGCAAGAGCCATACGCCGGGACGCCCCACCGGCTGCTGGGGCCCGCCCCGGCGGCGGTGGCCAAGGTGAACGACCGCTACCGCTACCGGCTGATATTGAATACCCAAAATACAAAAGCCATGCGGCTGCTGACGGCGCATCTGCTCCGTCAGGCCCAGGCGGATAAGCAAAACCGGGGCGTGGCCCTGTTTGCCGATCTGAACCCGCTGGATTGATAGGAGGAACCGACAATGGCGCTGAGAAAGATCCTGACCCAGGGCGACCCCGCCCTGGCGAAAACCTGCCGCCCGGTGGAGAAGTTTGACCGCAAGCTCCACTGGCTGCTGGACGATATGAAGGAGACGCTGGCTAACGCCGGCGGCGTGGGCCTTGCCGCCCCCCAGATCGGCATCCTGCGCCGGGTGGTGGTGGTGGAGGACGCCGAGGAGAACATGATCGAGCTGGTCAACCCGGTGATCGTGGAGCAGTCCGGGGAGCAGGAGGGCTGGGAGGGCTGTCTCAGCGTCCCCGGCAAATACGGCTGGGTGGAGCGTCCCAACGTGGTCACCGTCCGGGCCCAGGACCGGGAGGGCAAGCCCTTCGAGGTCACCGGGGAGGAGCTGGTGGCCCGGTGCTTCTGCCACGAGCTGGAGCATCTGGACGGCCACCTCTTTGTGGAGCACGCCGATGAGCTGTACTCGCCGGAGGAGATCGACGCCATGGAGGCGGAAGAGGGGAGCGGCAGATGAGGATCGTCTTTATGGGCACCCCGGACTTCGCCGTGCCGTCGCTGAACGCCCTGGCGGACGCGGGGCACGAGATCTGCGGGGTGTTCACCCAGCCGGACAAGCCGAAGAACCGGGGGATGAAGCTCCAGCAGTCCCCGGTGAAGGAGCGGGCGCTGGAGCTGGGCCTGAGCGTCTACCAGCCCGCCAAAATGCGGGACGGCGAGGCGCTGGGCATTTTGCAAGAGCTGAAACCTGACCTCATCGCCGTGGCGGCCTACGGGAAGATCCTGCCCGTGGACATTTTGGAGCTGCCCCGGCTGGGGTGCGTCAACGTCCACTCGTCCCTGCTGCCCCGCTACCGGGGGGCGGCCCCCATCAACTGGGCCATTTTGAATGGAGACGACGAGACCGGCGTCACCATCATGTGCATGGCCGAGGGGATGGACACCGGGGACATTTTGGCCCAGGCCAAAACCCCCATCGATATCAACGAGAACGCCGCCCAGCTCTTTGACCGGCTGGCGCAGATGGGCGGGCCGCTGCTGGTGGAGATGGTGCGGGAGCTGGAAGCGGGGACGGCGAAGCCCGTTCCCCAGGACGAGGCCCTGGCCAGCCACGCCCCCATGCTGTCCCGGGAGCTGTCCCCCATGGACTGGAACAAAACCGCCCGTCAGCTCCACGACCAGGCGCGGGGACTGTATCCCTGGCCCACCGCCACAGCGGTGCTGGACGGCATCCGGTGCAAGATCCCGCGCACGGCGCTGTCTGGTGAGAGCACCAACAAGGCCCCGGGCGCCGTTTTGCAGGCGGACAAAAAGGGCCTGCGCGTTGCCTGCGGGGACGGCGGGGTGCTGGACATTCTGGAGCTCCAGCCCGACGGCAAGAAGGCCATGGCCGCCCCCGCGTTCCTGCTGGGGCACCCCATCCCTGTGGGGACGGTATTGACGAAACAGGAGTGACGCTATGGGCAATCCCAGAGAGACGGCGGTGCTGACCCTGGCCGCCTGTGAGCGCCAGGGGGCCTGGTCGGACGGCCACCTGAAGCACGCCATCCGGGAGCAGGGCCTGGACCGCCGGGACGGGGCGCTGGCCACCCGGCTGTGCTACGGGGTGCTGCAAAACAGGCTGCTGCTGGACTGGCGGCTGGCCCGCTTGTGCTCCATGAAGCTGGACAAGCTGGATATCAAGGTGCTGTGCTCCCTGCGGGTGGCGGCATACCAGCTCCTGTTTCTGGACAAGATCCCCCCCAGCGCCGCGGTGAACGAGGCGGTGGAGCTGGCCAAACGCCACAGCCGCAATCCCCGGGCGGCGGGGCTGGTGAACGGGGTGCTCCGGGCACTTCTCCGGGAAGAAACCCCGGAAATCAGGGGAAAAGGCAACGTCGAAACCCTGTCCATCCGGTACAGCCACCCCCGGTGGCTGGTGGAGGAGTTTATCGACCTGCTGGGCCTGGAAGGCGCGGAAGCCCTTCTGAGGGCCGACAATGAGCAGCCCCCCACCGCCGCCCAGGTGAACACGCTGAAAACGGACGCAGAGAAGCTGGGGGCGGAGCTGCGCGCCGCCGGGGGGAGGGTAGAGATTCATCCTTGGCTTTCGGACTGCCTGCTGCTCACCGGCGCCGGCGATTTGGAACGGCTGGAAGCCTTTCAGCGGGGAGAGTTCTACGTCCAGGACGCGGCCTCCCGGCTGGCGGTGCTGGCGGCGGGGCCCGAACCGGGCCAGCGGGTGCTGGACTGCTGCGCCGCGCCGGGGGGCAAGTCCTTTGCCGCCGCCATCGCCATGGAAAACCGGGGGGAAGTGGTCTCCTGCGACATCCACCCGCATAAGATCAAATTATTGGAGGCGGGGCGGGACAGGCTGGGCCTGTCCGTGATAGACCCCACCCTCCAGAACGCCGCCCAGACCCGGGAGGACTGGCTGGACGGCTTCGACCTGGTGCTCACCGACGTGCCCTGCTCGGGGCTGGGCATCATCCGAAAGAAGCCGGACATACGTTATAAAGACCCAGAACCGCTCAAGGGCCTGCCCCGGGTCCAGCGGTCCATTCTGGACAACTGCGCCCGGTACGTCCGCCCCGGCGGGGCGCTGGTGTACTCCACCTGTACCCTCCTGCGCCGGGAGAACGACGAGATCGTGGACGGCTTTTTGTCAGACCACCCGGATTTCGCGGCCGAGCCCTTCGACCTGCCCCACTTGGGCACACAGCCGGGGCGGGTGACCTTCTGGCCCCACATCCACGGCACGGACGGCTTTTTCGCGGCCAAGCTGCGCAGAAAGGGGTGACCCCCAATGACCGATTTGAAATCCATGCTCCCGGAAGAGCTGGAAGCCTACTTTAAGGAGCTGGGCCAGCCCAGGTTCCGGGCTGCGCAGGTGTTCCGCTGGCTCCACCGGGGGGTGGAGTCCTTCGACGAGATGACCGACCAGCCCCGCGCCCTCCGGGAAAAGCTGAAGGAGACCTGCGTCCTCACCGTCCCCAAGGTGGAGCGCAAGCAGGTGTCCCAGCTGGACGGGACCATCAAATATTTGTGGCGGCTGGGAGACGGAAATTGTGTGGAAACGGTTTTGATGCGCTACAAGCATGGGAATACTGTATGCGTATCCAGCCAGGTGGGGTGCAATATGGGCTGTGTGTTCTGCGCCTCCACCCTGGGAGGGAAGGTGCGCGACCTCACTCCGGCGGAGATTTTAGACCAGGTAATATTTACCGAGAAGGACAGCGGAGAGGCCGTTTCCAACATCGTAATGATGGGAATCGGCGAGCCGCTGGACAATTTCGACCACGTTTTGCGGTTTTTGACCCTGGTAAACCACCCGGAAGGACTGAACATCGGGATGCGGCACATCTCCCTGTCCACCTGCGGGCTGGTAAAGAAAATTGACAAACTGGCCCAGCTTGGGTTACAATTGACGTTGAGCGTCTCCCTCCATGCCCCGGACGACGAGACCCGCTCCCGGCTGATGCCGGTGAACCGGGCGGTGGGGGTGGACACGCTGATGGAGACCTGCCGCCGGTACTTCGAGACCACCGGGCGGCGCATCTCCTACGAGTACGCCATGATCGACGGCGTCAACGACGGGGACGAGCAGGCCGACCGGCTCGCCCGGCTCTTGAAGGGCCAGCCGGGGCACGTGAACCTCATCCCGCTCAACGAGGTGGCGGAGTCCCCGCTGAAGCCCAGCCGCCGGGTGCGGCAGTTCCAGCAGCGGCTGGAGGGCCACGGCATCACCGCCACGGTGCGGCGGAAGCTGGGGGGCGACATCGACGCCTCCTGCGGCCAGCTGCGGCGGCGGAAGATCATGGAGCAGACCCAAACCCCAGAGGAGGGATCGACTTGAAGGTTTATGGCATGACGGACATAGGCTGTCTGCGGAAAGACAACCAGGACAGCTACGCCATCCGTCAGATGGAGGGCGGGGCGGCCCTGCTGGCGGTGTGCGACGGCATGGGCGGCGCCCGGGCGGGCAGCGTGGCCAGCTCGGTGGCGGTGGAGGCCTTTGCCGACACGGTGGAGGAGGCCATGGCCCAGGGCGCCCCGGGCGGCCCGGAGCGGACGCTGAAGGAGGCCTGTTGGGCGGCCAATGAAAAGGTGTACCGCCTCAGCCGGGAAAACCGGGAGTACGAGGGCATGGGCACCACCCTGGTGGCGGCGCTGATCCTGCCGGACGGGATCTGGCTGGCAAACGTTGGGGACAGCCGCTGTTATATGCTGGAAGGGGACGGCATCCGCCAGGTGACGGTGGACCACTCCCTGGTACAGCTGCTGGTGGAGCGGGGGGAGATCACTCCCGCCGAGGCCAGGGTACATCCCCAAAAGAACCTCATCACCCGGGCGCTGGGGGTGGACAGCCGTGTGGAATGCGATGTGACCCGGCTGGAGCCGGGGCCGGGCGGGCGCCTGCTGCTGTGCAGCGACGGGCTTACCAATGTGCTGCCCGATGAGACGCTGCTGGAGCTCAGCCGCCGGGAGGCGGAAATCGAGGCGCTGTGCCGCGCCCTGGTCGGCCTGACGCTGGAGCGGGGCGCGCCGGACAATGTGACCGCCGTGCTGGCGCAGTTGTAAATAGGAGGACTTTACCATGGATCAATACATAGGTAAAATGCTCGACAACCGATACGAGATACTGGAGTGCATCGGCACCGGCGGCATGGCCGTGGTGTACAAGGCCCGCGACCACCGGCTCAACCGGCTGGTGGCCGTCAAGATCCTGAAGCCAGAGCTGGCCAGCGACGCCGATTTCCGCCGCCGCTTCCACGACGAGTCCCAGGCCGTAGCCATGCTGTCCCACGCCAATATCGTCTCGGTGTACGATGTGAGCCGGTCCGACGGGATGGACTACATCGTCATGGAGCTGATTGACGGCATGACCCTCAAGCAGTATATGCAGCGCCGGGGCACGCCGCTGAACTGGCGGGAGGCGGTGCACTTCATCACCCAGATCATGCGGGCGCTGAGCCATGCCCACTCCCGGGGTATCATCCACCGGGACATCAAGCCCCACAACATCATGGTGCTGCGGGACGGCAGCGTGAAGGTCACCGACTTCGGCATCGCCCAGCTGGCCAGCGCCGCCCAGAACACCATGACCCAGGAGGCCATCGGCTCGGTACACTATATCTCGCCGGAGCAGGCCAAGGGCAGCCACGTGGACTGCCGCACCGATATCTACTCCGCCGGCGTGGTGCTGTACGAGATGCTCACCGGGCGGCTGCCCTTTGAGGGGGACACCCCCGTGGCGGTGGCCATCCAGCACATCAAGTCCATCCCCGTGCCGCCCCGGGACCTGAACCCGGAGGTGCCCCGGGCGCTGGAGAGCATCACCATGAAGGCCATGGCCCCGGAGCTGGGCCAGCGCTATGCCTCCGCCGACGAGATGCTGGACGATCTGAAGGAATTCCGGAAGAACCCGGACTTCCAGCCCTTTGCCGCCAACGCGGGGGAGCCGGACGAGCCGACCCAGGTGGTGCCCGCCAAGGTGATCACCACCTCCGTCCGGGTGCCGGTGGAGCGCCGGGAGCCGGAAAGGGCCCAGCCCGAGCGCCAGCGCCGCCGGGAGGTGGAAGAGGACGACTACTACGACGATGAGCCGCCCCGCCGGGGCGGCGGGGTGGCCGCGGCGGTGGCCGCAGTGGTGCTCATCCTGGCCTTCATCGGCTGCATCGTCTACTTCCTCTGGAACTTCTTCGCCAAGGACCTGCTGTTCCCCGAAACCCAGGAGTATGAGGTGCCCAGTCTGCTGGGCTACACCGTGGAGCAGCTGGAGCAGAACAAGGCCATCCTGGACGGCTTCGACTTTGAGGTGGGCCCCACGGTGTTCAGCGCCGACTACCCCGAGGGCCAGATCTGCGCCCAGAGCCCCGACGCCAAGACAAAGGTGAAGGAGGGCGCCATGACCATTACCGTCAGCGTCAGCGGCGGCGAGGACAAGATGTATATGCCCGGCGTGGAGAGCTGGGATTACCGGCAGGCCCTGCAGACCCTCCAGGATGAGATGGGGCTGAAGGTGAAGCAGGAGGAGGACTTTTCCGATACCATCACCCAGGGCTATGTCATCTCCCAAAGCCTCAAGAAAGATACCTGGGTGGAGCCGGGGGACGAGGTGACCATCGTCATCAGCAAGGGGCCGGAGGTCAAGCAGGCCACGGTGACCAACTTCCTTAACGTCCCCTTGGAGCAGGCCCAGGAACAGATCACCCAGCTGGGCTTGAAGGTGGGCAAGGTCAGTGAATACCACAGCGACGAGTACGCCGAGGGCCGGGTGATGTGGCAGAGCGCCAACCCGGGCGACCAGCTGGACAAGGATACCGCCGTCGACCTGTGGGTGAGCCTGGGCCCGGAGCCTGTGGCGGAGAGCGATCCGCCGGCGGTCGAGCCCACTGGCGGCGATCTGCCGGTGGAGAGCGACCAGCTGCCCGAGCCCACCCTGGATGTGGCGGGGGCGGCCAATACCAAGTCCATTTACGTGGATCTGGGCAGTTATGAGGGCACGGTGAACGTGCGCATCGTGGTGGGGGACAGGACCATCCACGACAGCCCGGTGGACGCCGATATGAACAGCAGCTTCTCCAAGAACGCCACCGCTTCGGGGGTGCAGATGGTATCCATCTATATCAACGGGCTGCTGGTGAGCAGCTATCCCCTCGACTTCAACTCATGACGGGACGGATCGTCAAGGCCCTCAGCGGATTCTACTATGTGGACACCGGGGCGGGGGAGCCCATCCCGTGCCGGGGCCGGGGGAAGCTACGCCACCAGAAGGTCACCCCCCTGGTGGGGGACCGGGTGGACATCACCGTCACCGAAGAGGGGACGGGCATGGTGGACGCCGTCCTGCCCCGGAAAAACCGGTTCAGCCGTCCGGCGGTGGCCAACATCGACCAGATGGTCATCGTGTGCGCCGGGGCGATCCCGGTCACCGAACCGTTCCTCATCGACCGCATGGCGGCCATGGCGGAGCGGAACGGGTGCGAGCCCCTCATCGTGTTCAACAAGTGCGACCTGGAACGGGCGGACGCCCTGGCGGGCCTGTACCGCTCGGCGGGCTTTGTCACCCTCCAGGTGAGCGCGGAGACGGGGGAGGGGCTGGACGGGCTGGCCGCGGCCATCGCGGGGAAGGTGTCCGCCTTCACGGGGAACTCCGGGGTGGGCAAGTCCAGCATCCTCAACGCCCTTGAGCCGGGGTTCGCCCTCCAGGTGGGCGAGGTGAGCGAAAAGCTGGGCCGGGGGCGGCATACCACCCGCCATGTGGAGCTGTTCCAGGTGGCGGACGGGCTGGTGGCGGACACGCCGGGGTTTTCCGCCTTTGACGTGGAGCAGATGGAGGCCATCCCCAAGGGGGAGCTGGCCGCCGCCTTCCGGGAGTTTGCCCCCTTTGTGGACAGCTGCCGGTTCCAGGGCTGCGCCCACGTGAAGGAGCGGGGCTGTGCCGTGCGCGAGGCCGTGGCGGCGGGGAAGATCGCCCCCAGCCGCCATGCGAGCTATGTCCGGCTCTATGAACAGGCCAAGGAGCTCCCGGAATGGGAGCTGGCCAAAAGCAAATAAAATGGGGACGCCCTTCCGCAAATCGGGGGGCGTCCCATATTTTTTCCAAAAACCCATGAACAGGACATCCTTTTTGCTCATATGCTGATATATCATCCGGCAGCGGGAAAGGGGGGTGTTTTCATGCGGGTGGTCGTGGTGAAGTTTCCCAAGGCGTTGTGCGGCCTGATGCGCAAGATATTCCACATGGATCAATGATACATCTGGTTTGCCGGCGGGCCTTGGAACTTCCCCTCCAAGGCCCGCCGGGCGCTGCGGGACGGCGCAAAAGACCGCGGGAAGGCCGGGGAATTCCCACTTTTTTTGCCTGACGGACAAATTGACTTCCCTGTTCGTATGTGCTATACTGTTACGAAACGCAAAATGCGCGTAGCGCGTTATTTTTCGCCTCCCCTGCGCGGGGAGGCAGGGAGCCGTGAGGAAGATGCTGGAGACAGAGAGAAAGCCGGAGCTGGAGGGGCAGGGGGAACGGACGCCCGCGCCGTCGAAGAGGCCGGGAGGCCCGATCCTCTGGGGCGCGCTGGCGGCGGTATGCCTGGCGGTGGTGCTGGGCATATGGTTCCTCAGCTCCAGGCAGCCGGGTGAGGAGGCGGAGGCGGACGAGCCCTCCGAGAGCCAGGGGCTTGAGGAGGACACCGAGGCGCCCCGGCTGCTGGGCGTGAAGGACATCACCGTACTGATGGGCGAGGCGGTCTCGTACCGGGACGGGGTGTCCGCCGTGGACGACGTGGACGGGACGGTGTCCTTCCAGGTGGACGCGGCGGCGGTGGATCTCGCCGTGCCGGGGGTCTACCAGGTGGTCTACTCCGCCAAGGACGCGGCGGGGAACGAGGCCCGGGCCACCATCACCGTGACGGTGGAGGAACCCCTGACCGTGGACCAGGACATCCAGGAGCCGGACGGGCCCGATGCCTCCGGCGGCGGGACGGAGTCCTCACCCCCGGTGACGGAGGAGGAGGTCAACCGGCTGGCAGACCAGATCCTGGGCCAGATCCTCCGGGACGGCATGAGCCAGCGGGAGCAGGCCAGGGCCATCTTCAACTATGTGAACCAGCACATCAGATATGTGGGCAGTTCGGACAAGTCCAGCTGGCTCG
The DNA here is from genome assembly GCA_014799485.1 of Clostridiales bacterium. The sequence continues at coordinate 24,779 of JAAVHY010000009.1, read as the reverse complement.
TGGGGGCCCATACGGGCTTCACCCGCCGGCGGGGGGACTGCTACAACTACTTTGCCTGCTCCAAGGCCCTGCTGACCCGGGCGGGCATCCCGAACATCGACCTGACCCGGGTGGGGGGGAACAGCCGCCATTACTGGCAGCTGGTGAACACCGGGGACGGCTGGTATCATTTCGACGCCTGCCCACACCCCACCGGCTACCCGCTGGTCGCCTTTATGATCACCGAGACCCAGGCCCGCACCTATACCGAGCAGGTCAAGCGGGCGCGGCTGAACTACTATGTCTATGACTATGACTCCTGCCCCGTGCAGGTGGAGGGGATGCCGCCGGAGGGCTGGCAGCCGCCGGTCGCCTCTACCCCCGCGCCCCCGGCGGTGACACAGCCGCCTGTGGAGACGGTGGAACCCCCGGTGGAGACAGTGGAGCCGCCCGTGGTGACGGAGGAACCGCCGGTGGAGGTCACGGAGCCCCCTGTGGAGACCCCGTTCCCAGAGGAGAGTGAGCCGCCCGTGGAGGTTACGGAGCCTCCGATGGAGCCGCTTCCGGATTGGCCGGTTCCGACGCAGCCGACAGTGGACAATTGGCAGGAGTGGCCGCCCCCGGATCCATCGCCGGACGGCTGGGGAGGATGACCATGCAGAGAAACGTATTGGAATATCTGGAGGCCACGGCGCCCCGCCTGCCGGATAAGGTGGCCTTTCACAACGGCACGGAGGGGCTGACCTTCGGCCAGGTGTCCCGGGCCGCCCGGGGGATTGGCACCTTCCTGGCCCAAAAGGGGCTGGAGCGGGAGCCGGTGGTGGTCTTTATGGAGAAGCACCCCAAGTCGGTGNCCGCCTTNTTNGGGGTGGNCTACTCNGGCTGCTTCTACGTNCCCATNGACGNGGAGATGCCCCTGTACNGGGTGGAGCTGATTTTCCAGACNTTGAANCCCCGGGCCGTGCTGTGCGANGANAAGACCCGGAAGGCGGTAACGGAGCTGGGCTATACNGGCGGNCTGTACGGCTATGAGGAGGCCGCGGCCTGCCAGCCGGACGNGGAGCTGCTGGGNCGCATCCGGGCCGGCCAGNTGGACACCGACCCGCTGTACATCGTCTTTACCTCCGGCTCCACCGGGGTGCCCAANGGNGTNGTGGCCTGCCACCGCTCGGTGATCGACTACATCGAGCAGCTGTCCGANACCCTGGGNTTCAANGANGACACGGTGTTCGGCAACCAGACNCCGCTGTANTTNGACGCCTGNNTGAAGGAGCTGTANCCCACNCTGAAATTCGGGGCCACCACNTANCTNATCCCNAAGGGGCTGTTCCTGTTCCCGGTGAAGCTGGTGGAGTTNCTCAACGAGCACAAGATCAACACGGTGTGCTGGGTGGTGTCCGCCCTGACCATGATCTCCGGCCTGGGGGCGCTGAANAANAACGTCCCCCAGTACCTGCATACCATCGCCTTTGGCAGNGAGGTGTTCCCCATNCGCCAGTTCAACCTGTGGCGGGAGGCCCTGCCCAACGCCAAATTCACCAACCTGTACGGCCCCACCGAGTGTACCGGNATGAGCTGCTTCTACCATGTGGACCGGGANTTCGGCCCNGACGANGCCATNCCCATCGGNGGGCCCTTCCCCAACACGGGNATNNTGCTGCTCAACGGGGAGGACAAGCCCGCCGCCCCCGGCGAGGTGGGGGAGATCTGCATCCGGGGCACCTGCCTGACCATGGGCTACTACCGNATGCCGGAAAAGACGGCGGAGTGNTTTGTGCANAACCCGCTGAACGANGCCTACCCNGAGCTGATNTACCGCACCGGCGANCTGGGGCGGTACAANGACCGGGGGGAGCTGGTGTTNGTCTCCCGGAAGGACTANCAGATCAAGCACATGGGCCACCGGGTGGAGCTCCAGGAGATNGAGGCCGCCGCCTCCACCCACCCNGANGTGGCCGCCGCCTGCGCGGTCTTTGACAAGGAGAAGGACCGCATCCAGATGTACTANACCGGCGGGGCGGAGCCGGGGGAGCTGACCGCCTTNTTGAANGGCCGCCTGCCCCGGTACATGATNCCCAACCGCATGGAGCGGCTGGAGCGCCTGCCGCTCACCCCCAACGGAAAGATCGACCGCAAGGCCCTGGCCGCNGGNCAGATCCCGGCGGGNGTTTAAGAGAAAGAAGAGGATNATCATGGAAGAACTGCTGAGCATCCTGCGGGAGCTGCATCCCGACGTGGATTTTGAGACCTGCGACAACCTGATCGANGGCAAGATNNTGGACTCCATCGACATCGTGACCCTGGTGGCGGAGATTGGCGACGCCTTNGACGTGGANATCCCCGCCGAGGAGCTGACGCCGGAGAACTTCAACTCCGCTNANGCNCTGTGGGACATGATCCAGCGGCTGGACGAGGCGTAAGCGAAAGGCNATGAGCTTTGCTTCNACCCGGTTNCTGGTCTTTTTNGCGGCGCTGTTCCTGCTGTACTACGCCATTCCCAAGCGGCANCAGTGGAAGCTGCTGCTGGCCGGCAGCCTGTTNTTCTACTGGTTTGCCGGGTGGTGGTGCCTGATCTACATCGGCGTCACCGCCGTGACCACCTANCTGGCGGCCAGNAAGATTTCNNCNCTGGCCGNACAGCAGGAGGNNTGGCTNAANNCCCACAGGGACGAGCTGTCCANGGAGGAGCGCAAGGCCCGGAAGGCCCGGGACAAGTCCGTCCGCTTCCGCTGGATGCTGGCCTGCCTGCTGGTGAACTTCGGCATCCTGGCGGTGGTGAAGTACACCAANTTCGTNCTGGGNAACGTCANCTCNNTGNTNNCGNTNTTTGGNGGCNNGCNGNTGCCCGTCCCTNTCCCTNGTGCTGCCCATGGGCATCTCNTTCTANACCTTTCAGGCCATGGGCTANCTCATCGACGTGTACTGGGGCAANTGCCCCGCCGAGNANAANCTGGGCCGGTTCGCCCTGTTCGTCACNTTCTTCCCCCAGCTGATCCAGGGNCCCATCAGCCGCTTNGGNGAGCTGAGCCNGACCCTGTACGGGGAGCACCCCTGGGACTCCCGGCAGATCGCCATGGGGGCGGAGCGGGTGNTGTGGGGTNTGGCGAAAAAGCTGATCGTGGCCGACCGGCTGGCCATCCCCCTGCGGGCCCTGGTGTCCGACCCGGGACAGTACACGGGGGTGTACGTGCTGGCGGTGATTTTCCTGTACGCCGTCCAGCTCTACGCCGACTTCACCGGCGGCATCGACATCACCATCGGCGCGGCCCAGATGCTGGGCGTGAAGGTGACGGAGAACTTCCAGCGCCCCTTCTTCTCCAAGAACGCGGCGGAGTACTGGCGGCGCTGGCACATCACCATGGGTACCTGGTTCCGGGACTACCTGTTCTACCCCATGTCGGTGTCCAAGCCCATTTTGAAGCTCCACCAGAAGTGCCGGAACCGCTTCGGCCGCTTCGGCAAGCACGTCTCGGTCCACACGTGCAGCCTGATTTTGTGGTTCGTCACCGGCCTGTGGCATGGGGCCAGCTGGAACTTCATCGTCTGGGGCCTGCTCAACGGCATCGTCATCATCGTCTCCCAGGAGCTTGAGCCGCTGTACGCCAAATTCCACGCCCGCTTCCCCCGCCTGAAGGGGAGCCGGGGCTGGGACCTTGTGCAGGTCATGCGCACCTTCTGGCTCATGGGCATCATCCGGGTGCTGGACGTGTACCGGGACGTGCCCCTCACCTTCCGGCAGCTGGGGACGGTGTTCACCGCCCTCCGGCCCCAGGCGCTGTGGGACGGCTCCTTCCTGGAGCTGGGCATCGGCGCGGGGGACTGGCTGGTGGCCGCCGTTGGCGCGGGGGCCATGCTGGTTTGCAGCCTGCTGGGCCGGCGGGAGCCGGTACGGGAGCGGCTGACCTGTGACCACCCCCAGCTGGCCTGGGGCGGCTGTGTGGCGCTGGTGCTGCTCACCCTGGTGTTCGGGGTGTACGGCATCGGCTTCGACGCCACCCAGTTCATCTACAACCAATTCTGAGGGGGCGGAGCGGATGCGAAAGAAAATCTGTACCGCCGCCCTCTGGTGCGCGGTCTTTGGGCTGGCGTTCTGGCTGCTCAACGCCCTGTTCATGCCCAAGTACATGAGCGAGATCCCCGAGGGGGCGCTGATCGCCGAGTACTATAAAGAAGAGACGAACCACGACGTGGTGTTCATCGGGGACTGCGAGGTTTATGAGAACTTCTCCCCCGACGTGCTGTGGCGGGAGTACGGCATCCCCAGCTACATCCGGGGCAGCGCCCAGCAGCTCATCTGGCAGTCTTACTACATGATGGAAGAGACGCTGAAATACGAGACGCCCAAGGTGATGGTGTTCAACGTGCTGTCTATGAAGTACGGCGAGCCCCAGAGCGAGGCGTACAACCGGCTGAACCTGGACGGGATGAAGCTGTCCCCCCAGAAGCTGGCCGCCGTCCGGGCCTCCATGACGGAGGAGGAGAGCCTGCTGTCCTACCTGTTCCCCCTGCTGCGCTACCACTCCCGGTGGAACGAGCTGGGAGGGGAGGACGTGGAGTACCTGTTCCGCCGGGACATCGTGTCCGACAGCGGCTACCTGATGAACGTCCAGGTCCGTCCGGCGGAGAACGTGCCCGAGGGGCGGCCCCTGGCGGACTACTCCTTCGCCCAGACGTGCTGGGACTATCTGGACAAGATGGCCGACCTGTGCGAAGCCCACGGGGTTCAGCTGGTACTCATCAAGGCGCCCAGCCTGTACCCCTACTGGTACGGTCAGTGGGAGGAACAGATCGAGGACTACGCCGCCCGGCGTGGGTTGGAGTACCTCAATTTCCTGGAGCTGGCCGATGAAATGGACATCGACTACGCCCAGGACACCTACGACAACGGCCTGCACCTGAACCTCTACGGGGCGGAAAAGCTGTCCCGCTGGTTCGGCCAGTGGCTGACGGGGCACTGCGCGGTGGAGGACCGCCGGGGCCAGCAGCCCTACGGGGCCGTTTGGAGCGAAAAAAGCGCCGCCTACGCCGCCCGGAAGGCACGGCTGGAGGCGGAATGGGCCGCACAGCAGCCCACATAAGAAAGGATGGATTTGGAATGAAACGGAAGCTGTTTTGCACGGCGCTGGCCCTGGTGCTGGCGTTCAGCCTCGCCGCCTGCGGCGGGAAGGACGATGGGGGGAAGACCCCCGGGGACGACCAGTCCCAGCAGTCCAGCCAGCCGGCGGGGGTCGCCGCCTACGTGTTCCGGAGCGGGGACGCCACGGTGACCATCGACCAGGACATGGCGGAGGTGCTTGCTGCCCTGGGGGAGCCCAAGAGCTACTTTGAGGCGGAGTCCTGCGCCTTTGAGGGGCTGGACAAGACCTACACCTATTCCGGCTTTGTCATCACCACCCGGCCCGACGGGGAGAAGGACTACGTGAACTCCATCGCCCTCACCGACGACAGCGTGACCACCCCGGAGGGGCTGTACATCGGCTCGTCCGCGGACGACGTCACCGCCGCCTATGGGCAGAGCGACACAGAGGCGGACACGCTGCTGGGCTACAGCAAGGGTGGCACTGTGCTGAACTTCATCCTGGATGGGGGCAAAGTGATTTCCATCGAGTACCTGGCGGAGTGAGCCGGAAGCGGGACGTAAATTGGAAGAGGCGGCGGGAGCTTGTTCCCGGCCGCCTCTTTTTCACGCCCTTTGGCCCCCCGCATACAATGGGAGTGGAAGGGGGAACGCCATACCTGGCCCCTTCCATATCAACTATGAATCGGGAGGTACAAATATGGCCGATTTCATCGAGCCGGGCTCCGTCGCCGATGCCGCCGGTATCCGCGAGGCCGTGTGCATCCACACCCGAAAGATCTTTGACAGCTGCCGCGACAAGGACTGCGTAGAGGACTTGCGGCTCTATCCCACCGTCAGCTCCCAGGCCGTCATCGACCGGGCCATCAGTTTGAAGGCCGGGCAGGCCGAGCTGCTGTACGCTTACATCGACGTGGAGCCCGTGGGCTTCAACCGGGGCTACTTCACCGTAGACGTGCGCTACTTCTACCGGGTGACCGCCGATGCCTTCGTGGGCGCGGCCCGGCCGGTGTCCATCTGCGGGCTGGCCGTGTTCGACAAGCGGGCCATCCTGTTTGGCAGCGAGGGCAGCGCCAAGGTGTTCTCCTCCAACGGCCGGGCGGACGACCTGGACGAGCAGAACCTGATGAGCACCAACCTGCCCGTGGCGGTGGTCAACTCCGTGGATCCCATCATCCTGAGCATGCGCCTGTCCGATCCCTGCGAGCCGCCCGCCTGCGCCTGCGGCGACGGGGCCGAGGTGCCCGCGGGCATTGCGGGCTGCTTCCCCGGGGAGCTGAACATGGGGGGCGAGGGCCGGCGGGTGTACGTCACCCTGGGCCAGTTCTCCATCATCCGCCTGGAGCGGGACAGCCAGCTGCTCATCCCCGCCTACGACTACTGCATGCCCAGCAAGGAGTGCACCGGCGGCAGCGAGGAGGACCCCTGCGCCATCTTCCGTCAGGTGCAGTTCCCCACCGAGGAGTTCTTCCCCCCCAATACCATCGCGCCTCCGGAGGGCTACCAGGAGACCAAGAGCTATTGCTGCGGCAATTGACTTTCGCCGCGGCAAGGTTCGCGCGGCGCCCGCTGTCCGCCTTTGGCGTGCGGCGGGCGCCGCTCCTTAATTTTTCGTGAAGGCTATTCTCTTTCAAGGGAAAACGTGGTAAAATAACAAAAAATACGATGGACGCACTGGAGGCCCCTATGATGAACTGGAACGCCTTATATGACCGCCTGCGCGAACAGGCGCCGTCCCTGGAGCTGCGCCGGGACGAGCCCATGAGCCGCCATACCACCTTCAAGGTGGGCGGGCCGGTGCCCCTGATGGCCCTGCCGAAAAACATCGAGGAGGCCAGTCAGATTTTGTCCGTCTCCTGCCTGGAATTCGGCGTGCGTCCCTTTTTCATGGGCAAGGGATCCAATCTGCTGGTGTCCGACCAGGGCGCGGACCTGCTGGTGATGAAGTCCTGCGACGGCCTGGACCGGCTGGAGCTGTTGGAAGAGGAGGAGTGGCAGTGGCCCGGCCACCGCACCATCCAAGCCGGGAGCGGGGTGTCCCTGGCGCGGCTGGCCAATTTCGCGTTGGAGTGCGGCCTCACCGGGCTGGAATTTGCCCACGGCATCCCCGGCAGCGTGGGGGGCGGCGTGTACATGAACGCCGGGGCCTACGGCGGGGAGATGGGCCAGGTGGTATCCAGTGTGGCGTCCGTGTCCCTGCCGCCGGAGGAGTTTGCCCGAGAGAACATCGATCCGCAGTTTTCCTACCGCCACAGTGTCTATCAGGAGCAGGACGACTTCATCCTTCGGGCCTGCTTCTCCCTGGTGCCAGGGGACCCCGTGGAAATCAAGGCCAAAATGGATGACTTTGCCCAGCGGCGGCGGGAGAAGCAGCCGCTGGAATACCCCAGCGCGGGCAGCACCTTCAAGCGCCCGGCCCCGGTGGACGGGCAGCCTGTCTACGCCGCCGCCCTCATTGACCAGTGCGGGCTGAAGGGCCTGACGGTGGGCGGAGCCCAGGTGTCGGAGAAGCACGCGGGATTCATCGTCAACAAAGGCGGGGCGACCTGCCGTGATATCGTAACGCTGATGGCCCAGGTGCGGGAGCGGGTGTTCCAAGAGACGGGCGTGACATTGGAGCCCGAAGTGCGTTACCTGGGAATGGAGGGAGAAGGATGGAATTTCTGATCGTGTCGGGGCTGTCCGGGGCGGGCAAGTCCACCGTCATGTCCATTTTGGAGGACAGCGGCTTTTTCTGTGTGGACAACCTGCCCCCGGTGCTCATCCCCAAGTTTGCCGAGGTGTGTCTGGCGGGCACCGGCTCCTATGAGCGGGTGGCCATGGTGTGCGACATCCGGGGCGGGGAGAACTTTGACGGCCTGTTCGAAGCCATGGACGCCCTGAAGGGGATGGAGTTCCAATACAAGGTGCTGTTTGTGGACGCGGACGACGCCACCGTCATCAAGCGCTACAAGGAGACCCGCCGCAGCCACCCCCTGATGGGGGAGACGGGCAGCCTGTCCAAAGCGGTGGAGCGGGAGCGCTTCGCCATGGAGCCGGTGCGCGCCCACGCGGACTACGTGATCACCACCACCTCCCTGCCGGTGCGCAAGCTCCGGGGGCAGGTGCTGGATATGTTTGCCCCCAACCGCAAAAGCGTGAGCGAGATGAGCGTCACCGTCACCTCCTTCGGCTTCAAATACGGCCTGCCCCTGGAAGCGGACCTGGTGTTCGATGTGCGCTTCCTGCCCAACCCCTTCTATGTGGAGGAGCTGCGCCCCCAGACGGGGCTGGACAAAGGGGTGGCGGACTATGTATTCGCCAACCCCACCGCCCAGGAGCTGATGGAGCGGTTGCGGGGGATGGTGGACTTTTTGCTGCCCCACTTCGTGGAGGAGGGCAAAAGCGCCCTGGTCATTGCCGTGGGCTGTACCGGGGGGCGCCACCGCTCGGTGGCGGTGACCCACGCCCTCACCGAGTACATCCAGGGCCTGGGCTACGCCGCCGGCGAGACCCACCGGGACATGACGAGGGCGTGACCCCATGGGCGAGCTGAAACGGCGAAAGGGGCCCGCCATCGTGGCCCTGGGCGGCGGGCACGGCCTGTCCGCCATCCTGAGGGGACTGAAATTATATACCGACGACCTCACCGCCATCGTCACCGTGGCGGACGACGGCGGCGGCTCCGGGGTGCTCCGGGAGGATCTGGGGATGCCGCCCCCCGGCGACATCCGCAACTGCATGGAGGCGCTGGCGGACACGGAATCGCTGATGCAGCAGCTGCTGGCCTACCGCTTCCCCGATGGGCGGCTGGCGGGGCAGGCGTTTGGCAACCTGCTGCTGGCGGCGCTGGACGGCATCTCCCCCTCCTTCGACCAGGCGGTGGCCCGGATGAGCGAGGTCTTGGCGATCACGGGGCGTATCCTGCCTGTGACAAATGCCAACGTGCAATTGGAGGCCAGCTTTGAAAACGGCTCCAGCGTGTGCGGGGAGTCCAAGATATCCGCCGCCAAAAAGGAGCAGAACTGCCGCATCCACCACGTCCGTCTGCTGCCGGAGCACACCCCGGCGCTGCCCGCCGCCCTGGACGCCATCCGCCGGGCGGAGGTCATCCTGCTGGGGCCGGGGAGCCTGTACACCAGCGTGATCCCCAACCTGCTGGTGGACGGCGTCTCCGAGGCCATCTCGGACAGCCCCGCCTTGAAGATCTATGTGTGCAACATCATGACCCAGGACGGCGAGACCGAGGGCATGACCGCCCAGGATCACGTGTCCGCCCTGCTGGAGCACGGCGGGCCGGGACTGGTGGACCTGTGCCTGTGCAATTCCGACCCCATCAGCCGGGAGCTGCTGGAGCGCTACTCCGCGGAGGACGCGGAGCCCATGGAGGTGGACCGCCGGGAGATGGAGCTGCTGGGGGCGGAGGTGGTCTACCGCCCCCTGATGGACATGGACTGCGGCTATGCCCGCCACGCCGGGGAGAAGGTGGCCCGGGCGGTGGTGGAGCTGTACCATCAGCGGGCCGACACGAAAATCTTTTAAACAGTATTTCCCGCCCCGCAGGGGCGGGAAATACGAGAGAATTATTTAGGGGGGGAGTACCGTGGCCTTTTCCGCCGATGTGAAGCAGGAGCTGTGCCGCCCCGCGGTGAGCCGCAAGTGCTGCGCCCAGGCGGAGGCCTACGGCATCCTGCTGTTCTGCGGCGCGTTCCACCCCCGTCAGGCCAGGATCGTCACCGAATGCTCCGGGCTGAAGGAGCGGCTGCCCGTCCTGTTCCGCAAGGCGTTCAAGGTGTCCTTCGACCAGGCCCCGGAGCCGGGGGAGGGGAAGGGCGCCTTCCTCATCGAAAGTCCGGCCAAGCTGAGGGCCATTTTCGACGCCTTTGATCTGGAGTGGGACGGCTCGGTGTCCCTGCACATCAACCTGGCCATGCTGGAGGAGGAGCACTGCCGCACCGCGTTCCTCCGGGGGGCGTTCCTGGCGGGGGGCTCGGTGACCGACCCCATGAAGGGCTACCACCTGGAGCTGGCCACCTCCCACTACCATGTGGGCCGGGAGCTGCCCGCCCTGCTGCGGGAGGCGGGCTTCGAGCCCAAGGAGACCGACCGCAAAGGAAATCATGTGATTTATTTCAAGCAATCCGACCATATTGAGGATTTTCTCACCTTCCTGGGGGCCCCGGTGTCCGCCATGGGGGTGATGAACGCCAAGCTGGAGCGGGATTTGCAGGGCCGGGTGAACCGTCAGGTGAACTGCGACAGCGCCAACCTGGACAAGACGGTGGCGGCGGCCCGGGAACAGCTGGCCGCCATTGAGCGCCTGCGGGGATCGGGGCGGCTGGACGCCCTGCCGGACAAGCTCAAGGAGGCGGCGCGGCTGAGAATGGAAAACCCGGAGCTGAACCTGGGCCAGCTGGGGGCGCTGTGTGAGCCGGCGGTGAGCAAGTCGGCCTTTAACCACCGGATGCGGAAGCTCCTTGACTTGGCGGGAAGCGGCGACTAAAAAGACAAAAGACAGAGGTGACCACAATGTCCTTCACCCACTTACATCTGCATACGGAATACTCCCTCCTGGACGGGGCCTGCCGCATCAACCAGCTGGTGGACCGGGTGAAGGAGCTGGGCCAGTCCGCCGTGGCCATCACCGACCATGGGGTCATGTACGGTGTCATCGACTTTTACCGGGCCTGTAAGGCGGCTGGGGTAAAGCCCATCATCGGCTGTGAGGTCTATGTGGCCCCCCGCACCCGGTTCGACCGGGTGCATGAGCTGGACGGCTCCGCCCGGCATCTTGTCCTGCTGTGCCGGAACGAGCAGGGCTACCGCAACCTGAGCTACATGGTGTCCATGGCCTTCACGGAGGGCTTCTACATCAAGCCCCGGATCGATATGGACCTCCTGCGGGAGCACCACGAGGGCCTCATCGCCCTGTCCGCCTGTCTGGCGGGGGAGCTGCCCCGGCGGCTGAGAAACGGCGACTACGAGGGCGCGAAGGCCCACGCCCTGGAAATGCGGGAGCTGTTCGGGGAGGACGGCTACTACCTGGAGATCCAGGATCACAAGATCCCCGAGCAGCAGGCGGTGATCGCGGGCATCATGCGTCTGAGTAAGGATACCGGCATCCCCATGGTGGCCACCAACGACTGCCACTACCTCACCCGGGAGGACGCCGCCATGCAGGACGTGCTCATGTGCGTCCAGATGGGCAAGCTGGTGGAGGACGACGACCGGATGAAGTTCGAGACGGACGAGTTCTACGTCAAGAGCGAGGAGGAAATGCGCGCCCTGTTCCCCAACTGCCCCGAGGCCATCGACAACACCCAGAAGATCGTGGACGCCTGCAATGTGGAGTTTGAGTTCGGCAAGTACCACCTGCCCGAGTTCAAGCTCCCCGAGGGGGAGACGGACGGGGACGGCTATTTCGAGAAGCTGTGCTGGCAGGGCTTCGCCCAGCGCTACCCTGACGGCGGCGAGGACTTGCGCGACCGCCTGCGCATGGAGATGGGGGTCATCCGGCAGATGGGGTTCGTGGACTACTTCCTCATCGTGTCCGACTTCATCGGCTACGCCAAGGCCAACGGCATCCCCGTGGGGCCAGGGCGCGGCTCTGGGGCGGGCTCCATGGTGGCCTACTGCCTGCGCATCACCGATGTGGACCCCATCAAATACTCGCTGATCTTTGAGCGATTCCTCAACCCCGAGCGGGTGACCATGCCCGATATCGACATCGACTTCTGCATCCGCCGGCGGCAGGAGGTCATCGACTACGTGTCCCGGAAGTACGGCGAGGACCACGTGGTGCAGATCGTCACCTTCGGCACCATGAAGGCCAAGGCCGCCATCCGGGACGTGGGCCGGGTGCTGAACTTCCCCTATGCCGAGGTGGACAACATCGCCAAACAGGTGCCCTTCGACCTGAAAATGACCTTGGACAAGGCGCTGGTGCTGTCCAAAGGGCTGTCCGACCTCTATAAAGGGGACGAGCGGGTAAAAGAGCTGGTGGACATGGCACGAAAAATCGAGGGGATGCCCCGCAACGCCTCCACCCACGCGGCGGGGGTGGTCATCACCAAGCGCCCGGTGTATGAGTACGTCCCCCTGGCCACCAATGACGGCCAGCCCGTCACCCAGTACACCATGGTGACCATCGAGGAGCTGGGCCTGTTGAAAATGGACTTCCTGGGCCTGCGAAACCTCACCGTGCTGGACGACGCGGTGAAGATGGTGCAAAAGGAAATTCCCGGCTTCAGGCTGGAGGATATCCCGGACGATGACATGGCAGTATATCAGATGCTGTCTGAGGGCAAGACCTCCGGCGTGTTCCAGATGGAGTCGGCGGGTATGACCGGTGTGTGTGTGGGGCTCAAGCCCAAGAGCATTGAGGATATCTGCGCCATCATCGCCCTGTACCGCCCCGGCCCCATGGACTCCATCCCCAAATTCCTGGCCTGCGCCCAGGACCCCAAGCTGGTCACCTACAAGCACCCATCCCTGGAGCCGATTTTGGCCAACACCTACGGCTGCATCGTCTACCAGGAGCAGGTCATCGAGATCTTCCGCAAGCTGGCGGGCTACTCCCTGGGCCAGGCGGACATGGTGCGCCGGGCCATGGGCAAGAAGAAGGAGAAGGACGTCCAGCGGGAGCGGGAGTCCTTCATCCACGGCGACCCCAAGCGGAATATCGCCGGGTGTCTGGCAAACGGCATCCCCGAGGCGGTGGCCCAGTCCATCTACGACGAGATCAACGACTTCGCCCACTACGCCTTCAACAAGTCCCACTCCCTGGCCTACGCCATCGTGGCCTACCAGACGGCCTGGTTTAAGTGCCGCCACCCCCGGGAGTATATGGCGGCCCTGCTCACCTCCGTGCTGGATTCCCAGGACAAGGTGGCGGAGTATATCGCCGAGTGCAAGGACAACGGCATCGCCCTGCTGCCCCCGGACATCAACGAATCCGGCGCGGCCTTCACCGTGTCGGGGGCAAATATCCGCTTCGGGCTGGCGGCGCTGAAGGGGGTGGGCGTGGGCTTCACCAGCGCGGTGCTGGCCGAGCGGGAGAGGGGCGGGCCCTTTGCCTCCTTCCCGGAGTTCTGCTCCCGGATGTACGACTGCGACCTGAACAAGCGGGTGCTGGACAGCCTGATCCGCTCGGGCTGCTTTGACAGCATGGGTTATCGCCGTTCCCAGCTGCTCCATGTGTACGAACAGGTGGTGGACAGCATTGCCCGGGACCGAAGGAAGAACCTGGAGGGCCAGTTCGACCTGTTCGGCGGGGGCGGGGAGACCGCCTCGGTGCCCACCATGACCCTGCCTGACATCCCGGAGTTCTCCCCGGTGGAACTGATGACCATGGAAAAGGAGACCACCGGGCTGTATCTCTCCGGCCATCCTATGGACGAGTACCGCCGGCAGGCCCAGCAGAAGTACGGGGCGGCGCCCATCTCCGCGGTCATGGCGGCGGGGGAGGAGGACGGCCCCTCCCCCTACGGGGACGGCCAGCGGGTGACGCTGGCGGGGGTGGTGGCCTCTGTGCGCACCAAGACCACCAAGAACAACTCCCTCATGGCCTACGTCATGCTGGAGGACGCCACGGGGGCCATCGAGCTGATGGTTTTTTCCCGCACCCTCACCGAGAGCGGGGCGTACCTGAAGGTGAATCTGTCCATCGTGGTGACGGGGCGGGTGTCCGTCCGGGAGGAAAAAGCCCCCCAGATCATGGTAGACCGGGTGGTTCCACTGTCCGATGTGCCCAAGAAGACAGACGGCGGGGACCAGGTGCTGTGGATCAAACTGCCCGACGGGGGAGAGACGTTTACCTGGCTGAAAAAGCTGATGAATATGTTCCCCGGGGACGCCCCGGCCATCGTCTACCTGGCGGACCGAAAGAAAAAGCTCCAGGCCCACTGCCTCCAGCACGAGGCCCTGCTGGCCGAGCTGCGGGAGACGCTGGGGGAGGAGAACGTAGTACTGAAAGCAAAATAGCATGGGATCATCCAAGGTGAAGTTATGGAAAGGCAAAGGCAAAAGCGAACGCAAAAGAAAAAACTGGTTCAGACCCAAATCGGAAAGCTGCTGTTCCACCGCATGGGCATCATCGGGGTGCTCATCATTGCGCAGATCGTCCTGTATGCCATGGGGCTGGTGGTGCTGCGGGACAGCAAATACCACGATGTGGTGGAGTGGGTATTCCTGGCGCTGTCGGTGCTGTCGGCCATGTGGATCGTGGGGAGCAGGAGCAACCCGGGCTATAAGATCGGCTGGCTCATCATCGTGCTGGGGCTGATGCCCTTCGGCTCCGTGGCCTATCTGCTGCTGGGCGGCAACCATCTGTCCGCCTTCAACCAGCGCAGGCTGCGCTCCATGGAGCGGAAGATCCGCAAAAACCTGGGGGGCGAATGCGGCCGGTCCGCCTCCCTGGGGGAGCTGCTGGGGGAGGACGCGGCCTGTATGGCCCACTATCTGGAGCGGACCACCCACTGCCCCGTGTACGGCAACACCCGCACCAAGTACTATCCCCTGGGGGACGACTGCTACGACGATATCCTGTCCGCCCTGCGGGGGGCGGAGCGCTACATCTTCATTGAGTATTTCATCATCGAAGAGGGCAAGCTGTGGAACTCCATTCTGGATATCCTGAAGGAGAAGGTCAGGGAGGGGCTGGAGATCCGGGTGATCTATGACGACATCGGCTCCATGGCCACCCTGCCCTCGGACTACCCCGCCAGACTGGAAAAGCTGGGCATCCACTGCCGGGTGTTCAACCGCTTTGTGCCGGTGGTATCCCTGCGGCAGAACAACCGGGACCACCGGAAGTATATGATCGTGGACGGCAGGGTGGCCTTTACCGGCGGCATCAACATGGCGGACGAGTATATCAATGTCAAGCCCCGGTTCGGCCACTGGAAAGACTCCGCCATCCGGCTGGAGGGGGACGCGGTGTGGTCCATGACGGTGTCCTTCCTGTCCATGTGGGACTTCACCCACAGCGAGGAGGAGCACTTCACCCCATTCCGTCCCGCCCCCGCCCGGGGCGGCGCCGTCGGCTATGTCCAGCCCTACCACGACTGCCCCTGGGACAACGAGGCGGTGGGTCAGTCGGTGTACCTGAACCTGATCAACCGGGCCAAGCGGTACGTGTATATCACCACGCCGTACCTGGTCATCGACTATTCGCTGACCATGGCCCTGACCACCGCCGCCAAATCCGGGGTGGATGTGCGCATCATCACCCCTCACATCCCGGACAAAAAGACGGTGTTCGAGATGACCCGTTCCTACTATGAGGAACTGCTGGAGGCGGGGGTGCGGATTTTCGAGTACGAGCCGGGGTTCATCCACTCCAAAAACTTCGTGGTGGACGACCGCTTTGCCACGGTGGGCACGGTGAACCTGGACTACCGCAGTATGTTCCTCCACTTTGAAAACGGCGTGCTGCTCTATGAGACGCCGTCGGTACATGCCATCCGGGAGGACTTTTTAGAGACCCAGACCAGGAGCCTGATGGTCACGCTGGAGGACTGCCGCTCCGTGTCCCCGTGGCGCAGGACGCTCCGGGATCTGCTGCGGCTGTTCGCGCCGCTGTTGTAACAATAGCTGTGTCTTTCCATTACAAGTAAGCGGATTGCCCGCTGCGGCAGGTTGTCTTACCGTATTTCAGGTGCTTGGAGGCGCTGGGAGTACTGTCTGACCAACACTTATCCGTAGGACTGGTATTGAGGATAAAATGAGCCCCGCTTTTCGAACATTTTATCGAAAAGCGGGGCTCATTCGGTTCAGGTTTACTGTTTCTCTAAGAAGTTTTTCAGCATCTGCGCAGCCTGGGCACGGGTAGCCTTCCCGGTGGGATCCAGGATGCCGTTGCCCTTTCCGTTGATGATGCCCTTCTCTGTGGCCCAGCGCATGGCCTCCAAGGCCCAGGAGCTGACCTTGTCCGCGTCGACGAAGTTAAGCGCGCCGTTTTTCGCGTTGGGTCTGCCGGCGTAGCGCCACAGCATGACTGCCAGCTGCTCGCGGGTGATGTCGCCGTTGGGATCAAACGTCCCGCCGCCGTAGCCGGTGACGATGCCCTGCTTCGCGGCCCAGGCCACGCCTTGGGCATACCACTTGGTGTTGTCCACATCGGAGAATATGCTGGTCAGCGCCTGGGGCGGGTTATTCTCCAAATTGTGGAGTACCACCGCCAGCATACCCCGGCTCATGGGCAGGTCGGGGCTGAATGTGATGCTGCTTGTGCCGTTGAACAGCTCGTGGGAGCTGACGAAACTTACGGCATTCGCTGCCCAGTTGGTAGCGGGCACATCGATGAAGCTCTTGCTGTTGTCCACGATCTTCACTTTGGCGGAGCCATCCAGGGGGATCGTGACGCTGTTTCCGACCGCGGTAGATTTCCGAATCACCTGCTGGGTGCCGTCCTCACGCACCAGCACGGCGACCGTACCGGGAGTGGGCCCCGCCACAGGAACCGTGACCTTCATGCCTCCGGGGACGCTGACCGCCGTCTTGCCGCCCGCGGTGACAGACAGTTCCACCGCGTTCCCGGTCCGCTCAGCGGTGACCTTGACGTTTCCGCCCGCTTTGGACAGGCCGTTCAGCGCGCCGTTGGGGATGGTCATGCTGGCCACAGGGGTAGTGACCGTCAAGTTCGCGTCGGTCATCCTGCCGATCTGCTCCACCGTGGAGGCGGGGATGCTGACCTCGCTCTTGCTCACGCTGCTATTGATTTCAGGCGCGATGACCACGTTATCGCTGTTCTTGTCCACCGCCTGCTTTACGATCTCGTTGCTCACAGTGGAGTTGACTGTGGATGTGGCCTCGCCGTTCTTGATGGACGCGGCAGGGGTCGCGGTGGTTACGGTGGTGAATGTGCCGTTTTTATTGCTGGTGCTGGTGGTCACGGACAGGGTGCTGGAGGTGCCGGGTGTTGTCGGATGGAACGGCTCTACAGAGCCGGGATCAGTGGCCTGCTCAGAGGTGCCGGTTTTGATCGCGGCCTTGAAGGCGTCAACGGCGGCGTTCAGAGCGGTCACTGCCTCATCCACCGCGGACTGGGTCGCGTCCGCCTTGTTTGCGATGGCCCGGGCGGCGGCAATGGCGTCGGTCAGGGCTTTCATCTCAGCCGTAGTGACGAACTTGGTGCCCTTAGCGACGTTGGCGGCGGTCTGGTTGCTGGCCGTAACGCCCTGCCTGGCGGCGTTGGCCGCGGCGATGGCGTCATTCAGGGCGCTCTTGTCCGCCACGCGAATGATGGTGACGGTGTAGTTTGTGGTATTCGGACCGTCGCTGACAGTGATGATGACGGTGTTTTTGCCCTCGTCCAGGGGCACCACGCCGTCAGCGCAGACGATGCCGCCCTTTTTCACCACCACGGTCGTGCCCTGATCGCCGATGGCGTTGACGGTGACGCTTTCCACGCTGCCGACCACGCTGGCCTGGTAGGTCGTGGTGGTGGGCCTAAAGGTGGGGGACAGGGCAACTGCCGTATCGCCCGCGTTCAAGCTCAGGCTTTGCAGCTTGGCTACAATTGACGCGGCGGAGGTAACGTTCACCGTGCAGCTTGTTTCGGCGCTCTGATAGCTGCCCGCGCCGGAGTAGCTTGCCGTGAAGGTATAGAGCTCGTCGCGATCGGGAAGCGTGACCGTATAAGTGCCCCGTTTTGTCTCGGTTATCTTAACGTTTTTGTCACAGGTCACGGTGAGCGCACCCGCCGCGGGCATTCCGGTCACGGTCAGCGTCAGCTCACCGCCGCCGGTAAGTTCGCTTTCGCTGGGCGTAATGACGAGATCGGTGGGAACGTCGCCGTCCACAATATGGAGTGCCACGGTGAGGACCTTGACGATGGGGCTGTCCGCGGGGGACGCCATACACGTCACGGTGTATTCGCCGGGCTGGCGGAAGGTGGGGGCCACGTCGGTCCAGGTGGTGAGGCCGCTGTCATCGTCCGGGGAAATGTACTCGACGGGGACATGGTAGGTCAGCACAAGGCCCCTGTCATAAGTCAGCGCTTCCAGCGGGCTGTGGGCCGCGCCGTCGTAGGGGACGGTCAAAGTGCCCTTGGTGTTGACCTGCGCATCTACCACCACGCTGCTGGCAAAGTTGAAGTTGAAGTCGATCACTTCGTCGGCGGGACGGGAGATCGTGACCTCGAACTCCGCCGTGGCGCGCTCATAGTTGGGGTTGGAAATCGCGTTGCCCTCCTGATCCTGGGTGGGGTCGAAGACGGCGATGAAGTGATAGGTGCGGGTGATGGGGGGGATATTGGGGGAAGCGACCCAATCGCCGTTGCTCTTGCGCTCAAGGTTGCGGACGGCGTCGTTGAAGGTGGTGAGGGTGAACTGGCCCTGGTCCTGAGCGGGAACGCCCTTGATCGTAAGCTTCAGGGGCAGGGCGGTGGTAAGGATCTCATGAGAGCCGCCGCTGTGCTGCTTGTCACATTCAATGGTGATGGTGGGCGTGGCCTTGGAGATGGTCACGTTGGCGGAGCCCTCCGTGCTTGCCCCATCCTTCGTGGCCTGGTAGTAGATGGTGTAAGTGCCGGCGTTGGTGAAGGTGGGCAGCGCGTTGAGGTCATACGCGCCTGTTGCCGCCGTTCTGTAGGCGACTTGAACACCGGCGCCCTTGGTGACCGTAATGGTGTGGGGTTTGCCATCGTAGTCACCGACATAAGGCTTAACGGTGACGTCAATATCGGATACGGTGACGGAATAGGACGCGGTCGTGCCAACGTAGTTCGCGCTCTCGCTGTAGGTCGCGGTAAAGGTATGGCTGCCCTGCTCCACCTGATGGGTGCCGGTGTAGGTCCCGTCAGGCTGCTTGGTCAGGGTGATGGTGGGATCGTGCCCATCCGCCGTGTTGGAGCAGGCCAGTGAAATGTGATCCGCGGTGGCCTTGTCGGGTACGCCGTGAACGACCAGGGTGATCTCCTGGCCGGTGGTCAGGGCGGTGCCCTCTGCGGAGGTGATGGAGATGGTGGGCGTCGCCTTGGTGATAGTCACAGTGGCGGAGACTTCTTCCGTGAAGGTCTTGGTGGTCCAGCTGCTGGCATATCTGTCGGGCCAGATGTCGTTGGTCCAAGTGGCCTTGACCTTCACGTTGTAGGCGCCCGCGGTGGTGAAGGTGGGCTTGTCGGCGCTAAACGCGCCGCCATTGACGGAATACTGGAGGGTTGCGCCGCTGGGATTTGTCGTAACCGTGACGGTGCGGGCGGTGCCGTTGTAGGCACCCTCCCAGCCGGCGACGGTGAGGGTGGGAACAAGATCGGTGAAGGGGATGATCTTGAAGGTGGTCGCGGCGGCGGCGTGTTCGTAGAGCAGGGCGATGTCGCCGTCCTTGGTTTCGGACAGGCTGGAATAGCAGTAGTACGCCCCGGTGGCGGTGATCTTGTAGGTCTTGATCAGCTCCATGGTGCGGTCCGCGTCATTGTTGACCAGG
Organism: Clostridiales bacterium; assembly: GCA_014799485.1. Next base: position 5,317 of record JAAVHY010000009.1, on the reverse strand, counting down.
AACACCTGGATGATGCCGTCTTGGCGCCGGGCGTTGCTTCCCGGCGTGGACAGGATGACCACATCCTTGCCGTCGATCTGCTTGGAATACTTGATGGCGGAGAGCTGGGTGCCGCTGCCGTCTTTCGCGGCGTTTGTCGTAACCGGATTCTTGGTGGTCCAGCCGCTGCCGTTCCAGGTATGGTCGGTGTAGCGGATCTTGTATGTAACGGTGTCCCGATAGAAGTGGCGGATGGTGGTGTTGTCCAGCTGGATCAGGCAGCTCTCGCTGGAGTGGTTGGTGGTGGCGTTGTTGCCGCGCGTCCAGGTCGCGCCGTTGTCCTTGGAGTAGATGAAGCCGGCGCGCTCGGTGCTCCAGGTATAGACGGGCAGGATGATGGTGCCGTCCTCCATGCACAGGCCCGCGCCGGGGCCGACGCCGTAGAACCGGTCCGCGCCGGTGCGCACCTGGTCGTTGATCATCTGGGGCTTGCCCCAGGTCTCGCCGCCGTCGGTGGACGTGACGATCCACAGGTAGGAGGCGTCGCGGGCGTGGAGGGTGGCGTTGTAGAAGAACACGTTCTGCTGCACCCAGGTGTTGTTCGCGCCCAGACGCTGGCAGTAGATCTTGTCGTTGTTGGGATTCTTGCCGGCAAAGCTCCCTTTTGTGTAGTAGAGATAGTAATACTCATCCACGTAATACCCGGAGAAGGTATCGTCCGCGCCGTCAATCGGCTCATAGACCGGGGCGTAACCGCCGCTGAAGTCACCGACATAGTAGTCATAGGCGGTGCTGGAAGCGTTCGGAGCATCGGTGTAGAGTACCAGGCGCTCTGTCCCGTTGATCGTCTCATAGCCGGTGGCGGCCGCGGGCCTGTTCGGCGCGGTGTTGAGGGCCACGCCGCCGGGCCAGATGTCCACCATCAGGTAGATGGTGCCGTTGTTGTCCTCCACCAGCACCGGGTCGATGAAGGCGGTGCCGTACTGCGCGTAGGCGTCAACGCTGTCGCCGAAGTAGTTGGCAAAGCTATACTTCCAGTTGGCGCCGTCATCGTCGGAATAGCTGACAAGGGTGTCCAGGCCGCAGGCGTCCCCGGCGTGGCTCCAACGGGCGTCGATGGCGGTGACCAGACGGCCGTTTTTGCTCGCGTTCGATTGATGCTGAAGGGTGATCATCGCCGGGATGCGGAAGTTGCTGCTGCCGCTGCCGCCGGTTTTGCCGGCGATGTAGGGCTGGTTCTGGGTGGTGCCGGAGGCGGGCACCATCGTTTTCCAGTCCGCTATTTTGGTGGCCCCCGAAGGAACGGTGGGGGGAACAGGCTTTTTGTTCAGGCCGTCCCTGGCGTCCCGCAGCGCGTCACGGGCGGTGACATACTTCTCCTCGTTGCCGGTGTCACCTTCGCCCGCGCCGTCAAGGACCGCCTGGGCGGCAGTTTTCGCGGCCTGGAGGTTTTTCCAGGAGGCGCCGGTATAGTCTGCCTGGTTCAACGTCTTGATTTCCTCGAGCAGAGCCTCGATGTTCTCTTTGACAGTGGGCGCTTTGATCTCGCTGGTAAAGAGATAGATGTTCATGCTCATGCTCTGGGGGGCCCAGAAGTCGGTGCCCCAGGTATTGACGGTCTGGTTGCTGAGGTGGAACGCGTTGGGGTCGCCGGTCTTTGAGAAGTCCAGATAGCGGTTCGGGCTGACGTTGGTATTTCTGATTTCGAAGGCGTTGGGGGCGGCGGTGCCGCGGCTGGTGACGGTGAGGGCCACCTCGCCCTCGGTGAACATATAGTTCTGCATATTGAGGTGGCGGCCGTTGAAGGCGGTGAACACATATTTGCCGGCGCCATTGCCCTTGATGGTAAAGAGCAGATTTTCCATGTTCAGGGCACTGTTGTCCTTCAGCCAGTTGGCGGTGACGGTATTTCCGCTCACCGTCAGCTTGGCGGCGCGGGCGCCATCGTTGGTGGCGCCGGGCGCGACCAGGGCGCCCGCGCCCAGGGTTTCGCCGAGGCTCGAAGGATACAGGGCGTAGATCCCGCCGTCGGCGGACTGGCTGACGATGAGGTAGCCCTTGCTCTCGTCCAATTGGCTGATGTCGGTGAGCTGGGTGTAGCCGGGGAGCTCGATCTTCTGCGGCTCCTTCATCTCCACGTACTCCAGCCGGCAGATGCTGTAGTTTTCGTCCCACAGCGCCAGCTCCTTGATGAGCTGGTGGGCGAACCAGAGGTGGCCCGCCTCATCGGGGTGGAGGGTATCCCGGCTGAAGACCCCGCTCCAGACATTATTGGTCCACAGCGTGTACTGATCCACCAGGATGACCTTGCCGGAGTAGGCATCCTCCGCGGCGACATCGCGGATATACTGGGCGTAGGTGGCGATATCATAGCCGCTCCTGCTGGTGGGGGGCGGGGTGCGCAGGACGGCGGTCGCGCCTTTTGCGATGATCTTGTCCAGGATGGTGCGCAGATTGGCTTTGTAAGCAGTTTCGGAGACTGAGCTGCTGGCGTCGTTCGTGCCCAGCATGAGCACCACAACGTCGGGGTCGTACTTTACCAGCCGCCGGTTCAAGTCGCTGATGGTGGAGGCGGTGGTGGCGCCGGAGGAGCCGGCGTTGATGACGATATCCTGGGTACGGTTCAGGTCGTCCTTGACGAACTTCTCAAAGAGCTGGGCCAGGGTGTCGTAGCCGCCGGTCCAGGCGGAGCCGTGGGTGATGGAGTCGCCCATGAACAGCCAGGTCATGGCATTGGATGTGTCCGTCACCTTGGTCCGGATGGCCTGCTGGCCGGCGGAAAGGGTCGCGGGGTTGGTGTAGCCGTGGCTATGGTTGAGCGAGGTCTTGTTGGGGAAGTCGGCGGCCATGACGCTGCCGCTGATGGCGCCATAGGGCCAGTTGGCGGCGGTGGAAACGGTAGAGCCCACCACGGCGTCAGCGAGCTGCTTGGCCATGGCAAGGTGGCCGCTGGCGTTGGGATAGCCGCCGGTCTTTTGGGCGGCGGTGAGGGTGAACAGCACAGGCAGGACGTTGGCCTGCTGATCGGGGGTAAGGCCGTTGACCACCGCGTCCACCGCCGCCTTGTCGGCGGCCGTGAGGGTCTCGATGACGATCATACCCGTACCGTTTTGCAGGGCCAAAGCCTTGGCGATCAGGCTGCCCAGGTTGGCGGCAAAGTTGGCCTCACTGCTGCCGCCCTCGTCCACCAGGTAGGAGACCGCCCGGGGCTTCAGCGGGGCGATGCGGCTGTCGAAGGTGGAGACGATGTCGTCCAGCGTCTGTCCCGTGTAGGCGGCGTTGATGACATGGCGCTGGAAATAGGGGGTCGTGGTTTCGCCGGAGGGCTGGAGCTGCTTGGCGTTGGTGTAACGGACGTACTCCTCAAAGTGGCCGGCGTAGGTGCGGGCGCCCTTGACGTCGGCAAAGCTGCCCTGGGCGGCGCGGCCGCCGGTGAACACCCAGGAGTTCTGGCCGCCGGGGTTGTAGTCCGTAGCATTGCCGCCGCCGATCTGGTCGCCGGAGAGCATTTGGGACAGATTGATGCCGGGGTCGGCGGGCAGGTCGCCCTCAATGAACAGATAGATCGGGATATAGCGGGTCTGGGGATCGTTCCAGCCGCAGAAGCCGGTGGGAAGGTTTGGATAATGGGTCTCGGTCGATGTCGCGCCGGTTACATTAAAGGTAAGATACCGAGCGGGGCTGCTGTTACGGATGCTGAAGCGATTGTTTTGGCCGACAAAGCTGAGCTCAAGGTTGGTGCCGCTGCCGGCGGCAGCGTACATTACGCTGCTTATCGCAAGGGCATGGGTGCTGTTTTTGATGGTATACTTGCCGCCGCTGCTTTCCGCGATGGTAACATGAAGGTCGCTCATCGCGACAGGAACACTTGTGTCGGCGGTACTTACGGCGGAAACCATATCCCCGGAAACGGTCAGGGTCGCCGCGCACTCGGGATAGGCGGTAGTGCCCGGACCCTTATCTGCGCCGGCGGCGTTGAGATAGAGGGCGTAAAAGGTCCCGTCCGGGGCCTGGGCAACGATCAGGTAATCTCTATCCGCCTTGATCTGCCTGAGAGCAGTCACCTGAGTATAGCCCGGGATCGTGAGATCCCCGGCAGCCTGGGTCACAACGTCCTCGTCCTCGAGGGCATCCTCGTCCTCGGGGGTGTCCCCGTCCTCAAAGGCGTCCTCGTCCACGTAGTTATCCCTGTCTTCGGAGTTGTCCCCGTCCTCGGAGCCGTCCCCGTCCTCGGAGCCGTCCCCGTCTTCGGAGTTGTCCCCGTCCTCGGAGTCGTCCCCGTCCTCGGAGTCGTCCCCGTCTTCGGGGTTGTCCCCGTCTTCGGAGTTGTCCCTGTCCTCGGAGTTGTCCCCGTCCTCAAGGGTATCCGTCGGGGTCGAAACGCTTTCGCCCTCGGGGCCGTCCGCCGCAAAGGCGGAGACGGGCAGGAGGGAGACGAGCATAGCGATGGACAATAGGAGACATGCGATACGTACAGGTAACTTTTTCATCACAAACCATCCCTTCTATGCGTTTATTCTGCAGAAAGCAGAAAAGGCTGTTTGCCGGGGCTTCCCTATGACACGAAAGGCCGGGGCCTTTTACATCATCACTTTTATATTTTAACTAAAACTTATATATAATGCAACTGTTTTTTGTAGAAAATGTGGTGCTATTTTATTAGTTGGGTTACACGTATCCCGTGCGCTTCCCCGGCATAATATGCGCCAACAAAAACCTCCTGTTGCGGCATCTTCTTTTTATGGTAGAATATAAATTGCCGATACCAAAGGAGGAGCCCGCCATGCAGGAGAATGATCTCAAACAGATCCTTACACGAATCAGGGATAAAGACCCAGGAGGATTTGAACTGCTCTATCAGCACTATTTCCGGTTTATGTACAGTACGGCCTACACCGTTCTGAACAACGCGGACGACTGTTACGACGTGATCCAGTCCGTGATGCTGCGCCTCTATACGCTGGACCGTGAGTTGTTCCCGACAGCGCACGAGTGGGGCTGGCTCCAGACGGTGGTAAAAAATGAGGCGCTGATGCGGCTGCGCAGGGAAAAGCCCACTGTGCCGCTGGAAGACAGCTTTGATCTCCCGGTGTATGACCGGCGAATTGACGACTTTGTGGATATGGACGAATTTCGTGCCCTGACCGCCTCTCTGAACGAGCGGCAGAGGAAGGTGGTCACCATGAAGATCATGGGTGATATGACCCACAAGGAGATCGCCAGGTTCCTCTCCCTGCCCATTGGCACCGTGCAGTGGCTCTACAATACCTCCATTAAGGAGCTGCGCCGGGCCATGGCCGCATTGGCGGCTCTGGCGCTGTGCTTCGGCGGGGGGACC
>JAAVHY010000008.1 GCA_014799485.1 Clostridiales bacterium | reverse complement strand
CGGTCTTGGAGACGAACTCCTCGACCTCCTCGGGACGGGTGTAGTGGGACTCCTCGGCGGAGACGTTGACCTCGTCCTCCACGCCGGCCAGGGCGCCCAGCTCGGCCTCGACCACCACGCCGTGGTCATGGGCGTACTCGACCACCTTCTTGGTGATCTCGATGTTCTCCTCGAAGGGCTTGGAGGAGGCGTCGATCATGACGGAGGTGAAGCCGCCGTCGATGCAGCTCTTGCAGGTCTCGAAGCTGTCGCCGTGGTCCAGATGGAGCACGATGGGGATCTCGGGGCACTCGATAACGGCGGCCTCAACCAGCTTGACCAGATAAGTGTGGTTGGCGTAAGCACGGGCACCCTTGGAAACCTGAAGGATGACGGGGGCCTTCTCCTCGCGGCAGGCCTCGGTGATACCCTGGACGATCTCCATGTTGTTGACGTTGAAAGCGCCGACGGCATAACCGCCGTTGTAGGCTTTCTTGAACATTTCGGTAGAGGTAACCAGTGGCATAGTTGACCAACTCCTTAAAATAATATTGATTTGCTGGGGTATATGTTATGATTTTAACATTTGAAACGGAAAAATGCAAGCAAAAGCTCCAGCTTTTTCTGGACAAAAACCACAAATCAGGAAAATTTTTTGCCATACAGTGTCAACAAAATGACGGCGGGCATAGGATAACGGGAAAGGGGGGGAGGCGGCATGATTCAGCTGCTCCCATACAACCGCCGGGCGGCGGTGGCCTACGCCCACAAATGGGCCTACAGCCGCAACCCGGCCTTCTATGATTTCAGCGAGATCGGCGGCGACTGCACCAATTTCGCGTCCCAATGCCTGTATGCCGGCACGGGCATCATGAACTTCACGCCGGACTACGGCTGGTACTACATCGACGCCACCGACCGGGCGCCCGCCTGGACAGGGGTGCCGTTTTTTTGGGAATTCATGACCCGTGCCCAGCCCACCGACGGCCCGGTGGGCATCCAGGTACACATGGACTTTTTGCGGCCCGGTGACTTTGTCCAGCTCCGATTCGAAACCAGCGGAGAGGTGTTTGCCCACACGCCGGTGATCGTATCGGTCGGGCCCACGCCCAGGCCGGACAACATCCTCGTCGCGGCCCACTCCAATGACGCCGACTACCGGCCCCTGGACAGTTATCAGAACGTGGTAGAGTGGCGGTTCCTCCATATTGTGGGGGCGCTCAAAGTGACGGATGGGGCCCCGTCCGGTATGGGGAACACACAAGGCGCGGAGGGCTGAGCCCTTCGCGCCTTGCTGTTAGGTATCGTCCCCGGTCTGCTTTTTGGGCCGCCCCCGGGGCCTGGCCTTGAGCTGGCCCAGCGGGTTGGACTGGGCCGCATTTTGCAGCGCGCCGCTGTCCACATGGGTGTAGATCTGGGTGGTGTTCAGGTGCTCGTGGCCCAGCACCTCCTGGAGTGTACGCACGTCCACGCCGTTTTGCAGCATCAAGGTGGCAGCGGTATGGCGCAGCTTGTGGGCGGAGTATTTGCTGCTGTCCAGTCCGGCGGCGGTAAAACGCTGCTTCAGCATATAGTGGACCCCGGCTTTGGTCACCCGGGTGTGTTTGCGGGTGATAAACAGGGCGTAAGGATCTGCCGCGCCGGAGCGGGAGCGGACCGCCAGCCAGTCCTCAATGGCGTTCTGACAGGCCGCGTTCAGATAGACCACCCGCTCCTTGTTGCCCTTGCCCAGCACCCGCATCCGGTCGCCCCGGATATCGGTGAGGTTGAGGCCCACCAGCTCAGAGATACGTATGCCGCAGTTTAGGAACAAGGTAATGATGCAGAAATCCCGTTCTGCGTTGTCGCCGTCAATGGATTCCAGGAGCTGGACGCTCTCGTCCAGGGTCAGATACCGCGGAAGGGACTGGCGCATCCTGGGCGAATCCAGCTCCTGAATGGGGCTTTCCTCTAAAAGCTTTGCTTTTGTTACCAAATACTTGTAAAAAGAGCGTATTGTAGCCACTTTTCTTGCCCGGGATGATGCCGCCAGGCCAACGCCCAAGCTGGGATTCTTGGCGTTTTTCTCCCGGTCCCGGCTGAGGAAGCTCAGATAGGCGTAGATGTCCGCCAGCGTGACCGACTTGACCAGGGGCAGATCCACATCGTCAATGGAGATCTCGTCCAGCAACGCGGTACGCGGTACGCGGCCTTTTTCAATCTTTATGTAGCGGAAAAATGTACGCAGGTCCAGAAAGTATTCATCCACGGTTTTTCTGGAGTGGCCCTGGATGGTCTCATGGTAGGTCAGGAAGTCCCGCAAAATCGGCGGGGCTTCGGTACGATAATCTGTCATGACCAAAGGGTTTGACACATTCATAACATGGGGACAGTTGGGCAGACTAAGCCGCAGAACGGCAATATCTTAAATCAGCCGTGTGGCCGATGAAAGGCCTGAGACCCACAGTCCTCAATCCGGCCAAAGCAGCGAAAAGCTGGATTTACCCTCCCCTCAACTCAACAAAATTTTTATTTTGTTGAGTTGAGTATGTGCCAAGCCACACCTCCCTCCGATATGCTCTGATTTGATTCCTTTTAAAATCCAATGATTCAGGTGATCCCAATGAGCTTCATCCCATGCACACAAAACTGCAAATTCCAGAATGAGGGCCTGTGTACGCTGGCCCAGGCCCAAGCTGTGGATCGGGCTGTCCCGAACGATGCCTGCCTCAATTTCACACCCCGCCTGTCAAACCAGCACAGCGATGGCCTCACGAATGTTCGTGACCCGGATCAAGTCTAACCCGGCCGGCGCGATGATCTTTCCGCTGCTCCTGGCCGGGAGCAGACATTTGGTGAAGCCCAGCCGCCGCACTTCGCTGAGCCGCTGGTTGATGGCGTTCACCGAGCGCAGCTCACCGGTGAGCCCCACCTCCCCGACCGCCGCCAGGTCAAAGGGTACGGGCTTGTCCCGGAAGCTGGACGCCAGCGCCACAATGAGCGCCAGATCGGCGGCAGGCTCGTCCAACGTCAGTCCGCCGATGACATTGACGTAAAAATCGCAATTGGACAGCGCCAGTCCGCCCCGTTTTTCCAGCACGGCCAGCATCATCATGGCCCGGTTATAGTCAAAGCCGTTGCTGGTGCGGCGGGAGTTCCCATAGGCCGAGGGCGACAGCAGGGCCTGCACTTCCGCCAACACGGGGCGCACCCCCTCCATGACACAGGTGACGCAGGAGCCGGGCATGTTTTCCGGGCGGCCGGACAGCATCGCCTCAGACGGGTTGGGCACCTCCACCAGCCCCTGGTCGCCCATCTCAAATACCCCGATTTCGTTGGTGGCGCCGAAGCGGTTCTTCGCGGCCCGGAGGATGCGGTAAGAATTGTGCTCTTCCCCCTCAAAGTGGAGCACGCAGTCCACCATGTGCTCCAGTACCTTAGGCCCGGCCAGGGAGCCCTCCTTGTTGATGTGGCCCACTACGAATACCGTGACCCCCAAGCCTTTTGCCAGGTGCATCAGCGCCATGGTACACTCCTTCACCTGGGCCACGCTGCCCGGCGAGGAATTGGAGTCTCCGTTATAGATGGTCTGGATAGAGTCTACGATCAGGATATCCGGCTTTTTTTCCTGGACGGTGGATACGATATCATCCAGATTTGTTTCGGAAAAGAGATACAATCCCTCTTCCCGGATGCCCAGCCGCTGGGCACGGAGCTTGATCTGGCGCTCCGACTCCTCCCCGGATACATATAAAACGTCGCAGAAACGGCATAAATTGTCACAGATTTGCAGCATCAGCGTGGACTTTCCGATCCCGGGCGCGCCGCCCACCAGCACCAGCGAGCCCTTCACCGCGCCCCCGCCCAGCACCCGGTCCAGCTCGTTCATCCCGGTATTGAAGCGCAGCTCATCCACCGCTTCCACTTCGGCCATGGGACGGGGACGGCGCGCCCCCAGGCCGCCGGGGGACGATACCGCAGCCTTTTTCTTCCCATCTGCCGCGGGCTGCTCCACGATGGTGTTCCAGGCCCCACAGGCAGGGCACCTTCCCTGCCATCTCAGATATTCATTGCCGCAGTCCGTGCAGTAAAACGTGGATTTGGCCTTGGCCATGCTATTCCCCTCCCAAACTTGTGGGTATCATCTGTATTTCATTCAAATATGCCCCTGCCAGCGCCATCGCCGCTTTCCGCTGATAGGTGTCGGTGAGCAGCAGCGCCGCCTCTTCCCCGTTGCTGAGGAAACCGCACTCCACCAAAATAGCCGGACAGCTGATATGGTCAAATAAATAGATTCCCGAAGGCATTGGCTTGGCCTTGCGGTCATTCCCCGGATCCAGCACCTGCCGGAGCACTTCCTGGGTATATTCTCCCCACTGGCGGTTCATATCGCCGCCGCAAAAAAACACCTGTGCCCCGCCATATCTCGGGTCTGTAAAGTGATTTTGATGTACACTGATAAGGATGGCGTTGGGACTGGCCTCTATCAGCGCCGCCCGGTTTTTCAAGTCGGACACCTTTTTTTGCCGGAGGGTCTCTGCCCCGCCGCTGTGCAAAGAGATATCCGTCTCCCGGGTCAGCATCGGCTCCACCCCCAGAAACACCATCAGGGCCTGGGTCTTGCGCACGATCGCCAGATTGATGTCGCTCTCTTTCTCACCCGCCGCGGTGCTGGCGCCGCCGTCCTCCCCGCCGTGTCCGGCGTCCAGGATCAACGTCCACTCTCCCTCGGCAGCGGATACAGCTTCCAGAAAACGGGGCTGTCCGGCGCCAAGCCAGCCCACTCCGCCCAACACACACAAGCACAGGAATAACAGCAGCATATCTCGTTTCATGAGCCAGTCCCCCTTCCCTCCACCATATGAAGGAAGGGGGCGCTTCATGCCTGGGTCACAGGTAGGAGAACACCTCGGTATGGACCTGGGAGACCGCCACGGACACCTGGGGAAATTGCTTGGACAGCCAATTTTTCAGCACTGGGCAGACCACGTTTTCTGTGGGGAAATGCCCCGCGTCCACCAGACTGAGGCCCAAAGCCCTCGCCTCCAGAAATTGATGGTATTTCACGTCAGAGGTGACGAAGGTATCGCAGCCTTGGGACAGCGCCTCCTCCATCATATCGGCGCAGGCCCCGCCGCCCACGGCTACCCGGCGGACGGGCTTGCCGCCGTCCACCAGCCGGATGCCGTTGGCGCCAAGCAGGCGCTTTACCGCCATAGCAAAATCATAGAGGGGCTGCTCGGACACGGAACCGATCCGGCCGATGCCATAGGGTCTCCCCTGCCCGTCTACCCCGGCTTGCTTCAACTGGCCGATGTCCGCCAGCCCCAGGCGCAGGGCAAGGGCATCGTTGACGCCACCCTCGACCGCGTCCAAATTGGTATGGGCACAGACGGCGGCGATGTGGTTTTCCGCCAGGGCCAGCAGGATCCGCCCGGTGACTGTCTGATCTGTCATCGACTTTGCCCCGCCAAAAATCACCGGATGATGGGCCACAATGAGCTGGGCCCCCTGCCCGGCAGCCTCCTGGACCACCTGCTCGGTGATATCCAGCGCCACCAAAATTTTGGTGACGACAGCCTCTTCCCTGCCCACCAGGAAGCCTGCGTTGTCAAAGCTTTCCTGCAGTTCAAACGGGGCCTTTTCCTGTAAAAACGCGAATACTTCGCCCACAGTGGTCATGACGCCCAACTCCTTTTTCATCTTCTTCAGCCCGGTCAGCACGGCCTCCAGCTCTGTGACGGCCTCCTGGTCGGTTTCCCGGGCGGCGAGCTGCCCGCGCAGGGCTTTTTCCGCTTTCTCCTCCACCATCACCAAATACTCCAGCCGCAGCGGGTCCCGGCTGTCCCTCCCCGCCCAGAGCTCCGCCGGAGAAAATGGCGCCATCCAGCCGCCGCGCACGCTCCAGACACTGTACAGCCGCTTGCCTTCCCGGGCGATCTGCTCATGGAGGATCGCATATCCATGGCGCTGAAGCCACTGACGGAGCTGGGGCGCGCCGGTCATAGGCTGTAAAAGCAGAAGCTTGTCCCGGCAGGTCCAGGGGGCGGCCTCCAAAATGGCGGCGATGGTCTCCCCTCCCATGCCGGCGATGACTACCGTATCGACCTCGTCCGCCCCAATCTCGGCCAAGCCGTCGCACAGCCGAAAAGTGATATTTTCACTTTGCCCATACTGCCGGGCCGTCTCCCGGGCCCGATCCAGCGGCCCCTTCCGCAGGTCGGCAGCAATGGCTGTTTCAATGCGGCTATTTTGCAGCAGCCAGACAGGCAGATAGCCGTGGTCGGTGCCTATATCAGCCAGCCGCGCGCCATGGGGCACTTGCTGGGCAACGGCTTGGAGCCTTGGCGTCAATTCCATGTTTCCTCTCCTGTTCTTCCGGGATAAAGAAAAGAGCGGAACCTCCGCTCTTTTCAGACGTGCCAATCAGGCGATCGTGGCGTTCAGCTTGTCCAGCAGAGCGTCCACATCCACCCCATGGACCATGCAGGCCTGCTCCACGGTCTCCCCGCGGGAAGACGGGCAGCCCAGGCAGTGCATACCGATGGACAGGAAGATAGGGGCAGTGTCGGGCGCGATGTCCAAAATATCGCCAATGATGGTATCCTTGGTAATCTGAGCCATGCTGGGATGACCTCCTTGCAGTTTTTGTCGAACGGATATAGTATACCCAATCTGACGGAGGTTTGCAAGCGTTTGCTGAAAAAAACTGGTTGTCAAATGCAAATATCAGCATTAGTGACCCGGAATCATGAAAACCCCCCGGAACCTCACAGTTCCGGGGGGTTAGTGGCAGCGGATGAAGGATTCGAACCCTCACAAACAGAGTCAGAGTCTGGTGTGCTACCATTACACTAATCCGCTATGTCAACTCTCTCAATCGACCGTATGCCATTATATCAAAATCCTGCCGTTTGTCAACCCTTTTTGCAAAGTTTTCTGTAAAACCTCCCGGCGGGCAGCTCGCCCGCCGGGACGCGTCCTTACATGCAGGGCCAACAGACGGGCCACCCTTATACTGATTCCTGCAAATGATTCACGATTTGCCCCAAAAGTTCCCCCTTCCCCTCCCCTTTTTCTGCGGAAAACAGGATAAGGGGAACGGGGTCCGGCAGCGCCAGCGTGTCACGGATCAGCTGTGCGTTGCCCTCAATCTCGCTTTTCTTCAGCTTGTCCAGCTTATTGGCGACCACCAGGAAAGGCCGCTCCGAACTTAGAAACACTTGGGCCATGGTGCAGTCATCCGCCGTTGGCTTATGCCGCGCGTCTACGATCAGCATGCCTAAGGCTATTCGCTGGGGGTCGGCAAACCACGCCTCAATGAGCCGTCCCCAGCGGTCCCGCTCCTGCTTGGACACCTTGGCATAGCCATAGCCGGGCAAATCCACCAAATAGAGCTTCTGGTCGATCCGAAAATAGTTGATATGAGTGGTTTTTCCCGGCGCGGAACCCACACGGGCGAAGTTTTTGCGGTTGAGCAAGCGGTTGATGACCGAGGACTTACCTACATTGGAGCGTCCCGCAAAGACCACCTGGGGCAGCCCGTCCCGGGGGAAATCTGCCGGTTTCGCTGCTGAGCGGACAAATTCCGCTATATTCCAGTTGACCGTCATGGCAGTACCTCACTGGCGCAGATTGACGGCGCGGCCTACAGCCCGCGGCGCCTCAGGGGACTGGCGGGGCGTTACGTCTGCCTGTACAGGCAATCCGCTTGTCAGGGCCTGTGCCAACACCTCATCCACCTGATGCACCGGCACAAAGGTGAGCGCTTTCCGCACGGTCTGGTCGATATCCTCCAAATCCTTGCTATTGTCCGCCGGGATGATGACAGTGGAAATCCCGCCCCGCAGGGCGCCCATAGTCTTTTCCCGCAAACCGCCGATGGCAAGTACCCGGCCCCGGAGCGTTATTTCACCGGTCATCGCCACATCCCTGCGTACCGGCACGCCGGTGAGGGCGGAAACCATAGCGGTGGCAATGGCGATTCCGGCGGACGGCCCGTCCTTGGGCACCGCGCCTTCTGGGAAATGCACATGGATGTCTTTTGTGCTGTGGAACTCCGGGTCCACCCCCAACTGGGCCGCACGGCTGCGGATATAGGACAGCGCCGCCTTGGCCGACTCTTTCATCACATCCCCCAGGTTGCCGGTAAGGACCACTTTGCCCGTACCCGGCACCACATTGACCTCAACCTCCAAAATCTCGCCGCCCACGGAAGTCCAGGCTAAGCCGTTGACCACGCCCACCAGCGGTTCCCGGGTGGTTTTGTCGTCCAAATAGCGGCGGGGGCCAAGAAATTCTTGTAAATTCAGCTCTGTAATGCGAATCTGCTTTACATCTTCTTGCACAATTTGCATGGCGCATTTCCGACACAGAGCCGCCAGCTTCCGCTCCAGCAGGCGCACGCCGGACTCTTTGGTGTACCCGGCGATCAAGGCTTCGATGCCGCTGTCGCTGATTTTCAGCTGGGCCCGGGTCAGGCCATGGCGTTTCAACTGCCGGGGCAGGAGATGGCGTTTTGCGATCTGTAATTTCTCCTTGTCCGTATAGCTGGGCAGTTCAATGACCTCCATGCGATCCAGCAGGGGCTTGGGGATACTGTCGGTGGTGTTGGCAGTCGTGATGAACATCACATCAGACAAATCGAAGGGCAGCTCCAGGTAATGATCCCGGAAGGTGCTGTTCTGCTCACTGTCCAGCACCTCCAGCAGCGCCGCCGCCGGGTCGCCCCGGTGGTCGCTGCCCACTTTGTCGATCTCATCTAACAGCAGCACCGGGTTTGCGCTGCCCGCCTGCCTGATGCCGGCGATGATCCGACCGGGCATGGATCCCACATAGGTCTTCCGATGGCCCCGGATATCCGCTTCGTCCCGGATACCGCCCAGAGAGATACGGGCCAGCTTCCGGTTCATGGCCCGGGCCACGCTCATAGCGATGGAGGTCTTCCCCACCCCCGGCGGGCCCACCAGGCAGATGATCTGCCCTTTCAGTTCAGGCGCCAGCTGCTTCACCGCTACAAATTCCAAAATACGTTCTTTGACTTTTTCAAGGCCGTAGTGGTCCGCGTCCAGCGCCTTGGATACCGCCGCCACGCTCACCCGCTCACGGGTTTTGACCTGCCAGGGCAGCTCCAGGCAGGTATCCAGATAGGTTCGGATCACCGCCGCCTCCGAGGAGCTGTAGGGCTGCTTTTCCAGGTGCTTCACCTCTTTGAGCAGCTTCTCCTTCACCTCGACCGGCAGCTTCGCCTGGGATATCTGACGGCGGTAGTCGAGGATCTCGTTGTCCTCCTCGCCTTCCCCCAGTTCGCGCTGGATGACCCGCAGCTGTTCCCTGAGAAAGTAGTTGCGCTGGCTGGCAGACACCTGCTCGTGGACTTTGGCGGCCAGCTCGCTCTCTACCTCCAGGATCTCCACTTCCCGGCCCAAAATCCGGCACAGCCGGTCCAGCCGGCGCGCGGGCCGCAGCTCTTCCAGCACGGCCTGCTTATCTTCAAACCGGAGGGGCAGATTCTGGGCCGCGTAGTCGGCGATATAGCCTGGGTCGTTACTGGTCAGAAGCTTCAGGTAGGTCTCCGGGGCCACCCGGTCAGACAGCTCGGTGTACCGCTCCATCTGGTTATAGACCTGCCGGATGGCGGCTTCCGTCCGGGGCGAGTTCCCCTTAGCCGGTGACAGCTCGGCCAGGTACTCCACCTCCGCGGTCAGATAGGGCTCCGTAGCGGTCAGCCGAAGCAGGCGGCCGCGGCTGCGCCCTTCCACCATCACGCGGACGCCGCTTTCCGGGAGCCGCAGGATCTGTTTTACATCGGCCACTGTGCCGATGGCGTACAGGTCGCTTTGGGCGGGGTTTTCCACCGTCAGATCCCGCTGGGTCACCAGGAATATTTCCTTATTCTCCCCCATGGCCTCCTCCAGAGCCTGGATAGAGGCGGCACGGCCCACGTCAAAGTGGAGCATCAGCTGGGGAAACACGGTCAGCCCCCGCAGGGCCAGGACAGGGATGGTCACCGCCATCGGTCCGTCTGTCCGCGTATTTGTCATGAAGGTCACTCCTTCCGTACTCAAAAAGGGGGCGGACTTACGCCCGCCCCAAAACGACCGATATTCCTGCTGCTGGTTCTGCCGGATGGGATGGGGCAAACCGGCAACGGGACCCACCAGCGTATTAGGACGCGTTCCCCCGCGGAGCGGCCTGCCCGCCTTTTTCTGTGCGCAGCGCCGCGGCGCCCAGCCGCGGCCGCGCGGGACGGCCTTCCTGACGCACGATGTCGGGTTTCGCCTCTCCCTTGATGGCCTCCGCGGTGACCGTCACCTTGGCAATGGCTGGGTCGGACGGGGCGTCGAACATCACGGGGGTCATGACCTCTTCCAGCACTGCCCGCAGGCCGCGGGCGCCGATCTTCCGCTCCAACGCCTTGTCCGCGGCGGCGTCCAACGCCTCGGGAGCAAACTCCAGCTCCACGTTGTCATAGTCCATCAGGCACTTGTACTGCTTGACCAGGGCGTTTTTCGGCTCCGTCAGGATGCGTACCAGCTGCTCCCGGTCCAGCGCCTTCAGGGTGGTGATGATGGGCAGACGGCCCACCAGTTCGGGGATGATGCCAAACTTCAGCAGGTCGTGGGGCTGTACAGACTTGAGCACGTCCGCCTCTTCCCGCTCCGCCGAGGTCTTCACATCGGCGCCGAAGCCGATGGTCTTTTGATCCAGGCGGCGCTCAACGATCTTTTCCAGCCCGTCAAAGGCCCCGCCGCAGATGAACAGGATGTTTTTGGTGTCGATCTGCAAGAACTCCTGGTGCGGGTGCTTGCGCCCGCCCTGGGGGGGCACGTTGGCCACGGTACCCTCGAGGATCTTCAGCAGGGCCTGCTGGACCCCTTCGCCGGACACGTCCCGGGTGATGGAGGTATTCTCGCTCTTGCGGGCGATCTTGTCGATCTCATCCACATAAATGATGCCCCGCTGGGCAAGCTCAATGTCGTAGTCAGCGGCCTGGACCAGACGCAGCAGGATATTTTCCACATCGTCGCCTACATAGCCCGCCTCGGTGAGCGTGGTGGCGTCGGCAATGGCAAAGGGCACCTTCAGAATGCGGGCAAGCGTCTGGGCGAACAGGGTCTTGCCGCAGCCGGTGGGGCCGATCATGAGGATATTGCTCTTTTGCAGTTCCACATTGTCCCCGCCGCCGAAATAGATGCGTTTGTAGTGGTTATACACCGCCACCGACAAAGCGACCTTGGCGCTGTCCTGGCCGATGATATATTCGTCCAGCACGGCCACCATTTCTTTGGGCGTGGGGATCACATCGGGGATGTCCGGCGTGTCCGCCGGGCCGTCGTCGTAATTCTCGCCCAAAACGCTCATGCACAGATGGACGCACTCGTTGCAGATATAGGCGCCCGGACCGGCAATGATCCGCTCCACCTGCTCCTGATGCTTGCCGCAGAAGGAGCAGCGCACCGATTTATAGTCGTCTCTTGCCATATTTTGGTCTTCCTTTCAGGAAAGCGCCAAAGAGCGGAGACGCAGCCCTCCGCTCTTCAGCCCAACTCAACGATTGGTGATGATTTTGTCAATGAGGCCGTACTCCAGCGCCTCCCCGGCGGTCATGAAGTTGTCACGCTCACAGTCGGCAGTGACCTGCTCCAGACTTCTGCCGCAGTTTCCGGCGAGGATCTCGTTCATCCGCTTTTTGATGATCTCCAGCCGCTTCAAATGGATGGCCATATCCGTGATCTGACCCTGGGTGCCGGCGGAGGGCTGGTGGATCATGATCTCGGCGTTGGGCAGGGCCATGCGCTTGCCCTTGGTGCCGGAGGACAGCAGGAACGCCCCCATGGACGCCGCCATACCCACGCAGATGGTGGACACATCACACTTGATGTACTGCATCGTGTCGTAAATCGCCATACCGTCGGTCACAGAGCCGCCGGGGCTGTTGATATAGAACTGGATGTCCTTGTCCGGGTCCTGGGCCTCCAGGTAGAGCAGCTGGGCGACCACCAGGGACGCGGTGGTGGCGTTGACCTCCTCACCCAAGAAAACGATGCGGTCGTTGAGCAGCCGGGAAAAGATGTCGTAAGACCGCTCGCCGCGGCTGGTCTGTTCAACTACATATGGAACCAAACTCATGATGCTTCTCCTTTCAGATGGGGGAATCCCCTCGGTTTCCGCCGGTGCTGGCTATTATACCCATTCACCGCCGGCAGTTATTCCCTCCCTCTCAGGGAAAAGGCGCAGGTATCGCTTTATTCCTCGGTTTTCTTTGCCTTGGAAGCCTTCTTCTCCGCTTTCTCCCCGGCCTTTTCCGTCTTCTTGGCGGCCTTTTTCTCCGCCTTCTCCTCCTTGTCTTCCGCCTTTTCCGTCTTCTTGGCGGGCTTCTTGACGGAGGACTTCACCAGCTCCAGCGCCTTGCGGACAGACAGGTCGCGGCGCAGATCTTCATCCTTGATGATAGAGCGGACCTTGTCCTGCTCCATGCTGTACTGCTCGGCCAGCTTGCCGATCTCCTCTTCCACCTCAGCGTCGGTGACCTCAATACCCTCGGCGGCGGCCACGGCCTCCAGGGCCAGGTCGCTGCGCACGTTGCGCTCGGCGGCGGTCTTGGACTGGGCGCGCATATCATCCAGGGACAGGCCCATCATCCGCAGATAGTCCTCAAACTTGATGCCCTGGCTCTGGACCCGGTTGGCATAATCCTCCAGCATCTTGTCGGCGCGGTAGTCGATCATGGCCTGGGGTACGTCGCACTCCAGCTTCTCGATCAGGGCGTCGATGACGGCGGCCTCGAAGTCCCGGTCGGCCTGCTCCTGGCGGCGGGCCTTCAGCTTGCTGCCCAGATCCTTCTTGAACTCGTCCAGGGTGTCGAACTCGGATACATCCTTGGCGAACTCATCGTCCACCTCGGGCTCCTGCTTCTCCTTCACCTCGTGGACCTTGACCTTGAACACCACCTGGGCGCCCGCCAGCTCGGGAGTATAGTCCTCGGGGAAGGTGATGTCCAGATCCTTCTCATCGCCCGCCTTCATGCCGATGACCTGATCCTCAAAGCCGGGGACGAAGGAGCCGGAGCCCAGCTCCAGGCTGTAGTTCTCACCCTTGCCGCCCTGGAAGGGGACGCCGTCCCGGAAGCCTTCGAAATCGATGACAGCGGTGTCGCCCTTCTTGGCTTTCCGCTCCACGCTCACCAGACGGGACGCGCGGTCGATGTACGGCTTCAGCTCCGCCTTGATGTCGGCGGCGGAGACCTTCACGTCGGGCTTGGCCACGGGCAGGCCCTTGTAGTCCTTGATGGATACCTCGGGCTTGACGGTGACGGTGGCTTTGAAGGTAAAGCCGTCGGCGCTGACGTCCAGGATCTCCAGCTGGGGGTAGGCCACGGGATCGATGCCCGCCTCCTTCAGCGCTTCCTCATAGGCGTCGGGATAGGCCATGGAGATGGCATCCTCATAGAAGATCTCAGCGCCGTACATCTTTTCCACCATCTTCCGGGGGGCCTTGCCCTTGCGGAAGCCGGGGACGCTGATGCGGTTCTTCTGGCGGTTGTATACCTTGTCGATCGCGGCCTGGAATTCGGCGGCGCCGACTTCAATCACCAGTTCATAGGTGCTGTTCTCTTTTTTCTCGTTGCTCTTGATGTTCATGGTATGCTCCTCCAAGCTCGGCCCGGTTTAAGAACCCCATGGGCCTTCTTTCTAAATAATCCAACCTATTCTACCAGATAGGCGCAGAGATTTCCACTGTTTTTTTGCTCAATCTAAAATTTTTTTTGGACGGAATCCGACAAAGTCCGCGGATACCAGGTGATAGTCCACGCCCCCCTGCGCCCCCTCGATGGCCAGCCGGTGGCTGGGGCCGTGGAGATGGCCGTAATAGCAGGCGGCAACACGGTAGCGCTCCAGCAGATCCACGATCTCCTGGCAGCGGTATCCCCGGTAGAGGGGCGGGTAATGGAGGAAGCACAGCTTCTCCCGCTCCCCTGCCGCCTTCAGCGATGCCTCCAGCCGGATCAGCTCCCGGTTGAACACTTTTTCCCACTGGGGCGCCCCGTTCTCCTCAAAAAACCATCCCCGGGTACCGCAAAGGGCCACATCCCCGTAAAACGCGCAATTGTTGTGAAGGATATGGAGACGGGTAAAGCCGTTGGCCTGGAAAAAGGCGTTCATTTTCGAGGCGGTGGTCCACCAGTAGTCATGGTTGCCCTTGAGCAGCCACTTCTCCCCCGGCAGCTCACCGTTCAGGAACGCGAAGTCCTCCCTGGCCTGCTCCAGATTCATCCCCCAGGACAGGTCGCCGCACAGCACCACCGTATCGTTGTCGTCCACAGGGGAAAACCCTTCCCGCAGCTTGTCCACATAGCCTTCCCAGCCGTTGCCGAACACGTCCATGGGCTTGTCCGCGCCCAGGGAAAGGTGGGTATCGCCGATGGCGTAGAGAGCCATCCCATCACCTCTTATTTCAGAAAGTCCAGCACGCAGCCCTTCATAGCGTCTTTCCCCACCACGCCGTCAAAACGGCGCTGGCGCTTTTTCAGCCGGGCAAGGGGCATCGGGACGGGGACGCCGGTGGTTTCGGCCAGCTGGTCCAGGATATCCAGGCCGGGCCTGTGTTCGGTCACCCCAAGGGCGGTGAGTACGCTGTCGCAGAATTTGAAGGGGCTGGCGGTGGACACCGTCACCGTTACCGTGTCGTCCCCGGTCTCCGCCCGGTATTCCTCCAGCACATGGAAGGCCACGGCAGTGTGCGGGTCGATGAGATAGCCGTGTTCATTCCACATTTTGGCGATCATCGCCTGGGTCTGCTCGTCATCACAGGATCCGGCGCTGAACTCCTTCTTCAGCTTGGTCCGGATGGAGCTGTCCACCCGGTAGCTGCCGTACTCCGCCAGCTGGGACATATACTCCCGCACCAGCTTGTCATCCCTGCCGGACAGCTCAAAAATCATCCGCTCCAGATTGCTGGAGATAAGGATATCCATCGACGGGGAAAGGGTATTGTAGAAGGTGCGGTTGCGGTCATAGGCCCCGGTGTGGATGAAATCAGTGAGCACGTTGTTCTGGTTGGAGGCGCAAATCAGCTTATTGATGGGGATCCCCATGGTCTTGGCATAGTACGCGGCCAGGATGTTGCCGAAATTTCCGGTGGGCACACACACGTTGATGGCCTGTCCCTTGGTAATGGCCCCGTCTTTCAGCAGGTCGCAGTAGGCGGAGGCGTAGTAGACGATCTGGGGCAGCACCCGGCCCCAGTTGATGGAGTTCGCGGAGGACAGGAAATACCCCCGCTCCGCCAGCTCCGCGGCCAGCTCTTCATCGGAGAAGAGGGTCTTCACGCCGGTTTGGGCGTCGTCAAAGTTACCCTTCACCGAGCAGACCCCCACGTTCCCCCCCTGCTGGGTGACCATCTGGAGCTCCTGGATCTCTGATACACCGTCCTTGGGGTAGAACACCAGGATCTTGGTCTTGTCCACATTGCGGAAGCCCTCCAAAGCGGCCTTGCCCGTGTCGCCGGAGGTGGCCACCAGGATGCACACCGTCTTTTTCTCGTCATTTTTCTCCAGGGACGCGGTGAGCAGGTGGGGCAGAATTTGGAGCGCCATATCCTTGAAAGCGCAGGTGGGGCCATGCCACAGCTCCAGGCAGTAGGTGCTGTCATCCAGCTTATGGAGGGGGGCAACGTCCTCATGGGAGAACTTCCCTCCCCCATAGGCCTCGGAGGCGAAGGCGGTGAGCTCAGAGGCGGCAAAGCCCTCCAAAAAGCTGTTCATGATGTACACTACCCGCTGCTGGTAGGACATCCCCTTCATGGTCTCCACGGCGGAAGCGGGCAGACGCGGCAGTACCGCCGGCGTCATCAGCCCCCCGTCCGGGGCCAGCCCTTTGGCGATGGCCTGGGGCGCGCTCATACGCAGATCTCTATTTCTCGTGCTCAGGTAATTCATCGTTGACTCACTACTCTCATTAAATTATTGTAAAACAGGTCTTGAACGACCGTTTCCCCATAGCCATGGCGCAAAAGGTGCTCATAGAGCCGGGGCAGGCTGTCAATGGACGGAAGGGCCTCGATGGTATCGCAGCCGTCCCAATCGCCGCCAAGGGCCACGCTTGCCGCCCCACCCAGCGCCAGGATGTGATCCAGGTGGGCCCGCAGCATATCCAGATCCCGGCTGCCGCCCACAAAGCCCTGATAGAAGTTAAGACCGATCACACCTTGATTCTTTATTATCGCAGTTATTTGCCCATCCGTCAAGTTCCTTGTGTGATCCCACACAGATTTTGCGTTGGAGTGGCTGGCGATGATGGGCCGCCGTGCCATTCCGACCACATCCCAGAACCCCGCCTCGGACAAGTGGGACACGTCTACCAGGATATGCAGCTCCTCCATTTTTTCCACAAAACGTCTCCCGATTGTGGATAATCCCCGCTCCGGCTGTTCGCGGGAGGAGCCGGACAGGACGTTTGCGTGGTTCCAGGTCAGGTTGATGGCCACCACCCCATCCTCCGCCGCCTGATCCAGCCGGTCTGGGTCACAGCCCAGCAGTTCCGCGCCCTCCACGGTCAGGAAGGCGGCGGCTTTCCCCTGGCAGTTGGCCCGCTGCGCTTCCTCCGCTGTGCGGCATTGGACGATTTTGTCCGGATTCTGAGCCATCTGCTTTTTAAAGCAGTTAAGCAATACGTAGTAGCTATCCTCTAATGCGCGGCCATCTTCCTCTGCATATTCTTTCTCTGTCCACAGGGCAAAAAACTGGCAGTACCGGGCAAAACAGACTGTCCGTTCCAAGGACAGTTGGCCGGTGTTGTATCTCAGTCCTTCGTTGAGATAATAGCAGCGGGCGATCGTATCACAGTGGGCATCGAAAACTGAAATGGGCTTCATAGCCGTCCTCCCAACTAAAATGCGTTTTCTATATAATATATGTCCGGCCTTTCGGTGTGTACCCCAAAGGGGGCGTATACCTCTGCCACATCAAACCGGGGTTGGAGATTCGTAGGATGGCTTATCAAATAATATTGAGCGGCGGCGCGCAGTTTGCGCTGTTTGGTTGAGGTCACGGCCTCGCAGGCCGCGCCGAACCGGTCATTTTTCCGCAGCTTGACCTCCACAAAAACCAAAAACGTTCCATTTTTCGCCACGATGTCGATCTCGCCCATACGGCAGCGGAAGTTGCGCGCTACGATAGTCCAGCCTTCGCGCCGCAGTTTTTCCGCCACCTGCTCCTCCCCCCACTGGCCCAGCAGACGGGCGTCTCCCCCGCCGTTCACAGCTTTTTCAGAAAACTGCGGCGATGGATGGGGCACGGCCCAAATTCCCTCAACAGCTCATAATGGCGTTTGGTGGGGTAACCTTTGTGGCGGTCAAACTCGTACTGTGGGTAGACGGCGGCCATATCCCGCATATACCGGTCCCGGCTGACCTTGGCCAGGATGGATGCCGCGGCGATAGATACTGACAGGCTGTCTCCCTTTACAACCAGCTGATGGGGGGCAGCAATGGCGCACCGGCTTCCGTGGTCCCGGTTGCCGTCGATTAGGGCGAAATCCGCCCGCGGCTCCAGCGCGTCGATGGCCAGCTGCATGGCCTTGATGCGGCTGTTGAGAATATCAATTTTGTCGATCTCCTCCGGCTCCACCCAGGTCACCGACCATGCCACGGCCTGAGCTGTGATTTGATCGTACAGCTCTTCCCGGCGCTTTTCCGTTACCTGCTTGGAGTCGTTGAGAAAGGGCAGCTCCAGGCCCTCCGGCAGCACGGCCGCCGCGGCGTATACCCGCCCCGCCAGCGGCCCTGCCCCTGCCTCGTCACAGCCGCAGACAGCGCGGCAGCCTCGGGCCATGGCCGCGCGTTCCAGATCCCAGCTGGGCATGACACTCTCCCCCTTCCGTTATAGATCCTCCAGTGACTCTAGTGTAAAGCGTCCAAGCTTTCCACCCCGAAACTCATCCAGCAAAACCTTGGCCATCCGTTCCGTATCCGCCTCACCGCCCGAGACAAGCATCCCCCGCTTCCGGGCCCCCTGCTCCAACAGCTCCCAGCCCTGGAGCCCGTCCAGGCCGGTCAGCTTATACCTCTCTTCCAAAGCCCTGGGGTAACGGTCTCTCAGCAGCTCCAGCAGCGCGCAGGCCAGGGCCTCCATGTCTGTCACCTCGTCTTTTACCGCGCCGGTAAAAGCCAGGTGAAGCCCGGTGGTCTCGTCTTCAAACTTAGGCCAAAGGATCCCCGGAGTGTCCAACAGTTCCAAACCGCTGTCCACAGTGACCCACTGCTTTCCCCGGGTGACGCCGGGGCGGTCGCTGGCCTTTGCGGACTTACGCCGGGCTACCTTATTGATAAATGTGGATTTGCCCACGTTGGGCACGCCGACCACCATGGCGCGGACAGGACGCCCCACCTGGCCTTTGGTCTTCCAGGCGGCCAGTTTGTCCTTCAAAACGTCCTTTGCCGCTGCGGAAAACTGACCAACCCCTTTTCCGCTTTTCGCGTCTGTCTCCAGCACTCCGTACCCTTTGGCCCTGAACCATGCGATCCATTTGGCGGTCATGGCGGGGTCGGCCTGATCCGCCCGGTTGAAAACGATGAGCCGGGGCCGTCCTCCCACCATGGCGTCAATGTCCGGGTTGCGGCTGGAGACGGGGATGCGGGCGTCCACCACCTCTGCCACCAGATCCACCAGCTTCACGTCCGCCTCCATCTGCCGCCGGGTCTTGGTCATGTGCCCGGGATACCATTGGATATTCACTGAAGCGGCCTCCTTCTTCATGCAATCAGTCCTGCGCCCTTTTACGTTGATGCTCATTTTACCACAAAAGACTGGGCGCGTCCACCTTTTCGCGGTTTTAAAATAAAAAAGGAGCGGTCTCCCGCTCCTTTTTTATTTCGTGTCTTACAGATCCTCTTTGACCTTGGCGGCCTTGCCCACGCGGTCGCGCAGGTAGTACAGCTTGGCCCGGCGGACCTTGCCCCGGCGGACGGTCTCAACCTTCTCGATGGTGGGGGCGTGCAGGGGGAACACCTTCTCCACGCCAACGCCGTAGGAGATACGGCGAACGGTGAAGCTCTCCTCCACGCCGCCGTGCTTCTTGGCGATAACGGTGCCCTCGAACACCTGGATACGCTCGCGGCTACCCTCTTTTACCCGGATGTGGACCCGGACGGTGTCGCCCACGCTGACGGAAGGAGCCTCGTCCTTCATGTACTTCTCGCTGAATTGCTTAAGCAGTTCCATTTGTGTTTTCCTCCTAATTTCAGGCGTTCATGCGTCCATGCCTGTGGCCGCGCAGAGGACCGCCCTTTTTCAGACTTAGGTAGTTTACCACAACTGGGTTGGATTTGCAAGTATTTTTTTCAATACAAACGGTTTTTATTCGCTCCCCCGCCGCAGAACGCCCGCCAGCAGCCACAAGGCGGTGAGTAGCAGGGTCACGTTGGCATAGTGGACGGCGGACACGACCCCCACGCCCACCAGCGCCCCGACCAGGCACCCGGACAACGCCGTCATCAGCCGTTCCGCCCAATCCGCGTCCAGCCGCTCCGCCAGCAGGGCATACACCACCTGTCCCCCGTCCAGGGGCAGGACGGGCAGCAGGTTGAACGCTCCCACCGCCAAAGTGAGTACCGCCGCCAACTGCCAGCCCAAGGCAAGGGCCAGTACGCCGAACAGCAGATTGGCCGCCGGGCCCGCCAGCGCCACCAGGCTGTCCTGCCCGTAGGTCAGCGGTTCCTTATAGTCCATACGCAGTTCCGCCCCAACGGCTGTTAATGATAATCCCTTTATGGACCCGCCTAACGCGGCGGCAGCCGCCACATGGCCAAGCTCATGCAGGGCACAGGCCAATAACCCGCAGGGCAGCAGCCCGATCCCTTCGTCCAGCCAGAACAGCACGCCCAGCGTCAGCAGGAAGCCGGGGCTCACCTCCACCCGCGGGGTTTCACGATAGATCCACATAGTATGCCGGATCCAATCGAATATTGTCCTTCTCAATGGTCAGGTGGAGGTGAGGCCCGGTGGCGTTTCCCGTATGCCCTACTAGCGCCACCGTCTGGCCGCAGGCAACCTGGTCCCCCTTGTGTACCAGCAGCTTGCTGCAATGGGCGTAAAAGCTGCTGACATTGTTGTCGTGGCGGATCTTCAGATAGTTGCCGAACTCATCGCTCTGACCGATATATTCCACCGTCCCGGCGGCAAATGCGCCGATCTCCGTCCCCTCCGCCGCGCCGATGTCCAACGCCAGGTGAAATTCGTTATTACCGCTGATCGGGTGATCCCGGTAGCCAAATCCAGAGGTGATCGTCCCATTCACGGGTACCGTTGTCTCGCTCAGTCCCAACTCGTAGAATGCCAGGCTCACATTTCGGGGCAGCTTCACCCCATCGTCGGTGTACTCCTGGGCCATAGCCGTCACCACAGCGGGCTCGCTGGGCTCCGAAGGCTCCGGCTCGGTTGGGAGCGGCTCATTTACAACCGGCTCGTCCCCCTTTTGGGGACGCTCAAGCCCGGGGAACACGCCCTGCTCGTTCAAATAATTCAGCCCGCCGCCTGTGGTCTGGCTCAAAAGGACTACAGCTTGCGGCGGTTCATAGGCAGGAAGCTGCGGCGAATCTTTTTCCTTCACCTCGCCGCCCAGCAGCTGGACGCACAGCGCCTCCAGAGTCTCCCGCACCGGTTCCCCCTGGGACAGGGCCGAGCTGAACTGCTGGAAGGCCGCTTTGAAGTCCACATTGACGGCCGTGGCCGTTTTCCATACTTCCAGCTGTGCGGGAAACACACCACGGCCAATGTACACCAGCAGAAACAGGACCAGACTGACCGCCAGCTGGATGAGCCTACGCTGATCCCCTTCTGCCTCGCCGCTCCGGGTCGGGCGCCGTCTTGCCCGCTGGGCAGGTCTCCGCGTTCTGCTTCCCGCTGTGCGTCTGGATACACCGTCCATACTACCCCTCCTTGTCCACACAGTCTGTCATACTGTATGTCCGGGGATGGGGTTTTATGCAAACCGGGACCGAGACGTAAAAGACCCGCCCCAATGTGGAGCGGGTCTCAGGCGAAGCGTTATTCATCAAACTGGAACGGATCGTTGACCACCCTTTTCCCAAAGGTACGGACTGCCATCCGATACATCGCCTTGGCGTGAATTCGGTCATGCCAGATAAACCGGCGCAGCACTTTTCTAAGGGACCACAGCTCATCGTAACTGCCCACAACGGCAGGGGCCCATAAAAAGCCGTCGGACTGCTCCAAAAGCGCAAATCCCCTTTGGCGGCACTGGATGATGGTCCCCTCATTGTCCACGTCAACGCCGATCTCCCCAAAATAGTAGGAGTTTACGTTTTTGGTGTGTTCATACATCTCCTGGGCCGTCCGGGGAACGGGGCCGTAAAATGTACTCCGCTCTGGCAGGCAGCTGACATTTTTGTTCGGGACGGAGGTATACAGCGCATAAAAGTCTTCGGCGGATTTCAGTGCCAGTGATTTCAGCCCCAAATACTCCTCCCTCGACAGCGGCCCGCGCTCCTCCTCGAGCAGGATATCTGAATCGGCGTCCGCGATCTGGAGTTCGCTGCTTTTCTCCTGGACGATTTCGACCTCAATCTCTTTCGGGACCGGCCTTCCGCTCCAGCGCAAGTAGGACATGACCTCCCCCGGAATCTTTCCAAGCGCCAGCTCCCTGTCCGCCCCTCGGGCATATGCCCCCGCGCAGTTGACCGCGTGCAGCAGCGTGTCGTCTCCGTTATGTTCCCAGGCGCACTTTATCTTCATACTCTGCCCCTTGTCCTGTAAACGCAATTACTTCTCCCCCACAAACAGCAGGTGGTTGGTCATGCCCAGCAGCTCCGGCTTTTCACAAATGTACTCATGATACCTTAGATATTGGGCGTAGCTCTCATCGTCCATGGCGTTGATCCGATCCTCCATCAGCTCGCTGACGCCGTCGGCGGCCACCTCGTGGAGCACCCGGACGCCGCCGTCCCGGAGCATCCGGCGGCACCCATCCACCGTGTGGAATACGAAGGGGAAATCGTCCAGCTTGAAGGTATCCTTATTATAGTCCCCCGCCGTGAAATAGTCCGGGCGGTAGGAGAACTCGGTCAGGATGACCATATCGTTGGAAATGAACGCAAAGAAGAGCTTGCCGCCCGGCTTGCAAACGCGCTTTGCCTCCGCGATGCACCGCTGCCGGTCCTCCTCCTTGTGCAGATGGTACAGCGGCCCGAACAGCAAGACAGCGTCAAAGCTTTCATCCTCATACCGGCCCAGATCCACCGCGTTCCCCTGGACAAGCTCGATTTCATCCGCCGGCCTGATTTTTTTGCGGAACGCTTTGATATTATTGTCCGCCAGCTCCAGGGCGCGCACTTTATACCCTTTTCTCGCAAAATAGAGGCTGTACTCCCCCGCTCCGGCGCCAACATCCAGAATACGGGCCCCGGGCTTCACGTAGCGCTCAATGTAACGGGTCGTGGTCAAAAACTCCACCCGCGCGGCCTTAGAGCGGTTCAGCCTGCTGTCCTCGTCAAACAGCTCATAGGTCTTCTGGATCTGTTCGATCTCATCTTTTATCTTATAAAGCTCGTCAAAATTCACATCATCCACCCCAATCACCCCGGGTTAAAAAATCGGAGCAAGCAGTTGTACCGCTTGCTCCGATGTGGAGCGGGTGAGGGGAATCGAACCCCCGTGTTCAGCTTGGGAAGCTGACATTCTACCATTGAACTACACCCGCAACTGTTTTTGCATTATAGCAGACTTCGGAAAAAAATGCAAGTATTTTTTCCTGCGGATGCGGCAGAAGCCGGCCTTTGAAAATTTTCTACAAAACCCTCTTTACAAATGAAATAATTATTGCTATAATACACAACAAGATAAGGCAAGGAGGTGATTGAAATGAAGGTCCTCTATTCTGTGCCCGTTGATATCGACGAGTTGATCTTCGCCGGAGAGACTACCGTTCCCAGCGACCGCTGAGCACGACGGAAATGTCAAAGGTCTGAGATTTAACTCGTCCCCTTTGGGACGATTTTATTTTGTCTCAACAAAAGGGACACCGCCAGTTGGCGGTGTCCCTTTTTCTGTTGTCAGCTTTCCCGGTCCACCTGCTTCATCTGTTTCAGGTTCCCGATTTTCCGCGCCCGGCGGTCCAGCTCCGTCAACACATCGTCCAAAGGGATGCCCTTTTCCGCCATCATCACCATCAGGTGGTAAATAAGGTCGCAGATCTCCCCCACTGTGTCGGCAGGGACATCATTTTTTGCCGCGATGATGGTCTCGGCACACTCCTCCCCCACTTTTTTTAGGATCTTGTCCAGCCCTTTGTCAAACAAATAGCAGGTATACGACCCCTCCTGTGGGTGGACCCTGCGGTCCAAAACCACCCCGTACAGGGTCTCCAGTGTGCTGTCCATAACATGTCCCTCCCAAGATTATCACATGATTTGGTTGAAAAAGCAGCTGCGAGCCCCAGTGTGGCAGGTGGGGCCGTCCGGTTTGCAAAGGCAGAGCAGCGTGTCCGTGTCGCAATCGGCGTAGACCTCTTTTACGTGAAGGAAATTCCCGCTGCTCTCCCCTTTGTTCCACAGCTTTTTCCGGCTGCGGCTCCAAAACCAGGCGGTTTTGGTTTCCAGGGTCAGCTTTACCGCTTCCCGGTCGGCGTAGCCCAGCATAAGTACCTCCCTGCTGTCTATGTCCTGGATGATGACCGGGATCAGCTCGGATTTTTGAAACAACAGCTCAATATCAAACATACGCTACGCCTCCCAGGGTGGCTTCTTTTCCTGCCTTTCCCAAGGCTCTTCTGTCTTGGGCCGCTGCTTCCGCTTCGGTTTCTTTTTCTTTTCCCACATGTTCTCAGCCACAGCTTCCAGCACTTCCCCGCCGATTTCCAGCGCCAGTTCCAGCAAATCGTCCAGCATCGGCGTCTCACCTCACCGGGATTTCCCGCCCCCGGAGGAACTCCTTCACTTGGGGTACAGTCAGCTCTCCAAAGTGGAACAGGGACGCCGCCAGCGCCGCATCGCAGTTGGTCTGCTCGAACACTTCCGCAAAATGCTCCAGGCTGCCGCAGCCGCCGGAGGCGATCACCGGGATGGAAACCGCCTGGGTCACCGCTCTGGTCATTTCAATGTCAAAGCCCGCCTTGGTCCCATCGGCGTCCATAGAGGTGAGCAGGATCTCCCCCGCCCCCAGTTCCTGGCCTCGGCGGGCCCACTCCACCGCGTCGATCCCGGTGGGCGTCCTGCCTCCGGCCACCACTACCTCATACCAGCCCTCCGAACGGCGGCGGGCGTCAATGGCAAGCACCACGCATTGGGAGCCAAACCGTTGGGCGGCATTGGCAATCAAGGTTTCATCCTTTACAGCAGCGGAGTTGACAGAAATCTTATCCGCCCCTGCACGGAGCAGCCGTTGGAAATCATCCAGCGTGCGGATGCCGCCCCCCACCGTCAGCGGGACGAACACCTGGGCGGCGGTGCGCTCCACCACGTCGGCCACGGTGTCCCGTGTATCGCTGGTAGCGGTGATGTCCAGGAATACGATCTCGTCCGCACCCTGGTCTGAGTAGAATTTTGCCAGCTCCACCGGGTCGCCGGCGTCCCGGATGTTGATGAAGTTGACCCCTTTCACCACCCGGCCATCCCGGACGTCCAGGCATGGGATTATGCGCTTGGCTAACATGAAAGCCCCTCCCAGATTTTCATTGCTGCGGCCCCGCCTCCCGGATGGCTTCCGCCAGATCCAGTGTTCCCGCGTAATACGCCTTGCCGATGATGGCCCCGTACAGCCCCATATCCCGCAGACGCTTTACATCGTCGATGGTGGTCACGCCGCCGGAGGCCACAATATTACATCTTACCGCTTTTTGCAGAGCGGCAAGCTGGTCAAAACTGGGGCCGGACAGCATCCCATCGGTGGCGATATCGGTGTAGATGAGGGTTTTGACCCCTTTTTCCTCCATCCTTCTCGCCAAATCCAGGCCGCTCAGCCCGGAATCCCGCTCCCAGCCCGCGGTGCGCACCCGGCCATCCAGGCAGTCGATGCCCACCGCCACCCGGTCGCCGTACTGCTCCACGGCGTAGTCCACCACCTGGGGATTTGTCACGGCGGCAGAGCCAATCACCATTCGGGCCACACCCGCTTCGGCCACCGCGTCCACATCTTCACAGGTCTTGATGCCGCCGCCCAGCTCTACCAACAGGCCGGACTGCCGAATCACTTCGGAAATGATGGGGAAATTCTGCCGCGCACCGCCCCGCGCGCCGTCAAGATCCACCATATGGATCCACTTCGCCCCGGCGGCAGCAAAGGCTTTGGCAGTTTCCATCGCGTTGTCCGCCACCTGGCTGACGGTGGAGAACTCCCCTTTTTTCAGGCGGACGCACCGTCCGTCCTTCATGTCAATCGCCGGTAATAAAATCATCCCGTCAATTCTCCAAAATTCTTCAAAATTTGCAGGCCGGCCTCGCCGCTCTTCTCTGGATGGAACTGGCAGCCGTACACGTTTCCCCGGCCCACGGCGGCCACCACACTGGCGCCATATTCAGTCCGGGCAATCACATCGGCCTCTCGCTGGGCCAGCCCGCAGAAGCTGTGGACGAAGTATACATACGTCCCGTCGTCCAGGCCCCTGAACAGGGGGCTGTCATTGTGAAACGTCAGGCTGTTCCAGCCAATGTGGGGCAGCTTGCGGTCGGTCTGGATTCGTTCCACCCGGCCTCCCACAAGGCCCAGCCCCTGGCAGGGGCGCACCTCGTCACTGCCGTCAAAGAGCAGCTGCATCCCCAGGCAGATGCCCAGAATGGGCTTTTTCGCGCTCTGTACCCGCAGCACCTTGTCCAACCCAAGATTGCGCAGCTTGTCCGCCGCGTCTGGGAAGGCGCCTACACCGGGAAGGATGATAGAATCCGCCCGCTCCAGCTCCATTGGGTCGCTTGTGACCAGGGTCTCCCGGCCAATATGCGACATGGCGTTGGCCACGCTTTTCAGATTGCCTACGCCGTAGTCCACGATCGCGGTGTACTTCATCACAACGCTCCTTTGGTGGAGGCAACGCCCTCCCCCTCGATCCGAACAGCCTCCTTCAGCGCCAGCCCCAGGGACTTGAACAGCGCCTCGGTAATGTGGTGGGCATTGTTTCCATACTCACACTTTTGGTGTAAAGTAATTCCACCGTTCACCGCAAACGCCCGCATGAATTCCACAGTAAGGCAGCTGTCATAGCCGCCGATCATGGGCTGGGGCATGGCCGCGTCAAATACCAAATAGGGCCGGTTGGAGCAGTCCAGCACCGTGCGGCAGAGCGCTTCGTCCATAGGGACAAATGCGGCGCCATAACGGCGGATGCCCTTCTTATCCCCCAGCGCTTCTTTGAACGCCTGGCCCAGCACGATGCCCACATCCTCCACCGTGTGGTGACCGTCCACATGGAGGTCGCCCAATGCGGACAGTTCCAGCCCAAACCCGGCGTAAAAAGCCAGGGCAGTGAGCATATGGTCGAAGAAACCGATCCCAGTGGAAACGTTCACCTCTCCCCCATCCAGACACAAGGTGAGGCTGATATCCGTCTCCTTGGTAGTACGCTGAATTGTGGCTTGCCGCATGACGCTGTCCCCCTTACTCAAACCGTACCCGGATGGAATTGGCATGGGCGGTAAGCTTTTCCGTCTCCGCCAATGCGATGATTTCCCCGGAAATGGGCTCTAAAGCCGCCCTGTCGAACTCCAGCACGCTCATGGTTTTCAAAAAGCTGTCCACGCTGAGGGGCGAGAAGAACCGGGCGGTGCCGCTGGTGGGCAGCACATGGTCCGGCCCTGCCAGGTAATCCCCCAGCGGCTCCGGCGTGTACGCGCCCAGGAACACCGCCCCCGCGTTTTTCACCTGGGGCAGCAGCTCCCGGGGGGCTTTGGTGACGATTTCCAAGTGCTCCGGCGCGATTTCGTTGGCCAATTCCACACACTGTTCCAGGCTGCCGCACACGATGGCGCAGCCGAAATCCCGCAGGGACGTCTCCATGATCTCACTGCGGCTGAGATAGCCGGTCTGCCGGACGATCTCGGCATCCACCGCCTGGGCCAGCCCCATGGAATCGGTGAGCAGGACGGCGGAGGCCAGCTTGTCGTGCTCCGCCTGGCTGAGCAGGTCGGCGGCCACGTATTTGGGATTGGCGGTGTTGTCCGCGATGACCAGAACCTCGGACGGCCCCGCCACCATGTCGATATCCAATTGCCCATAGGCCAGCCGCTTCGCCGCCGCCACATAGGCGTTCCCCGGCCCCACCAGCTTGTCTACCCTGGGGATGAAGCCCGCGCCATAGGTTACAGCGGCCACCGCCTGGGCCCCGCCCACGGCAATCACCCGGTCCACGCCGGCGATCTTCGCCGCCGCCAACACCGCATCGCTCAGGTTTTCCGTGGGCGGCGTGATCATAACGATCTCCCCCACCCCGGCCACCTTGGCGGGGACGGCGTTCATCAGCACAGAACTGGGGTAGGCGGCGGTGCCGCCGGGGACATAGATGCCCACGCGGCCCAGCCCCCGGACGATCCGGCCCACCCGGCCCCCATCGGGAGAGGTCCACTCCTCGGTCTTGGTCAACAGCTTCTCATTGTAGTCCCGGATGTTTCGGGCGGCGTGCTCCAAAGCCTCGATCAGCTCTGACGGACAGGCTGCATACGCCTCTTCCAGCCGCTGTTGGGGCAGTTCATAGGGGACTTTATGGTCAAACTGACGGGAATAGCACTCCACCGCCGGCAGGCCTTCCTGCCGCACGTTCTCCATAATCGCTTTGACGGCCAGCTCAATATCCGCGTTTTTCTCCGCGGCCCGGGCCCGCATGGCGTCCAACTGGCGGCGCTCGGCGGAGCCGTCCGATTTGACGATGGTTATCATACCTTTTCCCCCAATCCCTGCTCCACTCGGGACAAAAAGTCCGTGATTTCGCTTCGATACAGCTTCATGGACGCAGTGTTGACGATCAGCCGCGCCGACACCTGCGCCACATCCTCAATGGGTTCCAAACCGTTTTCCTTTAAAGTAGCACCAGTCTCCACGATGTCCACAATACCGTCCGCCAGATCCAGAATGGGGGCCAGCTCCACGCTGCCCTCGATTTTGATGATGTCCACATCCATCCCCTTGCCCTCAAAAAAGGCCCGGGTGACATTGGGATACTTGGACGCGATGCGACGGGTCTTATAGGTGCCGTAAAAATCGCTGCCCTTTTTCACCGCCAGGGCGAACCGGCAGCGTCCAAACCCCAGATCCAGCACCTCGTAAAAGGCCCCGCCCTTTTCCAGAATGGTGTCCTTGCCCACCACGCCCAGGTCACATACGCCGTGCTCCACATAAGTAATCACGTCCGGGGCCTTGGCCAGCACCGCGTCCAGCGGATAATTGGGCAGGGCATGGATCAGCCGCCGGCCCGGATCACGCACCGGAGAGCAGTCCAGCCCCATGGCCTCGAACAGCTCCACCGATTTGTCCTGCAAACGTCCTTTCGTCAGGGCGATTCTCAGCCGTTCGCTCATACCGCCAGCCACCTCTCTCCCTCGCCGTCCAGGACCAGCACACGGGCCGCGCCCTTTTCCCGTGCCAGGTTCATGGTGCTGTCCAGTGTACGGCAGGGGGACAGCTCACAGCTCCCGGCCGGGCGGCTGTCCACCACCGCCAGAGCCTGGGACAACAGGCCGGAGCCATAGTGGATGACAGTTTCCAGCTTGGGCGTCTCCACGGTCAGGCATGCCCCCACCGCGTCCACATCCACCGCAAAGCCGGTGGCTTCCGCCCTCCGGCCGAACTGCTCCATCAGGCCGTCATACCGGCCCCCGGACAGCACCGGGGCGCCCGCGCCCTCGGCGTAGCCCCGGAACACCATGCCGGTGTAATAGTCCAATTGATGTACCAGCCCCAGGTCGAAACGGACGCAGTCCCCGTATCCGGCGGCGGACAGCTCGACCTGCAGCCGCCGCAGATGGTCTATGCTCTCGCACGGACCGGCCAGCGTTTCCGCCTCGTCCAGCACCTCCACCCCGCCAAATAGGTAGGGCAGGCGGCGCAGGGCGGCATAGGCGTCCTCGCCCCGGTAAGACTCCAACAGATCGTTGAGCAGGGCAAAATTTTTCCCCTCAATGGCGATGCGCAGCCGTTCCAGCTCATCTCCCGGCATCTTCATCCGTCCGGCCAGCGCCCGATAGAACCCGGCGTGGCCCAGCTCGATGTGGAACTGCCGCAGGCCGCAGGCGCGCAGGGCATCCACTGCCAGGGCCACCATCTCCAGGTCAGCCTTCTCCCCCACCGCGCCGATCATCTCCACGCCGCACTGGGCGATCTCGCTGCTGCCGCCCTGGTGGGCCTGGCCGGAGCGGAACACGGTTTGGTCATAGTACAGCCGCTGGGGCAGGGCCAGCCCTTTCAGCTTGGTGGCCGCCACCCGGGCAATGGGGGCGGTGCAGTCGGGCCGCATGACCATAATCTTCCCCGAGCGGTCGATGATCTTCAGCATGGACTCCTGGGGGATGGGGTTGCCGGACTGGACGAACAAATCGTAAAACTCCACCTCGGGGGTGATGACCTCGGTGTAGCCCCGGCGGCGGAATAGCTCTACCAGGGCGCTTTGCACCTGGCGGCGTTCCAGGCACTCGGAAAACAGGCGGTCCCGGGTGCCCTCGGGGGTGTTGATGTGGATGTTCATTGGAATAGCCTCCGGATTCTTTAGCTCGCTAATGTGATAAATCATACCACATCCAAACCGCTGTGTCAACCCTGGCCCATTTTAATTCGGTCATTCGTACAGCTTTCCCATATATAAGATTTTTGCGAATGTCGAGTAACTGGCTCTATCCCACTCAATATCGTTGTTAGGCGCGGAAGAATAGTCCTCGATCCAGGATGCCATGGCCTCTAAAAACTCATCAATCGTCCTGGTCTCCCACTCTCCCGGATTCTTTCGGAAATCAGCGGCCAACCCCTCCAAAAAGCGGCAAAGGTCTTTCCTGTCCACAATTCCCTCAATTTGTTCTATCACATTGTCCATTATTCCGAATTGTCTCCCCTCAAAACAAGCTGAACTGGCTGCTGTCCGGCAGATCGCCAAAGGCCCCAGCGTCCTTGAGCTGGGCCAGATGAGTGGAGGACACCTTGGTGCAGGCCAGGGCAAACTCCTCAATGGACAGGAAGTCCTTCCCCTGACGCTTGTCCATGATATCCCAACCCACCGTCTCGCCAAGCCCGGCCACCGACGTGAAGGGCGGGATCAGCGCCCCCTTTTCCTCGTCCACCAAAAAGTTGATCGCGTGGGAGCGGGAAATGTCCATCCGGGCAAAGCTGAATCCCCGAAGGTAGAACTCGTAGCACACCTCCAGCGTGGTGAGCATATCCTCTTCCACCGCCGATGGGCGGTCTTTTTTCTCCTTGGCGTTCTTTTTGGCGTTGATCTCCGCCATTTTGTGCTTCACCACATCCATCCCCCGGCACATATACTTCTCGTCGAACGCCTTGGCCCGGATGGAGAAATAGGCGGCATAGAACGCCAGCGGCCTATGTACCTTGAACCACGCGATGCGGAAGGCCATCATCACGTAGGCCACCGCGTGGGCCTTGGGGAACAGGTAGGCGATCTTGGCCAGCGATTCGATGTACCACTGGGGGACGTTGTGCTCCTTCAACGTCTCTTCCCAGCCATCCTGGAAGCCGCCTTTCTTCACTTTCCCCTTCCGCACGGCCTCCATGATTTTGAACGCCACCTTGGCGTCGATCCCCTTGGAAATCAGGTAAATCATGATGTCGTCACGGCACCCCACGCACTCCTGGGTATTCGCCGTCCCACTGAGGATGAGATCCCGGGCGTTGCCCAGCCACACGTCCGTGCCGTGGGTAAAGCCGGAGATGCGCAGCAGCGTGTCAAATTGGGTGGGCTGGGTCTCCTCCAGCACGCCTCGGGTAAAGCTGGTGTTGAATTCCGGCACGGCCACCGCCCCCGTGGGGCCCAGCACCGGGTCGTCGGTGTAGCCCAAGTGCTCTGACGTGGTGAACAGGCTCATGGTCTTGGGATCGTCCAGGGGGATCTTCTGGGCGTTCACCCCCGTCAAATCCTCCAGCATCCGGATCATGGACGGGTCGTCGTGGCCCAGCATATCCAGCTTCAGCAGGTTAGACTCCATGGAGTGGTATTCAAAATGGGTGGTAATGATGTCCGAGTCCTTGTCGTCTGCCGGGTACTGGGCGGGGCAAAAGTCGTAGATTTCCTTGTCCTGAGGGATGACCACCATGCCGCCGGGGTGCTGGCCGGTGGTGCGCTTGACCCCCTCGCATCCCTTGGCCAGCCGCAGCACCTCGGCGAAAGGCACGTCTGTCCTCCCAACCAGTTCCAGATACTTCTTGACATAGCCGATGGCGGTTTTCTCCGCCACGGTGCCGATGGTGCCCGCCCGGAACACATGCTCCCGGCCAAACAGCTCAAAGGTATATTTGTGGGCCTCGGACTGGTACTCACCGGAGAAATTCAGGTCAATATCGGGCACCTTGTCACCGCCGAAGCCCAGGAACGTCTCGAAGGGGATGTTGAAGCCGTCCTTCTCATAGTCCGCTCCGCAGACAGGGCACTTCATGTCAGGCATATCCGCGCCGCAGCCGTAGGGGTGGGCGGGGTCCTGGGCATAGTCGAAATCAGAGTGCTTGCAGTTGGGACAGCGGTAATGGGCGGGCAGGGAGTTCACCTCGGTGATACCCGACATGAACGCCACCAGGGACGACCCCACCGACCCCCGGGAGCCCACCAGGTAGCCGTGCTCCAATGAGTTCTGCACCAGCTTCTGGGCGGACATATAGATCACGTCATATTTGCAGCGGATGATATCCACCAGCTCCGCGTTGATGCGATCCACCACGATTTGGGGCGGTTCATCTCCGTAAAGGCGATGTGCTTTACCCCATACCAAATCCTTTAACTCACCGTCGGAATTCTCCAGCTTGGGCGCAAACAATCCATCGGGCAGGGGGCGCACATTGTCACACCAGGACGCAATCAGTTTAGGGTTGTCCACCACCACCTCATGGGCCTTTTCACTGCCCAGATAGGAGAACTCCTCCAGCATTTCGTCGGTGGTTCGGAAGTAAAGGGGGTTTGGCTGGTCCGCGTCCTCGAACTCCTTGGCCGCCAGCAGGATGTGGCGGTACACCTCATCCTCAGGCTCCATGAAATGGACGTCCCCGGTGGCGCACACCGGCTTGCCCAACCGCTCCCCCAGGGCGACCACCCGGCGGTTGAAGTTCCTCAAATCTTCCAAATCCCTGGCAATACATCTGCCCTCCTTATCCGGGCGGAGCATATATCCATTGTTGGACAGGGGCTGGATCTCCAGATAGTCGTACCAGGAAGCGATGCGCTCCAGCTCCCGGTCCTCCTTCCCGGCCGCCACAGCCCGGAACAACTCCCCCGCCTCACAGGCGGAGCCGATGATTAACCCCTCCCGGTTCTCGTCCACCAACGATTTTGGCATGATGGGGTAGCGGTTGAAATGCTCCAAATGGGACTTGGAAACCAGTTTATAGAGGTTGCGCAAACCAGTCTGGTTTTTCGCCAGCAGGATCAGGTGATAGGCGGAGCGCCGTCCCCGTCCTCCCCGCCTCTGCCCCACGAAGGCCGCGTTGACGGCGGCGGCCCGCTCCACTCCCCGTTCCTTCAGCATTGGGATCAGCGCCGCCAGAATCAGCCCGCAGGTTTCCGCGTCGTCATAGGCGCGGTGGTGCTGGAAGGGAGGCAGGCCCAAGGCGTTTGCCACCGTGTCCAGCTTGTGGTTGGGCAGCTTGGGACACAGGTATTGGGCCAGGACCATGGTATCGAAGTACAGCGGGTCAAACCGGCGGCCCGAACGGGCGCAGTACTCCCGGATAAATCCCGTATCAAAGGCGGCGTTGTGGGCGCAAAGGGGCGTGTCCCCCGCCCAGTCCAGGAACGCGTCCACCGCCTCCTCCGGGGCGGGCGCGCCCTTGAGCAGTTCGTCGGTGATCCCGGTGAGGGACACGGTCTTTGCGCTGAGCGGATGCCCCGGCTGGGCAAAGGAGGCGAATTTGTCCACCACCTCCCCGTCCCGGACACGTACCGCGCCGATTTCGATAATTGCGTCGGTGCGGGCGTCCAGGCCGGTGGTTTCCAGGTCAAAGGCTACAAACTCCCCGTCCAGGGGCATATCCCCCGGCCCGTGGACCGCCGCCTGTTCATCCACATCGTTCTGATAGTACGCCTCCACGCCATACAGGATCTTGATTTTCTCCCCCCGGCCGGAGGCATTGTAAGCGTCCGGGAAGGACTGCACCACCCCGTGGTCGGTGATGGCAATGGCCGGATGCCCCCACTCAATGGCCCGCTTTACCACCTCCTTGGTGTCGCACAGCGCGTCCATCATGGACATCTTGGTATGCAGATGGAGCTCCACCCGCTTTTCCGAAGCGGTGTCTTTCCGTCCCTCCGGCGTGGGCACCTCGTTGATGCCATAAGGTTCCAGCACCAAATCGCTGTTGTCGAACCGCCCCAAGGTCAGTCGCCCCTGGACTTGAAGTCGCTGTCCCTTTTTCACCTGGGCGATGATGGGTTTGGCCTCCTCCCCCTCCATGAACCGGGTGACCCGGATGGAGCTTGTCAGGTCGGTGATGTCAAAACACACCACCCACGCTTTTCTGCGGGCGAGCTCCCGGTGCTCGATGTTGAATACTTCACCCTCCACCAGCACGCTGCCCATATCCAGCGCCAGCTCCCCCATGGGGACAGGTTTCTTTTTGCCGCTAATCTTGCCGTAGATCTGCTTCACCCGCTTTTTCCCGCCTTTTGAAGCAGGGGCATCCGCCGCACGCATCACTTCACGGCGCATAGCCGCCATCTGGGCCTCCAGATCTTGGGGAGGCTCCTTTTTTGCCTCCGGGGACTGGGGCTGACCGGAGGGCGTTTCCGGCTTTGACGGGAGCGCGGACTCTTTCTCAGGCAAAGGTTTTTGGGGCGTCGGCTCCCCCATCTCCCCGGCGGGCACTGGCTTTTCCGGCGTGGCGGCCTGGGGAATGTCCACTA
Source organism: Clostridiales bacterium (assembly GCA_014799485.1). The sequence goes on along the minus strand of JAAVHY010000008.1, from coordinate 8,548 downwards.
CCACCGTGGCCGCGCTGAGCCCAAAGGCACTTTTCAGCGTTTCTGCCGCTTGGATCAGGGTTTCCTCGGGCACCGCCGCCCCGCTGGCCGTCACCTCCATGGCCCGCTGGGTACGGAGCACCCGCACCCGGACGGGATAGCTCCCCAAAACAGCCAAAACCCCTTCTGGGAAGGGGCAGTTGGCAAAGGTCTGTTGAAAGGTCGGCATACCAGCCGTCATATGTCTCGCTCCTTTACAGGGTCTCGATCAGCTTCATCAGTTCGGGCACCAGCCGTTCCTCGGGAACTTTCGCCACGATTTGGCCGTGCTTGAACAGCACGCCCTCGCCTTTTCCGCCTGCCAAGCCAACGTCGGCATGGCTGGCCTCGCCGGGGCCGTTGACCACACAGCCCATCACCGCCACAGTGATGGACTTGTCCACATTTTTCAACAGCTCCTCCACCTGTTTGGCCATGGGGATCAGGTCGATCTGCGTCCGCCCGCAGGTTGGGCAGGCGATGAGCTCCGGCCCCTCCCGGCGCAGACCGATGGCCTTGAGGATCCTCTTGGCCGCATAGACTTCCTCCACCGGGTCGGCGGTCAGGCTCACCCGCAGGGTGTCCCCGATGCCCAGTGCCAGCAGTCCGCCGATGCCCGCCGCCGCCTTCAGCTCCCCGATCTCCCGGGTGCCCGCCTCGGTGACGCCCAGGTGCAGGGGATAATCGTACCGCTCCGCCATCAGTCGGTAGGCCCGCATGGTGGCGGGCACAGACGAAGCCTTCAGCGATACGCAGATGTCCTCAAAGCCGTATCGTTCCAACAGCTCGATGTGCCCCAGGGCGCTCTCCACCATGGCCTCCGGGGTGGGGCCATCGTACTTGGCCAGCAATTCTTTTTCCAGCGAGCCGCCGTTCACCCCGACCCGGATGGGGATGCCCCGCTCCTTACAGGCTCTGGCCACCGCCTCCACCCGTCCCGGCGCGCCGATGTTGCCGGGGTTGATGCGGATCTTGTCAATCCCCTGCTCCGCCGCCTCCAGGGCAAGGCGATAGTCAAAGTGGATGTCCGCCACCAGCGGCACCGGGCTGCCCGCCTTGAGCGCGCCGATGGCCTTTGCCGCGGACATATCGGGCACCGCTACCCGGACGATATCGCACCCCGCCGCGGCCAACGCCCGGATCTGGGACAGGGTCGCCTCCACATCGTGGGTGGGAGTGTTGGTCATGGACTGGATGGAAACGGGGGCGCCCCCGCCGATGGGGACGCCGCCCACGTTGATCTGTCTGGTCACTGTAAGCACCTGCCTATGCGAAAATATTCCACACGTCGTGGAGGGCCACCACCGCCATCAACGCCAGCAGCAGCACAAACGCCCCGGCGTGGACATAACCTTCAAACCGCTCCGGGATGCGCCGGCGGGCCACTAAATAAATCAGCCCGTTGAGCAGGACGAAAAAGATCCGGCCGCCGTCCAGCGCGGGTATGGGGAGCATATTCATCACGGCCAGATTGACGGCGATGAGGGCCATAAAATAGAACACGTTCTGCACGCCCATGGCCACCGTCTCCGACTGGGAACCCACCTCGGACACCACGTCCACCACGCCGATCACCCCGGACAGCTCGGACACCGCCACCCGGCCCGTCACCAGATCACCCAGGCTCATCCAGACGATGCGGACAAAATCAAAGGTCTGGGCAACACCCTGGCCAATGCGTTCCGGGATGGACAGTTCATCCACCTGGCCGAAAATCAGACCGAAACCATGGTATCTGCCGTTCTCAAACTCATAATCGTAGCGGCCCATGGGGAAATCGTTCAGCTCGACCCGCTCCCCATCCCGCTCTACCACCAGATCCACACCATTGCCGTCGTTCCGGGAGAGGTAGGTCTGCACGTCGGCGTAGACCCAGATGCCGTGGCCGTCCACCTGTACGACGCGGTCACCTGCCATGACGCCGTCCGCACCCTGGAGCTGGAAGCCGTCGGCAAACTCGGTAATCACGGGGGCACGGGCCTGGGTCACGCCCAGAAACAGCGCCACTGTGATAACCAGGCCCAGCACAAAATTCATAAACGCCCCGGCGCAAAGGATGATGATCTTCTTCCATCCCGCCTGACAGGAGAATGCCCGGGGGTCGCCGGTGTCCTCGTCCTCCCCCTCCATAGCGCAGTAGCCGCCGACGGGGAAAGCGCGCAGGGCGTAAAGGGTTTCCCCTTTCTGCTTGCTCCACAGGGCGGGGCCCATGCCGATGGCAAACTCGTTCACCTTTACCCCCAGCAGCTTGGCGGTGAAGAAGTGCCCAAACTCGTGGATGGCGATGAGCACGCCGAACAGCAGGATCGCCAGCAGGATATAAAGGAATCTCGCCAAAATGTGTCACCTCACAGCTTCATAGACCGCCTCTCGGGCGGCACGGTCCGCTTCAAAAATGTCTTCCAGCGCAGGGTTTTCCACCACCACCGGCACCCGTTCCAGCGCCCGCTCCACCAGCCGGGGGATATCCAGGAACGCGATTTTTTCCTCCAAAAACAGGGCCACCGCCGCCTCGTTGGCACCGTTGAGGATGGCCGTGGACGTACCGCCCTTCTGGGCGCATTCCAGCGCAAGCCCCAGGCATCGGAAGGTGTCCGGGTCCGGCTTTTGGAAGGTCAGCGGCGGACAGCTCAGCAAGTCCAGCGGCTTGGCCGGGCCGGGCGTCCGCTCCGGCCAGGTGAGGGCATACTGGATCGGCAGGCACATATCCGCGCTGCCCAGCTGGGCCAAAACGGCCCCGTCCTCAAACTCCACCAGGGAGTGGACGATGCTCTCCCGGTGCACCACGATCTGGATGCGCTCCGGAGGCATGGCGTACAGCCGCATGGCCTCGATGAACTCCAGCCCCTTGTTCATTAGGGTGGCCGAATCGATGGTTATTTTTGCGCCCATCGCCCAGTTTGGGTGTTTTAACGCCTGCGCTTTTGTGACAAGGGAAAGCTCTTTACGGCTCTTTCCGTAGAACGGCCCTCCCGATGCCGTGATGATAAGCCTGCGCACTTCGCCCCGATTTTTGCACCCCTGCAGGCATTGGAAGATGGCGGAGTGCTCCGAGTCCACGGGAACGATCTCCGCCCCCTTTTCCTTTGCCCGGGCCATCACCAGCTCCCCGGCGCACACCAGCGTCTCCTTGTTGGCCAGGGCGATCCGCTTGCCGCAGTCGATGGCGGCGAGGGTAGGCTTCAACCCCGCCACCCCCACGATGGCCGTGACCACTGTGTCCGCCCCGGGCAGGGACGCGGCTTCCAGCAGGCCCTCCTGCCCCGACAGCACTTTCGTCCCGGTGTCCGCCAGCCGCAAGCGCAAATCGGCGGCGGCGTGTTCATCCACCGCCACCGCCAGCTGGGGCCGGAACTGCCGCGCCTGGGCCTCAGCCAGTTCCACGCTTTCGTTTACCGTGATAGCGGCCACATCATAGCCACAGCTCTCCGCGACCTTCAGCGTCTGCCGCCCGATAGAGCCGCTGGAGCCTAAAACAGAAAGGGTCCGTTTCATATCGACTGCCCCCCGAATACCGGCAGGCACTGCACAATAAACAGCACCACAGGCCCGCAGAACATCATGCTGTCAAAACGGTCCAGCATCCCGCCATGTCCGGGCAGAAGATGGCCGTAATCCTTCACACCGTACTGGCGTTTGATGAAGGAGAAGGCCAGGTCGCCCACCTCGGTGGCCAAAGCGCCAAACAGCCCGCACAAGCCCAGGGGCAGCAGGTTGACGGCCTCCCCCGCGATTTTGCCGGCCGCCAGGCCATAGAGGATGGCGAACACGGCCCCGGAGATAAAGCCGCCGATGTAGCCCTCAACACTTTTATTCGGGCTGACCTTTGTGATACCCCGGTGCTTGCCCAAAAATACACCGGCGAAGTAGGCCCCCGCGTCAGTGACAAAGGTGAGCAGCACCGCCAGCAGCACCAGATACTTTCCATGGTCCATCCGCCGCAGCTCCACCAAAGCGGACAGGGCCAGAGGGAGGATGATCCCGGCAAACAGGCACACCAGCACATGGAAAAAGCCCACCCGGACGCTGTCCCCGTCATAGGCCCGAATGGCGCACCAAAAGCACACCGCCATCACCACAAAGGACAGCAGATTGACGCAGGCTGTGCCCAGCTCCGCCCAGCTTCCCAGGGGCAGCAGGGCCGCGGACAGGATGGCCGCCGCCTTCATGGGCGGGGTGATTTTTCCTTCCCCTACCGCCCGGAGCAGTTCAAAGGCGGCCAAGGCTGAGATAAAGCACACCAGCACCGTCCACGCCAGCGGGGGCGGCACCAGCATGATCCACAGCATAGCCGGCAGCAAAACCACCGCCACAAGGATCCGCTTCGCCATGTCACACACCTCCATACCGCCGGGAGCGGCCCTGATAGTCAGCGACAGCCTTTAAAAACTCATCTTTGGTGAAATCAGGCCAGAGCACATCGGTGAAATAAAATTCGGCGTAGGCCGACTGCCACAGCAGGAAATTGGATATCCGCAGCTCACCGCTGGGCCGGATGATAAGATCGGGGTCCGGCACTCCCGCGGAAAAGAGATAGCTCCCGAGCATCTCCTGGGTGAGATGGTTCGGGTCCTCCCTCCCCTCGGCACAATCCAGCGCGAAGGCCTTTGCCGCCCGCACCAATTCGTCCCGCCCGCCGTAGTTCAGGCAGATGTTCACCTGGCAGCCGTCGTAACCCTTGGAGATCTCCTCCGTCTCCCGGCAAAGGGCCTGGAGATGGGGGGCCAGCGGGGACAGGTCGCCGAAAAAGGCCATCTTCACCTTGTCCCGGGCCATGGTCTCAATGGCCTCGTGGAGATACTTTTCCAGCAGGTTCATGATGGACGCCACCTCGTCGGCAGGCCGCTTCCAGTTCTCGGTGGAAAAGGCGTACACCGTCAGGTACTCCAGCCCCAGTTCCTTGGCGAAAGTGGCGATGGTCCGAAAGGTCTCCGCCCCGGCGGCGTGGCCCGCTTTGCGGGGCAGGCCCCGGCGCTTGGCCCAGCGGCCGTTCCCATCCATGATAATGGCCACATGGCGGGGCAGGTGGTCCAGGTCTACCTCAGGGGTTTCGTCCCCCCGGCGGCGAAAGAATGCCATATGCGCTCATCCTAACATATTGTTATTGAAATCTTTGACAAAAAAGAACTCCACATAGGCGGCAGACAGCATACAAGGGGGGCGCGCCCCCCTTGTATGCGCAAACGGCCCAAATCAGACCGCCATCAGTTCCTTTTCCTTCGCGGCGGTGAGGTTGTCGATCTCCTTGCAGCGCTTATCGGTGATGTCCTGGAGTTCCTTTTCAATCTGCTTGCGGTCGTCCTCGGTGATCTCCGACTTCTTCTCCTGGGCCTTCAAGGTGTCCATGGCATCCCGGCGGATATTGCGGATGGCGACCTTGCCGTTCTCGCCGTACTTCCGCACCTGCTTGGTCAGCTCTACGCGGCGCTCCTCGGTCAGCTGGGGGAAGGCAAGACGGATGACCCGCCCGTCGTTCTGGGGGTTGATGCCAAGGTCGGAGGTCTGGATGGCCTTCTCGATGGCCTTGAGCAGACTGGCGTCCCAGGGCTGGATCTGAAGGGTGCGGGGGTCGGGGGTGGAGATGCTGGCCACCTGCTGCAGCGGCGTAGGGGTCCCATAATACTCCACTGTGATGCGGTCCAGCACGCCGGCGTTGGCCCGGCCCGCCCGGACGCTGGCGAAGTCGCCCTTTACTACCTCGATGGTCTTGCCCATTTTCTCGTCGTAGGTCTTGCAGAAATCAGTCATGGTCGTTTCCTCCTAATCCTTAACAATTGTGCCTATTTTTTCCCCGTGTACCACACGGAGGATGTTTTCCGGGTCTTTCAGCGCGAAGAGGATGATGGGGATGTTGTTGTCCATGCACAGGGACGTGGCGGTGGAGTCCATCACCCCCAGGCGCTGGGCCAGCACGTCGTCGTAACTGATGCTGTCGTATTTCACCGCCTCGGGGTCTTTCAGCGGGTCGGCGCTGTATACGCCGTCCACGTTCTTTGCCAGCAGTATGATATCAGCGTTGATTTCGGCCGCGCGGAGCACCGCCGCGGTATCGGTGGAGAAGAAGGGGCTGCCCGTGCCGCAGCCGAAGATGACCACCCTCCCCTTTTCCAGATGCCGGACGGCCCGGGAGCGGATGTAAGGCTCGGCGATGGACTTCATCTCGATCGCGGTCTGCACCCGCACGTCCACGCCCTTGTTTTCCAGCACGTCGGCCAGGGCCAGACAGTTGATGGAAGTGGCCAGCATCCCCATGTGGTCGGCCCGGGTGCGGTTGCTCATCCCTCTGCCGTCTTTCAGCCCCCGCCAGAAATTTCCGCCGCCCACAACGATGCCAACTTCCACACCCTCCTGGGCACAGCGGGCTACCACATCGCACACCTTTTCGATCACGTCGAAGTCCAGGCCCCGGCCTGCCTCGCCGCCCAGCGCCTCGCCGCTGACCTTTAGCAGTACTCGCTTGAATTTTAGTTCGCTCATGTCTCCTATCCTCTCCTATCCCCAAAAGTTCTCGATTAAGATAGACAGTATTATACTGGAAAAAGCCCCTTTTGCATAGGGGGCAAATGAAAATTTTCCGTATATTTTTCTCTGCCGCACGGATTGACCGCCCTCCCCCGTCATACATTGATGGCAAAAGGAAAAGGAGGGCATACTATGATCTGCCGCATTGCCGATCTGCAGTACAAGGAGGTAATCGACATCGCCGACGGCACACGATACGGATTTGTGGGCGACGTGGAGCTTGACCCGGAGCGCGGGGCCGTCGCCGGCCTCGTCGTGCGGGGACGGCCCCGCCTGTTCGGCCTTCTGGGCCGGGCTGAGGACGCCGTGTTCCCCTGGTCATGTGTCAAGCGGTTCGGGGAAGACATCATTTTGGTGGACGGGAGGACCGGGGGCGGACAGGGGCCCCGGAGACGATAACTTTTTCTTAAAATGTTGGAGAAAATGCTTGCGTTATCCCATATCTTGTGATAAACTATCCAGGCATTCCGCACGAGAGCCGATTTTTCGCCCGGTGCTTTCCAAAAAAGTGGGCGGGAAAAATGAAGCTTTCGGAGGTAAAAACCAAATATTAGGAGGAAAAATCAATGGCAGTCGTATCTATGAAGCAGCTGCTGGAGGCCGGCGTCCACTTCGGCCACCAGACCCGCCGGTGGAACCCCAAAATGGCCACCTACATTTACACGGAGCGCAACGGCATCTATATCATCGACCTGCAGAAGACCGTGAAGAAGCTGGAGGAGGCCTATAACTTCGTCCGCTCCCTGGGCGAGAAGGGCGAGACCCTGCTCTTCGTGGGCACCAAGAAGCAGGCCCAGGAGGCCATCAAGGAAGAGGCCAGCCGCGTGGGCATGTACTGGGTGAACGCCCGCTGGCTGGGCGGCATGCTCACCAACTTCAAGACCATGCGGGGCCGCGTGGACCGTCTGGCCCAGCTGAAGAAGATGCAGGAGGACGGCACCTTCGACATGCTGCCCAAGAAGGAAGTCATCAAGCACATGGGCGAGATCGCCAAGCTGGAGAAGTACCTGGGCGGCGTGAAGGAGATGAAGAAGCTCCCCGGCGCGCTGTTCATCGTGGACACCCGCAAGGAGCGCAACGCCATCGCCGAGGCGCACAAGCTGGGCATCCCCGTGGTCGCCATTGCCGATACCAACTGCGATCCCGATGAGATCGACTACGCCATTCCCGGCAACGATGACGCCATCCGCGCCATCAAGCTGATCTCCTCCGTCATGGCCAACGCCATGATCGAGGGCCGTCAGGGCGAGCAGAACGAGGAGCCCGCCGAGGCGGAAGAAGCCCCCGCCGCTGAGTAAACGCCGGGATGGCCGTCATGCGCGGCCCCATGACGTTCCAGCGATGATCGTCCTGCGAGAAACCCTATGGGGCGGGAGTGTCCCGCCCCATTTTTTCTGAATAAACGGATATACTATTTTCACTTATTTAATATATGGAGGAATATAATTATGGCTTTTACAGCTGCTGACGTAAAGAATCTGCGTGAAATGACCGGCGTAGGCATGATGGACTGCAAGAAGGCTCTGGCCGCCTCCGACGGAGACATGGACAAGGCCATTGAGTACCTGCGCGAGAAGGGCCTGGCCGCTTCCGCCAAGAAGGCCGGACGCATCGCCGCCGAGGGTATGGCTTACGCCGCCGTGATCAACGGCCAGGGCGTGGTGGTCGAGGTCAACGCCGAGACCGACTTTGTGGGCAAGAACGAGAAGTTTGTGGACTTTGTCAAGGGCGTGGCCGCCACCGTGGCATCCGAGGCTCCCGCCAATCTGGACGCTTTGATGGACTGCAAGTACAACGGCACCGACATGACCGTCACCCAGCAGCAGCAGGAGATGGTCCTGGTTATCGGTGAGAACATCAAGGTCCGCCGTTTCGCCCGTTTTGCCGAGGGCGTGAGCGTACCCTACGTCCATGCCGGCGGCAAGATCGGCGTGCTGGTGAACCTGGACGTGGACGGCGAGGTCTCCGACAAGGTGCTGGAGATGGGCAAGGACATGGCCATGCAGAT
>JAAVHY010000007.1 GCA_014799485.1 Clostridiales bacterium | reverse complement strand
AAGCCTGCGGGACGCTGCTGGTGACCGACCCGGCGACGGAAAAGGGCCGCTGGCGGGGGCGTAAGCCGGATGCCGCCAAGCTGCGTCTGGAGTTGGGCTGCGGGAAAGGCCGCTTTACCGCTGAGACCGCCGCCGCCCATCCGGAGGATCTATATGTGGCTGTGGAGCGGGTGCCCGACGCCATGGTCATCGCCATGGAGCGCTGCCGCAACTTGGGCCTGACCAATGTGTTTTTCATCGACGGCGATGCCGCCGCGCTGGACCAATATTTTGCCCCTGGCGAGGTGGATCTCATCTACATCAATTTCTGCGACCCCTGGCCGTCGGTGAAGCACTCCCGCCGCCGGCTCACCCATGAGGGCTTCCTGAGGGGCTACCGCCATGTGCTCCGGGAGGGTGGGCAGATCCACTTCAAAACGGACAACCGGGCCCTGTTCGACTGGTCGCTGTTCCAGTTCCCCAAAGCGGGCTTTGCCTTGTCCGAGGTGACCCGGAACCTCCACGAGCACGGCGTCCAGGGGGTCATGACCGACTACGAGGAGAAATTCCACGCCCTGGGCACCCCCATCAACCGCTGTGTGGGCACCATGGAGGCCCTGCCCGACGTACCCCTGATAGACGGCCTAATCCGCCGCCTGCCCGGCTGGGAGGTCCGCCCGGTAACCGGGGAAGATGTGGCCCCGGTGCTGGCCCTGTTCCAGACCGACCCGGATTTCTTTGCCCTGAATCCGCCCCAGCCCACCGCGGACTCTATCCGGGAGGATATGGTAAACCTCCCGCCCCGGTGTACCATGGGGCAAAAGCACTACCTGGCCCTTTGGAAAGACGGCGCTCCTTGGGCGGTGCTGGATCTGGTGGAGGGCTATCCCCGGGAGCGCACCCTGTTCGTGGGCCTGTTCTTCCTGGCGCCGGAGCTGCGGCGGCAGGGAAGGGGCCGGGAGATCATGGACGCGGCGCTTCAGGCGGCGGGAGACGCGGGGATGGACAACGCCCGGCTGGCCTGCCTGCTGAACAATCCCGGGGGCCATGATTTCTGGCGGGCCATGGGCTTTGGCGACCTGCGGCAAGGGAAGCTGCTGGGGGAGACCGCCGCCCCGGTATGGATCATGGAACGGTTGGTATAAAAAAGACGCAGACGGGATGATTCTATTCCCCGTCTGCGTTTTTTCCCTGTTCTTTGGGCGATGGAATGATCGTTATCTCTGGAGTTGGCGCAGAGATAAACAGGTCTTCACATTTTTGCTGGGCGGTTATCAGCAATTCAAGCGCTTCTGTAGAGGCTCGGAACAGTGTCAGATACATTTCTTTATAGTCGGGCATTTGTATCACCTCACAGTATAGAGTTTAGAACAATTTGTTCAAAAAGCCAATAGACCAAATTGTTCAAACATATACTTATGTATGGTGATTAGAGTGGAACGGTATCAAAGGATCCGCGATTTGCGGGAAGACCATGATTTGACCCAGGCGCAGGTAGGCACGGCCATCAATGTACCCCAGAGGACCTACGCTTATTATGAAAGTGGTCAACGCATGATTCCGCCTCATGTGCTGTGCGCTTTGGCGGACTTTTATCAAGTTAGTGTGGATTATTTGCTGGGACGGACAGATGAATGATTAGAAGCCCCGCTCAGGTACTCCTGAGCGGGGCTTTTCTATCTTTCACAGCGGCAGCAGCACCTTGTACATCATCACGAAGTGGGCGATGGAGCCCAGCAGGATGAACACGTGGAACACCTCGTGGCAGCCGAACCTGGGATTGTCCCGTCCCGGCCACTTCAAGGCGTACAGCACGCCGCCCACGGTGTACAGCACGCCCCCGGACAACAGCCACGCCACTCCCCGGAAGCCCAGCACCTGCCAGATGGGGTAGATGGCGATGACCGCCAGCCAGCCCATGGCGATATAGACGGTGGAGGTGACGGCACGGGGGCAGTCGATCCAGGTGAGGCTCATCACCAGCCCGGCGATGGCCAGCGCCCAGATCACGCCGAACAGCGACCAGCCCCAGGCCCCCCGCAGGGCGATGAGGCAGACGGGGGTGTACGACCCGGCGATGAGGAAGTAGATGGAGGCGTGATCCAGCTTGCGCAGGGCCACCCGCCCGGCCACAGTGGTGTTGACGCAGTGGTACAGGGTGGAGGCGGTGTACAGCGCCGTCATGGACAGGCCGTAGATGGCAAAGGACACGATCTTCCACACGTCGCCCAGGCCCGCCGCGCCCACTGCCAGCGCCGCCGTAGCCAGTACGCCAAGCACGGCCCCCACCCCGTGGGTGATGGCCGACCAGGGCCGCAGCCCGTCGTAGGGGTCGCGCCCCTTTTCCACCGGGCGCTCCCGGCGGCGGGGGAGGCCGTCAAAGGGATCTCGATATAATACTTGTTCCATGGGAACACCGCCTTTCTTGCACATAGTATAATACATGGGGCCTGTTACGTCAAGTCGAAAACCATGAAATGTAATTATTAAAATTATATTAATGGGGTGGGGGCTGCCCGCCCGGCTTTATGCCGAAATATGGGGGATTGAATATTCTGGGAAAATAGAGTATAATATCAACGATCATTGGGTGAAACGCGGCGGCCCGCAGGGGGCGGCCGACTGAGGGGGACGACCATGGAAAACTCGTTGGGGCTGTATCTGCACATCCCGTTCTGCCGCAGCAAGTGCGACTACTGCGATTTCTACTCCCTGGCGGGCCAGGATGACCGGATGGACGACTACCAGCAGGCGCTGCTGCGCCAGATCATGGAGACCGCCCCCAGGGCCCGCAAGCAGGTGGTGAACAGCGTCTATATCGGCGGCGGCACCCCCACCTGGTATGGGGAGAAGCGGCTGCTGGAGCTGATCGGCGCGGTGAAGAAAAGGTTCAGCTTGTCCAAGGATGTGGAGTTCACCATCGAGGCCAACCCGGACAGCGTGGATGAGAAAATGCTCAAACACCTGCGGCGGGCGGGGGTGAACCGGCTGTCCATGGGGATGCAGTCCTCCTGCGACAAGGAGCTGGCCGCCGTCCACCGGCCCCACACCTTCGCCCAGGTGGAGGCGGCGGTGGAGGCCGCCCGGAAGGCGAAGATCAAAAACCTGAACCTGGACCTGATCTACGGCCTCCCCGGGCAGACGGAGGAGAGCTGGCGCGCCTCGGTGGAGGCCGCCCTGGCCCTGGAGCCGGAGCACCTCTCCTGCTACGGGCTGACGGTGGAGGAGGGCACCCCGCTGGCCCGCCGTGTGGCGGAGGGGGAAGCGCTTCCCGACGACGACCAGCAGGCGGAGCGCTACCTGTGGACGGTGGAGCGGTTGGCCAAGGCAGGGTTCGAGCAGTATGAGGTATCCAATTTCTCCCGCACGGGCTGCCAGTCCCGGCACAATTTGAAGTATTGGATGGGCCGGCCCTATGTGGGGCTGGGCGTGGGGGCGCATTCCGATTTCGGCGGGTGCCGGTACTCCTTCGTCCGGGATCTGGAGGACTACATCCGGGGCGTGATGGGGGACGGCAAGCTGCTGGACGAGATGGACGAGATCCCCCAGCGGGAGCGGGGCAACGAGTACCTCATGCTCCGGCTGCGCACCACCCACGGCATCGAGGAGTGGGAGTACCGCCGGGAGTACTATATGAATTTCGACCCCATTGCGGCCAAGCTGTCCGAGTATGAGCAAAAGGGCTGGGCGGTGTGCGCGGGCCGCCGGTGGCATTTTACCCCGGAGGGCTTCCTGCTATCCAACCGTCTCATCGGGGAGCTGATGGAGCTCCAGGAGGTGGAGACCCTGGCCAACACCCTGGAGCTCATCCGGGGCGGGCGGCTGCCCCAAAAAGAATAGTCCAATGAAGGGGGGCGGCGTCCAGCCGCCCCCCTTATTGGGCCCCGCGGAGCCGCGGAGGAAATATATGCCGTTTACAAATGAAAGTATTTGTGTTAACATAAAACAGACTTTCTACAATAAGCCAAACCCGGGGACGCTGTGTCCCCACGCGAAACAGGAGGAACCCCATGAAAAAATTCGGCAGACGGTGCGCCGCGCTGGCATTGGCGCTGGCGCTGGTATGTTCCCTGGGCCAGCCGGCCTTCGCCTCGTGGGCGCTGGGCAGCGAGCTGGTGGAGCAGACGGTGGAGCTTGGGCAGGGGACCGTGCTCACCACCCAGAGCCTTTGGTCGGCGTCCAAAAGCGACCTGCGCACCGAGCACTATGTGACCTATTCCCCCAACGGTACGGTGAAGCCGGTGGTGTTCAGCGGTACATATGTGGCCAGCACCAACACGGTGTCCGCCGCCGCCTCCCAGCTGGAGGGGCAGGGCTACCGGGTAGCGGCGGCCATCAACGGCGGCTTTTTCAACACGGACGGCACCATCGTGGGGATGCTCATGACGGACGGGATCGTCCGCTCCCTGGATGTGGAAAACTACGCCCTGCTGGGCTTCACCAACGACGGCCGGGTGTTCATCGACGAGAGCCGCCCCACCGGAACGGTCTCCTGGATCGGGACAGAGCTGGTGGAGCCGCCGGAGGACGGTTCCTGGACGCTTCCGACGCCCGTTACCGTCCCCAGGAGCTTCCCCCTGGCGGGCTTCAACGCTTATCGCCACCCCACGCGGATCGGGGGGCTGTTCCTCTATAACAAGGACTTTGCGTCCCGGGTGACCAGCCATGGCCCCTGTGTGTCCGCCATCCTGCGTCCCGTGGGGGAGGATGGGCTGAAGATGAACAGCACCATGACCTTCCGGGTGGAGTCGGTGGCGGACGACACCGTGGAGGGTGCGGAGTTCAACGGCGTCATCCCCGAGGGCTGCTATATGATCTACGGGGAGGACCACGACAACGCCGACCTGCTGGCCGCCCTGCGGGGGCTGGTGCCGGGGACGGAGGTGACCCTGGCCCTGGGCGGCGTTGACCGGCAGTGGGAGGACGCGGCCTACGGCATCAGCGGCCTGTACACCCTGCTGCGGGACGGGGAAATCGTGAGCGGCCTGCCCGCCACGGCCAACCCCTATACCGCCGTGGGCGTCAAGGCGGACGGCACCGCCGTGTTCTACACCATCGACGGCCGCCAGAGCGGCTATTCCATCGGCGCCACCTATGCCCAGGTGGCCCAGCGTCTCCAGGAGCTGGGCTGCGTGTCAGCCGTGGCCCTGGACGGCGGAGGCTCCACCACCCTGGGGGCCACCCTCCCGGGCAGCGGGGGCTTCAGTGTGGTGAACCAGCCCTCCACCGCCGGCCGGCGGATCAACAACACCATCCTCCTGGTATGCCGGGCGGAGGACGCCGCCTTTGCCCCCGGCGCCTATGTGAGCGCCCAGCACCGGGTGGTGCTGGCGGGGGCCAGCCTGTCCCTGACGGCTACCGCCTATGACAGCGCCGGGCGGCCCGCGGCGGACCAGCAGTACCTGACCTGGAGCGCCACCGGCGGCTCCGTCTCGGGCAGCGGCGGCTCGGCCACCTACACCGCCGGGACTGAGGCGGGCGCCTATACCGTGTCCGCCGGGCAGAACGGCGCCATGTCCGTCCAAGTGGTAGACCGGCTGTCCAGCCTGACCGTGTCCCGGAAGGGCAGCTCTACCAGTGTGGGCTCCCTTAACCTCAAGCCTGGGGACCAGGTGGATCTGGCCGCTACTGGCGCCTGGTGGAACCTGCCCGTGGCCATGGACCGGGACAGCATCACCTGGACGGCCGACCCGGCCATCGGCGAGATCGACGCGGACGGCCGCTTCACGGCGGGCCAGCGCTCCGGCGAGGGGAACATCACCGTCTCCGCCGGCGGCAGGATGGTGACTGTCCCCGTGAAGGTGGACAGCGGCTGTCCCTTCGTGGACGTGGTAGGCCACTGGAGCGAGAGCTATGTCACCCAGCTCTACCAGCTGGGGCTGACCACCGGGAAAGGCTCCGTCAACGGCCAGCGTATCTACGATCCCAGCGGGCTGGTCACCCGGGCGGAGATGATGGTATTCCTCACCAACCTGCTGGGGGTGAACGCCGGGGCCTACGACTCCATCGTCCTGCCCTTTGCCGATACGGACTCCATCCCGGGCTGGGCCCTGCCCAGTGTGAAGGCCATGTATTCCATGGGGGTGCTCAAGGGCACCTGGATCGGCAACAAGCAGTACGCCAATATGATGAACTACATCACCAGGGAGGAGGCCATGACCTTCCTGGGCCGGGTGCTGGCGGCCTCCCAGCCCAGCGACCTCTCCCGGTTCTCCGACGCCGCTTCGGTGAGCAGCTGGGCGGCCCCCCACGTGCAGACCCTGGTGTCGCTGAATGTGGTAGGGGGGAGCAACGGAATGCTGATGCCCAAGGCCAATATCGACCGGGCTTCTGTGGCCAAGATCCTGGTGGAAGCGGCCCCCTTGGAAAAGGCGCTGCTCCTCCCCAGGCTGGATCTGATGTCGTAACCGGAAAACAAAACGCGCCCGCCGTTCCGAAGGCCGGAACGGCGGGCGCGTGTGTTTTCAGCAGACGGCGCCCATGCTCTCCTGGGGGCCGGCGGGGCCGTTGACGATGGCCTCCACCGCCGCCTCCAGCGCCCGCGCCAGGGTGGACAGCTCCATGCTGGGGGTGGCGGCGGGCTTGTCCGCCGCCTGGGCGGGGAGGTAGGGGACGTGGACAAAGCCCCCGCGGAGGTGGGGGAAACGTGTGGCGGCCAGGTGGAGCGTTTGGTACATCACGCAGTTGCAGACGTAGGTGCCCGCGCTGTAGGAGAGCTGGCAGGGGATGCCCTGGGCGCGGACGTTTTGCACCATGGCCTTCACGGGCAGGGTAGCGAAATACGCGGCGGGGCCGTCCGCCCGGATGGGCTGGTCCACCGGCTGATTTCCGTCGTTGTCGGCGATCCTGGCCTCGGCCAGATTGATGGCGACCCGCTCCACGCTGACGCAGGCCCGTCCGCCCGCCTGGCCTACGCAGAGCACCGCGTCCGGCCGATGGGCTTCCACGGCGGCCTTCACCG
This sequence comes from Clostridiales bacterium, assembly GCA_014799485.1. Next base: position 38,462 of record JAAVHY010000007.1, on the reverse strand, counting down.
CGGGGCCGCACCGGGAAAAAGACGTGGGGAGCTCCAGCTTGACAAGCTCCGCCCCCGCGACCCGGTCCGGCAGGCGCTTCACCGCCTCCCAGGCCGGGTTGACGTGCTCGCCGTCAAATGGGGCGAAGCCGGTGACTAAGATTTTCTGGCACATGGTCTCACTTCCTCTGTGTGGAAAAGAGCCCAGAGTAACTTGATTACTCTGGGCTCTTCATCGTACGCTTGGGTGCGGACAACGGGGGAGGGGCTTACTTCAGCTCCACCTTGCCGCCGGCCTCTTCGATCTTCTTCTTCAGCTCCTCGGCCTCGTCCTTGGACACGGCCTCCTTCAGGGTCTTGGGAGTGCCCTCGACGGCAGCCTTGGCCTCGGCCAGACCCAGGCCGGTGATCTCGCGGACGACCTTGATGACCTTGATCTTGGCGGCGGCGTCGAAACCGGCCAGAACCACGTCAAACTCGGTCTTCTCCTCAACAGCGGCGGCGGCGGGGCCGGCGGCGGGAGCGGCCATGGCGGCGGCGGAAACGCCGAACTCCTCTTCCAGAGCCTTGACCAGGTCGTTCAGCTCCAGAACGGTAAGGGCCTTAACTTCTTCGATCAGAGCAGTGATCTTCTCGCTAGCCATGATGAAATTCCTCCTAATTATCAAATGTTAGTATGTTGTGTCCCGTAGCGGGACAGCGCCGCGATTACTCGGCGGCGGGAGCCTCCTCGGCGGGGGCTTCGGCGGCGGGCTCGCCGTTCTTCTCGGCGATGGCCTTGATGACGATGGCCAGGCTGGTGATGGGGGCCAGCATCATGCCGAGCACCTGACCCAGCAGGGCGTCCTTGGAGGGCAGCTCAGCCAGGGCGTACACGTCGTCCAGGGGCAGGGCCTTGCCATCCATGAAACCGGCCTTGATGTTGAAGCGGTCGCCCATCTGCTTGGCATACTTGTTGACGATGCGCATGGGGGCGATGGGGTCGTCCTTGGAAATGGCCAGGGAAGTGGTGCCGTTGAGCACCTCATCCAGCTCGCCCATGTCCAGACCGTCGAGGGCGCGGCGGAGCAGGGTGTTCTTCACCACGGCGTACTCCACGCCATTCTCACGCAGCTCATGGCGCAGGGCGGTGTCCTCAGCCACGGTGATGCCCTTGTAGTCCACCAGGACGCCGGAGCTGGCGGCCTTGAGGGTGTCAGTCAGGGACGCCACGATGGCCTGCTTCTCACTGAGAACCTTTGCGTTAGGCATTGTTAGAATTCACCTCCGAAAATGGGTTGTCGCGGCAGGTGTTTTTTTCACAAAAAAACACTGCCTTCGTGTCCACACGAAAACAGCGCAAACTTAGTGTATCGGCTGCATTCTCGGCAGGACTTACGCTTTCGCACCTGCTGTCTTTGAACACTTTTGGTATTATATAGCGAAGGGGGCTTTTTGTCAAGGGAAAATCGAAAAAAGTTTGATTTATTGTCCGCCCATCAGCTCTGGATTCAGGGCCGCAAAAACGGCGCCGCCTAAGACGACAACCAGCATCGAGAGGTTCCCGATGTAATATTCAAGGATCCATGACAAAATGGCTGAACCAAAAAGAGCAAGGCCACCCAAAAGAATGCGTGCGATTTGCGGTAGTTTTTTCACTTTGGATTGACCCTCACATAATGTTTCTTTATTACGAAACATTATATCACAAGTATCCGTTAAACTCAAGTGGAAAATTCTTCATAACGAATCTTGTGGTGATAGTATGCAAAAGCTGAGACCAGACTTGGACATCGGACATAGTATCAGTGCCCTGCGGAGGGCCGCCCAGCTGACCCAGGACCAGGTAGTGGCCCAAATGCAGGTCAAGGGCATTGAGATATCAAAAAGCACCTATGCCAAAATCGAGACCAACCGAATGAACATCAAAGTAAGTGAGCTGATTGCGCTAAAGCAGATTTTTAACGTGGATTTTAACGCGTTTTTTGAAGGTTTATATTAAAAAGCCGCCGACGGCTGTCGGCGGCTTTTTATATGTCGTTGTACTCACGCCTCGCCTGTTCGCGACGCGCGGCTTCCCTCCGACTCGGACTGGTCTCCAGGCCGCTTTCGCGGCCCTGCGCTCGTCCTCGCTTCGGTCCATCCGCGCTGCTCACGACGGCTCGGACGCTGTGCTTTTACACGAACTTACCGGCGTTCAGCTTCACGCCGGGGCCCATGGTGGAGGCGGCGACGCAGCTCTTAACGTACTGGCCCTTGGCGGCGGCGGGCTTGGCCTTGATGATGGCGCCCATCAGGGCGTTCAGGTTGTCGCCCAGCTTCTCAGGGCCGAAGGAGACCTTGCCGATGGGGCAGTGGATGATGTTGGTCTTGTCCAGACGGTACTCCACCTTACCGGCTTTGATCTCGTTGACGGCCTGGGTCACGTTGGGGGTGACGGTGCCGGCCTTGGGGGAGGGCATCAGGCCCTTGGGGCCCAGGACCTTACCGAGACGGCCCACAACGCCCATCATGTCGGGGGTGGCGACGACCACGTCGAAGTCGAACCAGTTTTCCTTCTGGATCTTCTCCACCATGTCCATATCGCCCACGAAGTCGGCGCCGGCGGCACGGGCCTCGTCAGCCTTGTCGCCCTTGGCGAAGACCAGCACGCGGGCGGTCTTGCCGGTGCCGTGGGGGAGGACGATGGCGCCGCGGACCTGCTGGTCAGCGTGGCGGGAGTCGACGCCCAGCTTCACATGGAGCTCCACGGTCTCGTCGAACTTGGCGGTGGCGGTCTTGATGACCAGCTCCATCGCCTCGGTCACGTCATACTGGGCGGCGCGGTCGATGAGCTTGGCGCTGTCCACATACTTTTTGCCTTTCTTAGCCATAACTGCTTCCTCCTTTCCCTTACTCTTCCACCAGCACGCCCATGGAGCGGGCGGTACCGGCGATCATGCTCATGGCGGCCTCCAGGCTGGCGGCGTTCAGGTCGGGCATCTTGGTCTCGGCGATCTTCTGGCAGTCGGCCTTGGACAGGGTGGCCACCTTGGTCTTATTGGGCACGCCGGAACCGGACTCGATGTTGCACGCCTTCTTGATGAGCACGGCGGCGGGAGGAGTCTTGGTGATGAAGGAGAAGGAGCGGTCGGCGTACACGGTGATGACCACGGGGATGATCAGGCCCATGTCCTTCTTGGTGCGCTCGTTGAACTCCTTGGTGAACATGGCGATGTTCACGCCGTGCTGGCCCAGGGCGGGGCCCACAGGGGGGGCCGGAGTTGCCTGGCCGGCGGGGATCTGCAGCTTTACATATCCAGTAATTTTCTGTGCCATTTGAAACAGCACCTCCTACATAAGATGTGGTGGTGACGAGACCCGCTTTGGAGCCTCTCCCACGGACAGGTTCTGTCCTGCCAGTTGTTTTTTAAATCGTTTCGACCTGGTCCAGTTCCAGCTCGACGGGGGTCTCCCGGCCGAACATGGACACGACTACCTTGACCTTGCCCCGGTCGGTGTCCAGCTCCTCCACCGTGCCGATGAAGGACGCCAGGGCGCCGTCGGTGATCTTCACGCTGTCGCCCACGCTGTAGCTGACCACGACCTCGCGCTTTTCCACGCCCAGGGCGGCGATCTCCTCGTCGGTGAGGGGGATGGCCTTATTGGCCGCGCCCACAAAGCCGGTGACGCCCCGGATGTTGCGCACCAGGTGCCAGGTCTCGTCGGTCATGATCATCTTCACCAGCACGTAGCCGGGGAACACCTTGCGCTCCACGGTTTTGGGGCCGTTGTCGGTAATCTCGGTGACGGTTTCCAGGGGGATGGACACCTCGGCGATCAGATCGTGCATATTGCGGTTTTCCACTGCCTGCTCGATGGACACGGCCACGGTGTTCTCGTAGCCGGAGTAGGTGTGGGCCACATACCACTTCAATTCGTCCGCCATGGGGCCACCTTAGTGGAAGAGGCTGAGCAGGGCCTCGATCACCGCGCGGGCCAGGAAGTCGAACACCCAGATGAAGATACCCACGAAGATGACGCAGGCGATGACGATGCCCACGTTCTTGAGCGTATCCTTGGCGGTGGGCCAGGTGACCTTTTTCAGCTCGCCCTTCAGATCCTTGAGCCACTTCAGGATGCGGTTGGGCTTTTTCTCCTTCTTCTTGGGGGCCTTGGCCTTCTTGTCGGAGCTTACGGACTCCTTCTGGACGGCCTTATCCCGCTTTTCCTGTTCAGACATTTACTTTAACCCTTCTTTCCTTTGAGCGGCGCCCATTACTTGGTTTCGGTGTGCTTCGTGTGCTTCCTGCAGAAGGGGCAGTACTTGTTGAGCTCCAGGCGCTCGGTGGTGTTGCGCTTGTTTTTCTTGGTGTTGTAGTTGCGCTGTTTGCACTCGGAGCAGCGCAGTACGACTTTCACACGGTTTCCGGCTTTCGCCATTCTCGGCACCTCCTTTTAGATTTGGCCGTCCAACAAAAAAGCGCCGGACCGGCCTTTGCCGATCCCAGCGCCTGAAACGGACGTGATACGCCCATTTAAAGCTACGGGAAGTCGGCCAATTGCCTCCCTGCGGTCCTCCGGGGAGGGTCAGGGTTTTTGTGCCTATCCCGTAAAAATACGCACAAAAAGAAAGCCCTGCTCACAGGTGATGGTAGTTTATCACACTGGAAGGGGCTTGTCAAGCATTCTTTTTTCAATTATAATGTGTTGGCTGGGTTTCCCGCGCCGCGGGCTCGGGGAACCATTACCACTTCATGACTGGAGGGATCAGGATGCGCGTCATGGCCATCGACTACGGCGACGCCCGCACGGGGGTGGCGGTGTCCGACGCCGCCGGGATGCTGACGGGGTACACCACGGTGATCCATAACCGCCAGCCCGAGAGGGTGGCGGAGGAGCTGGCCCAAATCGCCCGTGAGCGCCAGGCGGACGAGCTGGTGATGGGGTTCCCCCGGAACATGGACGGCACCGAGGGGCCGAGGGCGGAGCTGTACCGCGCCTTTGCCGCCATGGTGGAGGAGAAAGCGGGGATGCCGGTGAAACTGTGGGACGAACGGCGCACCACCATCGAGGCCCACCAGATCCTCCACGCCTCGGGGAAGAAGACGAAGGCCCACAAAAAGAACGTGGACGCGGTGGCGGCCAGCTTGATTTTGGAGGGCTACCTCACCTGGCGGGCCAGGAATCCGTAAAAACAGCGGCGGAGCAACGCTCCGCCGCTGTTTTTTCTACAAATTACACCAACGCCGCAGTTTCAAGGGCGATCATCAGCTCCTCGTTGGTGGGGATGAGCAGCACCTTCACCTTGGAGTCGATGGCGGAGATGATGGCCTCCTTGCCCCGGATGTTGTTGGCGTCGGGGTCCATCTTCACCCCCATGAACTCCAGGTCGGAGGCGATGGCCATACGCTGCTGGGCGTCGTTTTCGCCCACGCCGGCGGTGAAGATGATGGCGTCCACCCCGCCCATGGCGGCGGCGTAAGCGCCGATATACTTCTTCACGCCGTAGTTGAACATATCCAGGGCCAGGGCGGCGCGCTGGTCGCTGTTGTCCCGGGCGGCGCACAGGTCACGGAAGTCGGAGGACACGCCGGACACGCCCTGCACGCCCGACTTCTTGTTCAGCACGTTGAGCATCTCCTTGATGTCCATGCCGTACTTGTTCATCAGGTACTCCAGGATGCCCGCGTCCAGGTCGCCGGAGCGGGTGCCCATGGGGACGCCGGCCAGGGGGGTGAAGCCCATGGAGGTGTCCACGCTCTTGCCCCCGGCCACGGCGGCGACGGAGGAGCCGTTGCCCAGGTGGCAGGAGATGAGTTTCAGGGCCTCCACAGGCTTGCCCAGCATATCGGCGGCCCGGCTGGTGACATACTTGTGGCTGGTGCCGTGGAAGCCGTAGCGGCGCACCTTGTCCTGCTGGTAATACTCATAGGGGAGGGCATAGGTGTAGGCCACGGGGGGCATGGTCTGGTGGAAGGCGGTGTCGAACACGGCCACCTGGGGCACGTCGGGGCCCATGACGGCGGTGCACGCCTTGACGCCCAGGATGTTGGCGGGGTTGTGCAGGGGGGCCAGGGGGACGCAGGCCTCCATAGCGGCCATGACCTCGCCGTCGATGCGCACGGAGTGGGCGAAGGTCTCGCCGCCGTGTACGACCCGGTGGCCCACCGCGTCGATCTCCTTCATGGAGCCCAGCACGCCGTTGGCCGGGTCCACCAGGGCGTCCAGTACGGCCTGGATGGCCTCGGAATGGGTGGGCATAGCCACGTCCTGGGCGTCTACAGTGGTCTTTCCGGGGGCTTTGTAGGTGAATTTGCCGTCGATGCCGATGCGCTCGCACAGGCCCTTGGCCAGCACGTCCTGGGTGTCGGTGTCCAGCAGCTGATACTTCAGGGAAGAACTGCCCGCGTTGATGACGAGAACTTTCATGTTCCGCACTCCTTTGCCACGATTCCCAGTTCCTGGAAAACAGGCCAACTGGGTATTTACTTTGTCCCGCTTCTGGAATATAATGAAAGCCGGCCAAAAGCAGGAACGGCCGCGTGGCGGTCGTATACTGAGGAATATTATACTACGGGATACAGGATATCGCAAGTATTTTTTGCAAATCGCCGAAAAGGAAGCACGGAGAAGCGGACAGCGAGGGAGCTTGGAGCGGAGCGAGGACGAGCGGAGGGACGCGTAGCGGCCCGCAGACCAGTCCGAGTCGGAGTGAAAGCGACCGAGCGTCCTGGCCGCTTCGCAGCGTGACAATGCAGAGGGAGAGACGCCGTGAACGCTGTGGGTATCATTGCGGAATACAACCCCTTCCACGCGGGACATGCCTACCACATCGCGGAGACCCGCCGGATGCTGGGCGATTGCGCGGTGATCGCGGTGATGAGCGGGAACTTTGTCCAGCGGGGGGACTGCGCCGTGCTGGACAAATGGAGCCGCGCCCGCGCCGCCCTGGAGGGAGGCGCCGACCTGGTACTGGAGCTGCCCACCGTCTGCGCCGCTTCGTCGGCGGAGGGCTTTGCCCGGGGGGCGGTGGAGCTGCTGGCGGCCACGGGGGTCGTGACCCACCTGTCCTTCGGCAGCGAGTGCGGCGGCGCGGACGGGCTCCGGCAGATAGCGGACTGCCTGGACAGCGAGGAATACCGGGCGGGGCTGCGCCGGTTTTTGGACGAGGGGATGCCCTTTGCCGCCTGCCGCCAGGCGGTGGCGCGGGGACTGCTGGGGAAGGACATGGCGGAGCTGTTGTCCTGCCCCAACAACAACCTGGGCGTCGAGTATATCCGGGCGCTGAACGCGCTGAAAAGTGAAATTGAGCCTGTCACCGTCCTCCGGGCGGGGGCGGGCCACGACGGGGGGGACCACCCGGACTATCCCTCCGCCTCCTTTGTGCGTGAGAAGATCCTGGCGGGAGAATTGCCTGCGGAAAATCCCGCCAGCTTGAAATACGGGGAGCGGGGGGCGCTGGCTGTCCTGCGCTCCATGGACGAGGAGGGGTTCGCCGCCCTGCCCGACTGCGGGGAGGGGCTGTCCCACCGGCTGTACCGGGCCGTCCGCCAGGGCCGGACACTGGAGGAGGTCTATGACCTGGCCAAGACCAAGCGCTACGCCCATTCCCGCATCCGGCGGGCGATCCTGTGGGGGGCGCTGGGGCTGAAGGAAAGCGACCGGCCCGCCCATCCGCCCTATCTGCGGGTGCTGGGGGCCAACGGGCGGGGCAGGGAAGCGCTGCGGGAGATGAAAACGAGAGCGGCCCTGCCCATCGTCACCAAGCCCGCCCACGGCAGGGGGGAGCCCCTGCTGGAGCTGGAGGCCCGGTGTACGGATTTCTACCAGCTGTGCCGGAAGATTCCCGGCCCCTGCGGGCTGGAGTGGATGAGCGGCCCAATCATGGTTTGACAGCCATTCGGCCCAGCTCCATTCCAAATTCCAGCGCGGCTTCAAATATCATCTGTTCACGCAGTTCCTGCCGTTCCCCGTCCAGCGAGGTATATACATCAAACAGAGGCAGGATATCTTTTTCGGTCAGCTGTTCCAGCTCGTTCAAAACAGCCATTTTGGCGATTGCCAAAGCATGGATTTTTTCTTGATGATTTGGCGTGGTGGAGATTCGCTCACAAATAAGCGTATAAAGCTCTGCTATCATCACATTCATTTCCGCGTTCCTCCAAGCTAAATAGGAAATTTAAATCCTAACCGCATTATATAGGAAATATAAGTCCTTGTCAAGGGGGTAATTATGCGAGATTTCAGCGAAGTGCTCCGCGAACTGCGGACAGAAAAAAAGGTGTCACAGAAAGCGCTTGGGGAAATACTTGGTATCAGTGACCGCAATATTCGTTTTTATGAAACCGGAGAACACCGCCCCGATTTTGAGGGTCTATTAATTCTGGCCGACTATTTTCAGGTCTCCCTGGACTATCTGGTGGGCCGAAGTGAAGAAAGGAAGTAATCGCGATGCGCGCCTATGAAAGACTGTTGAAGTACGTCAAGATCCACACCACCTCCTCCGATGCGACGGGGGTCACCCCGTCCACTCCCTGCCAGTGGGACCTGGCCCGGGCGCTGGTGGACGAGCTGAAGGGGCTGGGGCTGGAAAATCCCAGCGTGGACGAAAACTGTATCGTCACCGCCTGGCTGCCCGCCGCCCCCGGGTGCGAGGCCGCCCCCGCCCTGGGCCTGCTGGCCCACATGGACACCTCCCCCGCCTTCTCCGGGGAGGGCGTAGACCCTATCGTCCACGAGAACTATGACGGCGGCGACATCGTGCTGCCGAAGGAGGGCCGGGTCATCAAGGCGGCTGACTTCCCCTTCCTGGCGGGGCTGAAAGGCAGGACCCTCATCACCGCCGACGGCTCCACCCTGCTGGGGGCGGACGACAAGGCGGGCATCGCGGAGCTCGTGACCCTGTGCGAGCGGCTGGTCGCCGAAAACCTCCCCCACGGGCGGCTGTGCGTGGCCTTCACCCCCGACGAGGAGATCGGCGAGGGCCCCGACCACTTCGATGTGGCCGCCTTCGGGGCCAAATATGCCTATACCGTGGACGGTTCCGCCGCCGGCTCCATCGAGTATGAGAACTTCAACGCCGCCTCCGCCAAGGTGGATATCACCGGCGTGTCCGTCCACCCCGGCTCCGCCAAGGACGTGATGGAGAACGCCCTGCTCATCGCCCAGGAGTTCAACGCCCTGCTGCCGGCGGATGCCATCCCCGCGAAAACCGAGGGGTATGAAGGCTTCTTCCACCTGGACGCCATGGCGGGCACCACCGCCTCCGCCCACATGGAGTATATCATCCGGGACCACGACCGGGAGAAATTCGAGGCGAAGAAGGCCCTTATGGAGCGGGCCGCCGCCCAGGTGCGGTCCGCCCACCCCACGGCGGAAGTGAAGCTGACCCTCCGGGACAGCTACTACAACATGAGGGAAAAGCTGGCGGACTGTATGCACCTGGTGGACAACGCCAAGAAGGCCGCGGAGCTGGTTGGGCTCACCCCGGCGGTGGAGCCCATCCGGGGCGGCACCGATGGGGCGCGGCTGAGCTATATGGGCCTGCCCTGTCCCAACCTGGGCACCGGCGGCTACAACTTCCACGGCCCGCTGGAGCTGGCCTGCGTGGAGGAGATGGACGCGGTGGTGGACATCCTTGTCAATATCGCGGCGCTGTACAGCAAATGATTTACAGTTTATTGATTACTTTCCGGCGCCGCTGGGGTAAAATGCTGTCAAAGCCTGTGAAGGAGGCGTTTCCATGATATACCGAAACAGCCACTACGGCCCGATCGACCGCTTCTGCGCCAAGCATCCCCGGTTCGGCGTCCAAAACCTGATGCTGTACATCGGGATCGCCCAGGTGATCGTGTTCTTCCTGGACCTGTTTACCGGGGGACGGTTCAGCGGGCTCCTGTGCTTCTGGGGGCCGGATATCCTCCGGGGGCAGGTGTGGCGGCTGGTCACCTTCGTGGTGACGCCCAACAGCTCCAACCCCTTCTATCTGCTGCTGGGCTGCTATGTCTACTACTGGACGGGCCAGATGCTGGAGCGGGAGTGGGGGACGGCCAAGTTCAGCCTGTTCTATCTGTGCGGGACGATCCTGTCGGCGGCCCTGGGCATGCTGCTCACCCTGATGCAGTGGGATCTGCTGACCGCGCTGGAGCGGATGTTCGGGCTGGGCTCCATCGACCTGGCGTACTACCTGAACCTGTCCATCTTCCTGGTCATCGCCACCCTGTTCAGCGAGGCCCAGGTGCTGTTCATGTTCATCCTGCCCATCAAGATGAAATGGCTTGCCGTCATTGACGTTCTGCTGATCCTGGTGGACGTGATCGAATACGGCCGGATGGGCTGGTGGGCCTTCGCCCTGTTCCCCCTGGCCAGCTTTGTGAACTATTTCATCTTCACCTGGCCCATCTGGTCCATGAAGCTGGGCTTTGTCCGCCGGAAGGCGGATCCCCAGGTCATCAACTTCAAAAAAGCCCAGAAGCAGGCCCAGAAAAAGGCAAAGGAGACGGGCGGTTACCTCCACAAGTGCGCGGTGTGCGGCCTCACCGACCAGGACGATCCCAATATGGAGTTCCGTTACTGCTCCAAGTGCGACGGGTACTACTGCTACTGCGCCAACCACATCAACAACCATATCCATATCCATCAGGACTGAGGAAAGCCCCCGCCGCCGGCGGGGGCTTTTAGCACCTTTCGCCCTTTCCCGCCATAGGATAGCTTGCGGGCAGTCCGCAGGGGAGGCCCGCGCGGGAAAGGAGCAAAGAATCATGTATGAAGCATTGTGTTTGTCCGCTCTCCGGGAAGGGGAGAGCGCTTATGTGACACAGGTGAACGCGGGGCCCGCCATGGACCGGCGGCTCACCGACCTGGGGCTGGTGCGGGGCACCCGGGTGACCTGCGTGCTGCGCAGTCCTGCCGGGGATCCCTGCGCCTATCTCATCCGGGGGGCGCTCATCGCCCTGCGCCGGGCGGACGCGGACGGGGTGGCGCTGGAGCGGCAGGCCCAGGCGGTCCCGGCCCGGGCGGTGGCCACATCATGAACCGGGTGGCGCTGGCGGGCAACCCCAACGTGGGGAAGTCCACCCTGTTCAACGCGTTGACCGGGCTGCGGCAGCATACAGGAAACTGGGCCGGCAAAACGGTGGCCACCGCCCGGGGGCAGTATACCTTTGAGGGGGAGGAGTACCAGCTCGTTGACCTGCCCGGTACTTACTCGCTGGCGGCCCACTCCCAGGAGGAGGCGGTGGCCCGGGACTACATCGAGAGCGGCCAGGCGGACGGGGTGGTGGTGGTATGCGACGCCACCTGTCTGGAGCGCAACCTGATCCTGGTGCTCCAGGTGCTGGAGCTCACCGGGAATGTGCTGGTGTGCGTCAACCTGCTGGACGAGGCGGAGCGGATGGGGGTAAAAGTGGATCTGTCCGCCCTGTCAAAGCGGCTGGGGGTGCCTGTGGTGGGCACCGCCGCCGGGCGGCAGGAGGGGCTGGACAGCCTGAAGGCCGCCATTGCCGGGCTGGTGAAGGGGGACGCCCCGGCGGCACCCCGGCGTGCCCCCTGCGAGCGGGTGAGCCTGGCCGAGCGGTACGCCGCCCAGGTGGTGCGCAGCGAGAAGGAGGGCCGTCTGCGCCGCCAGCGGCGGCTGGACCGCTTACTTACCTCCAAATCCACCGGCATCCCCCTCATGCTGCTGCTGTTCGGGCTGGTGGTGTGGCTGACGGTGGCGGGGGCCAACGTGCCATCGGCAATGCTCACCGCCCTGTTCGCCCGGGTCGGGGAGGTGCTGGAGGGCTGGCTGGCCGGCGCCCCGGCGTGGCTGTCCGGGGTGCTGCTGGACGGGGTGTACCGGGTGACCGCCTGGGTGGTGGCGGTGATGCTGCCCCCCATGGCCATCTTCTTCCCCCTGTTCACCCTGCTGGAAGACCTGGGCTATCTGCCCCGGGTGGCCTTCGTCATGGACCACGCCTTTCAAAAGTGCCGCGCCTGCGGCAAACAGTGTTTGACCATGTGCATGTCCATGGGCTGCAACGCCTGCGGCGTCACCGGCTGCCGCATCATCGACAGCCCCCGGGAGCGGTTGATCGCCATCCTGACCTCCTCCCTGGTGCCCTGCAACGGCAAGTTCCCCACCCTCATCGCCCTCATCACCATCTTTTTTGTGGGCGGACGGGGCGGTCTGCTGGCCTCGGCGGAGGGGGCGGCGCTGCTGCTGGGGACGCTGGTGCTGGGGGTGGCGGGGACGCTGGCCTGCTCCCGGCTGCTGTCCGCCACGGTGCTCAAGGGGATGCCCTCCTCCTTCGCCCTGGAGCTGCCCCCCTTTCGCAGACCCCGGGTGGGGGAGGTCATCGTCCGCTCGGTGCTGGACCGCACCCTGTTCGTGCTGGGGCGGGCGGTGTCGGTGGCGGCGCCGGCGGGAGCGGTCATCTGGCTGACGGCCAACGTCACCGTGGGGGACGCGTCCCTGCTGGCACACTGCACCGGCTTCCTGGACCCCTTTGCCCGCCTGTTCGGGCTGGACGGGGTGATTTTAATGGCATTCATCCTGGGCTGGCCCGCCAATGAGATCGTGCTGCCGGTGATGCTCATGGCGTATCTGGCCACAGGCAGCCTGGTGGAGTTCGACGACCTCGCCGCCCTGGGCCAGCTTCTCAGCCAGCAGGGCTGGACCTGGCTGACGGCGGTATGCACCATGCTGTTCTCCCTGTTCCACTGGCCCTGTTCCACCACCTGCCTGACCATTTACAAAGAGACGGGCAGCGTGAAGTGGACGGCGCTGGCCATCGCCCTGCCCACGGCGCTGGGGCTGGGGCTGTGCCTGTGCGCGGCCACGCTGGCCCGGATGCTGGGCCTTGCATAGTATTGGCTGCGCTCCACGCGAGGTCTGAGGATGTCGCAGCGAAAAAATACCGCCGGTCACAGGACCGGCGGTATTTTTCCTGTAGGTTTTGGCAATTGGTTCTGCTCGTGGTTGAGATCCCAGAACTGGAGCCCCACCACCAGAATGAAGATGGCCACTGCCGGGGCCACCAGGGCGTGGCCCGCGAGGGCGGAGATGGCGCAGCCCGCCAGGGTGCAGTACAGAGCGGTGCAGCAGGGGAGGCTGGACAGCCGCTGGGCGGGGCGCTTGAAGAACTGGACGACGGACCAGACGATGAAGGCCAGGTAGGGCACGTAGTACAGCACGAAGCCCAGGATGCCGTGCCGGACCAGGATGGAGGGGGGATCCATCTCGATCATATAGTGGACGTCACGGCTGTAGGAGGTGACATTGGCGTAGCCGATGCCCAGCAGCTTGGCCACGATCCCGCCGTCGGTATACACCTGGATGGCGGGGGACGCGCTGATGAAACGGCGGCTGAGGATCTGGTCGATGCGCTCCATGAGCTCATTGGATTCGATGAACTCATACAGCCAGGTGCCCCGGCAGGCCGCCCGAAGCTCCTCGTTCCAGGAGGCGGTGGTGATCTCCGGCTCATTGTCCAGCAGAGGGAAATAGACCTCGTTCAAATACCGCTTGAGGGGGGAATTGATGAGGAAGATGACCACTGTGAGCAGCAGCGTGCAGCCCATAACGATGGCCTGGAGCCTGCGCGCCCGGCCGGGGTCCCGGCGCATGGCCCACAGCGTCCAGAGGAAGGCGGCGGCGCAGTACAGCGTGGTAAAGCCGAAGATGATCTTGGTGCCCAGGAAGTTGGCGCTGATGGAGACTGCGGCCAGCGCCCACACCGCCAGCGCCCCCTTCCACCAGGTCTCTTTGGTGACGGTGGGCAGTACCCGCAGGCAGTGGAGGATGGTGAAGGGGCCGGTGATGGCCAGGATGCAGCCCACCTCGTTGGCGGCGTAGAACCAGCCGCCCACCCCGTAGCCGGAGTTGGCGTAGGACAGGAAGCTGGTGTTGGTGATATAGGAGATGGGGATGACGCTGGCGTACAGCGCGCCCGCCCAGGCGATGGCCCGGACGGAGATCAGCAGCCCGAACTCCCGGTAGACGGCCCAGAAGAAGAAGAGCATAAGGGGGGCGAAGAAGGTCTTGACCACGTCCCGCAGGTTGCTCACGCACAGGGACAGCCCGCCCAGGGAGAACATATAGGCCATGAACAGCGCCAGGTAGAGGACAAGCGCGCCGATGAAGGCCATCCACTGCTTTTTTCCCGGGAAATCGCTGATGAATACGGCGTAGAGGAAGGCCAGCCCCATGAACAGGGAGCGGACGATGATGCCCACGGTGACGGGGATGCCCGCCTGGACCGCCAGGCCGGTGAACACGTCCAGCAGGGGTTGGCAGAGGATGTAGACGGCGAGGGCCACGGGCAGCCAGGCGCGGGAAGAGTCCCGTATCTTTGTGCGTAAGCTTGCCATAAAAACCTCCCTATGCCTGACGGGGCGCGGCCCCGGTATATTTGACGCGACAGCTTTAATAGTATAGTATAGCGTGGCAGATAATGCAATAAAAAATGTCGAAAAAGATTGTTAACATTTTGCAAAGGCGGGAAAAAAGACCGCCGCGCTTGCGTGCGGCGGTCTTGATGTAAAATGTGCCGCGGTGCCGCTTACAGCGCCGCCTTGATGGCGTCCACCATGTCGGTCTTCTCCCAGGGCAGGTCCAGGTCGGGGCGGCCGAAGTGGCCGTAGGCGGCGGTCTGCCGGTAGATGGGGCGGCGCAGGTCCAGCCGGTTGATGATGGCGGTGGGCCGCAGGTCGAACACCTTGTCCACAGCGGTCTCCAGGGCCTCGTCAGACACGGTGCCGGTGCCGAAGGTGTCCACCCGGACGGACACGGGGCGGGCCACGCCGATGGCGTAGGCCAGCTGCACCTGGCACTTGTCCGCCAGCCCCGCGGCTACCACGTTCTTGGCCACCCAGCGGGCGGCGTAGGCGGCGGAGCGGTCCACCTTGGTGGGGTCCTTGCCGGAGAAGGCGCCGCCGCCATGGGGGGCGCTGCCGCCGTAGGTATCCACGATGATCTTACGCCCGGTGAGGCCGGAGTCCCCCTGGGGACCGCCCACCACGAAACGGCCGGTGGGGTTGACCAGGACGCGGGTGTCCTTATCCAGCAGGCCGGCGGGGATGGTGGGCTTGACTACCAGCTCGATCATGTCGGCGCGGATCTGCTCCAGGCTGGCCTCGGGGGCGTGCTGGGTGGACAGCACCACCGTGTCCACCCGGACGGGCTTGCCGCTCTCGTCGTACTCCACGGTGACCTGGCTCTTGCCGTCGGGCCGGAGGTAATCCACCAGGCCCTGCTTGCGCACCTGGGTCAGCCGCAGGGCCAGCTTGTGGGACAGGGAGATGGCCAGGGGCATCAGTTCCTCGGTCTCGGTGCAGGCGTAGCCGAACATCATGCCCTGGTCGCCCGCGCCGTTGTCCAGGCCGTCGTTCAGCTCGCCCTCCTTGGCCTCCAGGGCCTTGTCCACCCCCAGGGCGATGTCGGGGGACTGCTCGTCGATGTTGGTGATGACGGCGCAGCTGTCGCCGTCAAAGCCGCCCTGGCCGTCCACATAGCCGATGTCCCGCACCACCTGGCGGGCGATCTTGGGGATATCCACATAGCAGGAGGTGGTGATCTCCCCCATGATGTGGACAAGGCCGGTGGAGACAGCGGTCTCGCAGGCCACGCGGGCGTTGGGGTCGTTTTCGAGGATGGCGTCCAGGACG
This sequence comes from Clostridiales bacterium, assembly GCA_014799485.1. The sequence continues at coordinate 22,877 of JAAVHY010000007.1, read as the reverse complement.
GCGTCGGAGATCTGGTCGCACACCTTGTCGGGGTGGCCCTCGGTGACGGATTCAGAGGTAAATAAGCGCTTTGCCATGATCATGTTCTCCTTTCTTTTCTTTACAATGGGGCGGGAAGAGGCTGAAAAAAGCCCCCGCCGGATCGGCGGGGGCAGGATGGTCCAGGTCTTTCCTCATCTCGCGTTTCCGCCGGATTTGGCACCTTGCTGGGCAGGTTGCCGTGGTTTCATCGGGCCGGTCCCTCCACCACTCTTGATAAGGGGTATTCAATTGTGCATTCCCATTATAGCACGTCGTTTTCCGCTGTCAATGGGCAAACGGGGAAAACCATAAAAATTTGGGGCCTAAGCCGCCGACTGGGCGTTCAGGGGCTGGATGTCCTGCCGGTACACCCGGCGCATAAAGACGGCGCACATGGCCATGGAGAACAGCTCCGCGATGGGGAAGGCCAGCCAGACCATCTCCAGCGGGCAGAACCGGGAGATGATAAAGGCCACGGGCAGCAGCACCACCAGCTGGCGCACCAGGGAGGCCAGCAGGCTGAGGATACCGTGGTTCAGCGCCTGGAACACCGAGGAGGCCACGATGCCGAAGCCCGCCAGCAGCCAGCTCAGGGAGATGACGCGCAGGGCGGGGATGCCGATGGCCAGCAGGTCGCCGGAGGCGTTCTCCTCCGCCTCGAACATGGCCAGCAGCTGGGCGGGGAACACCTGGAACACCACGCAGCCAATGGCCAGGATCAATGTGGCGTAAATGACGGCCAGCTTGATGGTTTTGATGATGCGCTCCGGCTTCCGGGCGCCGTAGTTGTAGGCCACGATGGGCACCATGCCGTTGTTCAGGCCGAACACGGGCATAAAGAAGAAGGACTGGAGCTTGAAATACACCCCGAACACCGCCGTGGCGGTGTCGGTGAAGGCGATGAGGATCTGGTTCATGCCGAACACCATCACCGAGCCGATGGACTGCATGACGATGCTGGGCAGGCCCACAGCGTAGATTTCCCGAATGGTCTGGCCGTGGGGCCGGAAGCCCTTGAAGGACATCTTCACCTCGGGGTTGCGGGTGAGGTTGAAAAAGATGCCCACACAGCAGCCCAGGATCTGCCCGATGACGGTGGCTACGGCGGCCCCGGCCACCTCCATCCGGGGGAAGGGGCCCAGGCCGAAGATGAGGATGGGGTCCAGGATGATGTTGGTCACCGCCCCCACCGCCTGGGAGATCATGGTGTAGAAGGTGCGGCCCGTGGCCTGGAGCAGCCGCTCCATGGTCACCGCGCCGAACAGGCCGAAGCTGACGCCGCACACAATGGTCAGGTAGTCGGTGCCGTAGTCCACGATGCCGGGGATGTCGGTCTGGACGGTGTAGAACAGCCGGGAGCAGGTGAGGCCGATGATCACGAACGCCAGACAGCTCAGCACTTCCAGAAACAGGCCGTTGGTGGCCGAACGGTTGACCTTGTCCATATCCTTCTGCCCCAGGCTGCGGGCCAGAAGGGAGTTGAAGCCCACGGCGGTGCCGATGCTGACAGCAATCATCAGGTTCTGCACCGGGAAGGCCAGGGACACCGCGTTCAGCGCGTCCTGGCTGATCTGGGAGACAAAGTAGCTGTCTACCACGTTATAAAGGGCCTGCACCAGCATGGAGATCATGATGGGGATGGACATACTGAGCAGCAGCCGGTTGACCGGCATAACGCCCATTTTGTTTTCGCCTTCGCGCCGTTCCACAAGAGGTTCCTCCTTTTTTCTAAAACCCGTCTTATCTTTCGTTGAATTGCAATGACACGTAATTATAGGGGAAAATGATTTTTTTGTCAATGGGACGGGGGGATTTTTCGCCTGAATGCCTGGAACGGGTTTTTTATTGGCCGGCCTTGACAAACTCGATATTCGAGGATATACTGACAGACAGAAGACTCGAATATCGAGAATAGGAGGACAGGACGATGCCAAGGGCAAAATTCCAGACCCTCACGGAGCAGATGTTTTACATTCTCCTGTGTCTGCGGGAGGAGTGCTGCGGGATAGACATCCTGGACCGGGTGCCCGCCATGACGGCGGGCCGGGTGAGCGTGGGCTCGGGCACGCTGTACAACCTGCTGGAGCAGTTCAGCGCGGCGGGGATGATCCGGGAGACCAAGGTGGAGGGCCGCAAACGAAGCTACCTGCTTACCGATTACGGCCGGGAGACGCTGGAAAAGGAATACGAGCGGATCCGCGCCCAGGCGGAGGATTACCGCCTGGCGTTCGGGAGGGGGTAGGGGGGATGAAGGACGTAAAACGCAGGCTGGAGACCTTTTCGCTCTTTGACCGCGCCGGCATTGAGCGCCACCTGGCCAGGATGGCGGGAAAGGGCTGGCTGCTGGACAAGATTGGCTTTTTGTGGACTTACCGCCGGATCGAGCCGAAGGAGATGGCCTTTTCCGTGTGCTATTTCCCCCAGGCGACGGTTTTCGACCCGGAGCCGACGGAGGAACAGCAGACCTTCTACGACTTCTGCGCCCACACCGGCTGGACATTGGCGGCCTCTTCCGCCTGGTTCCAGGTTTTTTACAACGAGCGGCCCCACCCCGTCCCCATCGAGACCGACCCGGTGACGGCGGTGGACGCCATCCACCGGGTGGCGAAGAAGAATCTCCTGCGGGACCGCGTCGTTATGCTGGTGGCGATGCTGATGTATGGCTTTCTGATGGCCAGTCTGCTGAGCCGCGACCCCATCCGCACCCTGGCCAACGGCAGCCTGCTCTGGGCGGGTGCGGGGATGCTGGGGCTCTTTGTGCTGGGGATAATGGACCTGTGCGGCTACTTCTTCTGGTATTTCAGGGCCAGGAGGAAGGCGGCACGGGGGGAATTCCTGCCCGCCTCCGGGCATTCCCGGCTGCGCTGGGCCGTGTCGGCGTGGTCGGCCGCCGCTTTGCTCCTGGCCGCCCTGGCGGCCGGCTCCACGTTGGAGTCTGTGACCCGTGTGCTGTATGCGGTGGGCATATTCGCCGGGACGCTTTTGGTTTACGGGGTCAGGGAGCTGCTCAAGCGCCGAAAGGAGCCCGCCGAGAGCAACAGGGTCATCACCCTCACGATGAGCTTCTTCCTGGCCTTTATGTTAGCGGGGACGGCAAGTTATCTGTCGGTGAATGGTTCCCGCTATAACTGGCTTGGGGACGGCTGCGCCACTTATGAGGACAACGGGCACACCTATGTGGATCATCAGGACGACCTGCCCGTGACGGTGGAGGAACTGACGGACGGGACCAATGACGGCTATACGAGGGAGCGGGAGGCGCTGTCTTCCTTCCTGCTGACCCGGTATGAAATGCGCCAGTGGCCCCGGTATGATGTGGAGGACTATGCTGAAATGGCCCAGCTGGACTACACCATCGTGGAGGTAAAGATACCGGCCCTTTACGATCTCTGCAGGAAGGCCGCGCTGGGTGAAGGGGATAACGGCCAGTCCGGCTATGAGCCTGTCGACCCCGCCCCCTGGGGCGCGGCAGAGGTGTACCGCTGGATCTTCCAGCAGGGCCGTGAGGGCTGGTTCCTGCTGTTTTACCCGGACCGCGTTGTGGAATTCGGCTTCTATCCCGGCAGGAGCAATGTTTGGGAGCCCACTCCGGCGCAGATGGCCCTGGTGGGGGAGAGGCTGGGCGGCTGAACCGGAAAATTTCCCCCAAATGGGGGTTGACAACTCCCGGTGAAAGGGATATACTGGGCAACGCTGTAAAAAATCATGAAAGGAGGCGCGCGATATGCTGAACACCGTAATGGCAAAGAAGTTCGGGAAGGACATGGGACTGTTGGGATATTTGCGCGCCTGCGGGGTGGGATAGGTTTTCTGTCCCCTCATCATCTTGCCAGGTATGCGGCGTCCCTCCGTCCGGGGGGACGCTTTTTTGCGTTCAGAGGAAAGGAGAAGATCATGGAACCACAATCTAAGCTGTCCCGGCGGGAAAAGACAGACCTGATCCTGCGCCATCTGCGCGGGAATTGGGGCTTTTTCGCCGGGGCCATCCTGCTGGCCTGGATGAACACCGCCTGCAACGCCCTGGTGCCCCAGGTCATCAGCTTCACCGTGGACTCGGTGCTGGGGACAAAGGATCCCAAGCTGCCCGGTTTCCTCCAGGGGCTGGTGCCCCTGGATCAGCTCCGGGCCGACCCGCGGCCCTTCCTGTGGCTGGCGGCGGGGGCGGTGGTGCTGGCCGCGGCGGTGCGGGGCGTGTGCATCTACGGGATGCGCCTCAACCTGTCCAAAGGCTCCGAGGGCTTCGTGAAGAAGCTCCGGGACAACCTGTACAGCCACATCCAGCGCCTCAGCTTCCAGTGGCACACCGCCCACGCCACCGGCGACATCATCCAGCGGTGCACCTCCGACGTGGAGGTCATCCGCACCTTCGTCTGCAACCAGCTGATGGAGGTGGTGCGCACGGTGTTCCTCATCCTGCTGTACACCGTCATCATGCTGCGCATGAACTGGCGGCTGGCCCTGGTGTCCCTGGCGTTCATCCCCATCACGGGCATCGCCTCCGGGGTGTTTTATGGCAAGATCTCCTCCCGGTTCAAGACCGCCGACGAGGCGGAGGGCGAGCTGACCACCTGCGCCCAGGAGAACCTCACCGGCGTGCGGGTGGTGCGGGCCTTTGGCCGGGAGCGGTTCGAGATCGACCGCTTCGGCCAGAAGAACGACCGCTTTTCCGCCCTGTGGGTGGAGCTGGGCCGTGTGCTCAGCGTCTACTGGGCGTCGGGCACCCTGCTCACCGCCCTCCAGGTCATGGCGGTCATCGCCGCCGGGACGGTGGAAGCGGTGAACGGCGGCATCTCCCTGGGTGACTTCCTGGCCTTCGTCACCTATAACAGCGCCCTGGCCTGGCCGGTGCGCTCCCTGGGCCGGGTGCTGTCCGACATGAGCAAGGCGGGCGTGTCCATGGACCGTGTGGGCTATATCCTCAACGCCCCGGAGGAGGCCGACCAGCCCGGCGCCAAGCCGGTGCGCCTGAACGGCGACATCGTGTTCGACCACGTCACCTTCGGCTACGAGGGCCAAAAGGTGCTGGAGGACGTGTCCTTCACCATCCCCTGGGGGAGCACCTTCGCCATCCTGGGGGGCACCGGCTCGGGCAAGTCCACCCTGGTCCACCTGCTGGACCGGCTGTATGATTTAGGGGAGGGCCAGGGCAAAATCACCATCGGCGGGGTGGACATCCGGGACATCAGCCGGGAGGACCTGCGCCGCCAGATCGGCCTGGTGCTCCAGGAACCCTTCCTGTTCTCCCAGACCATCCGGGAGAACATCGCCGCCACCCGGCCGGACGCCTCGGAGGAGGAGCTGCGCCGGTGTGCCCGGATCGCCTGTGTGGACGAGGCCATCACCGAGCTGGCCGACGGCTACGACACCGTGGTGGGCGAGCGGGGCGTCACCCTGTCCGGCGGGCAGAAGCAGCGGGTGGCCATCGCCCGGATGCTGCTGCAAAGCGCGCCGGTGATGGTGTTCGACGACTCCCTGTCCGCGGTGGACGCCGAGACGGACGCCAAGATCCGCGCCGCGCTGAAGGAGCGCATGGCGGAGGCCACCGTGGTGCTCATCTCCCACCGGGTGACCTCCTTGATGCAGGCTGACCGCATCCTGGTGCTGGACGGCGGCAGGGTGGCGGACATCGGCACCCATGCCGAGCTGATTGCCCGGCCGGGTATTTACAAGGAGATCTACGACATTCAGATGAGCAGCGACGACCGCGCGCTCATTGAGGAAGGGAGGGAGGCGTAATGGCGGCCTTTGACGAGAAAGAGTATACCAAATCCTTTGACCTGGCCATCTGGAAGCGTTTGCTGCCCATACTGGCCCGCTTCAAGCCGGTCTTTTTGGGCATGCTGGTCTTCAACAGCGTCACGGCCCTGCTGGACGTGGTCATCCCCCTGTTCCAGCGCTTTGCCATCAGCAATTTCATCGAGACAGGCAGGCTGGAGGGTTTTATCCCCTTTGTGCTGGCCTACCTGGGGATCATCCTCCTTCAAAGCCTGACGGTGGTGGGCTTCGGCCGCACGTCTATGTATATGGAGATGTACCTGGGCCGGGATATGCGCCGGGAGCTGTTCCAGCATTTGCAGACCCTGTCCCTGTCCTTTTACAACGTGACCCCGGTGGGCTATCTCCTCACCCGGGTGATGAACGACACCAACCGCATCGCGGGCATGATCGCCTGGGGGCTGGCGGACATCATGTGGGCGCTGCTGTATGTGCTGGGCACGTTTGTGTCCATGCTGGCGCTCAACTGGCGGCTGGCCCTGGTGGTCATCGTCATCGTGCCCATCGTGGCGGCGCTGACGGGGTGGTTCCAGCCCCGCATCCTCCATTGGAACCGCAAGGTGCGCAAGCTCAACTCCAAAATCACCGGCGCCTTCAACGAGGGTATCACCGGCGCCAAGACCGCCAAGACCCTGGTCATCGAGGACCAGAGCATCGAGAACTTCCGGGAGCTCACCGAGACCATGCGGGGTTCCGGCGTGCGGGCCTCCCGGCTCAACGCGGTGTATATCCCCTTAACGCTCTTTTTCTCCTCCCTGACGGTGGCCATCGTGCTGCTGCGGGGGGGCTGGCTGGTCACGGACCAGGTGCTGGAGATCGCCACCCTGTCCGTGTTCACCATCTACGCCGTGGGCATTTTTGAGCCCATCCAGGCCACCGCCGCCAATTTGGCGGAGTTCATCGCCCTCCAGGCTTCCATCGAGCGGGTCACCGACCTGCTGAACGAGAAGCCCCAGATCACCGACACCCCCGAGGTCATCGAGAAGTACGGCGACAGCTTCGACCCCAAGCGGGAGAACTGGGAGCCGCTGCGGGGCGAGATCGAGTTCAGGGACGTGACCTTCCGCTACCCGGACGGCGGGGACAATGTGCTGGAGCACTTTGACCTGCACATACCCGCGGGGGCCACCGTGGCCATCGTGGGGGAGACGGGGGCGGGCAAGTCCACCCTGGTGAACCTGGCCTGCCGGTTCTTCGAACCCACCGAGGGCCAGATCCTCATCGACGGGAAGGACTACCGGGAGCGCAGCCAGCTGTGGCTCCACTCCAACATCGGCTACGTGCTGCAAAGCCCCCACCTGTTCTCCGGTTCCGTAAAGGATAATATCCGCTACGGGCGGCTGGACGCTACGGACGAAGAGATCGAGGCGGCGGCGAAGGCCGTGTCGGCGGACAAGGTGGTGGCCAAGCTGGAGCAGGGCTGGGACAGCAACGTGGGCGAGGAGGGCGACCGCCTGTCCACCGGCGAGAAGCAGCTGATCTCCTTCGCCCGGGCGGTGCTGGCCGACCCGCGCATCTTTGTGCTGGACGAGGCCACCTCCTCCATCGACACCCAGACCGAGCAGTATATCCAGGGCGCCATCGACCACCTGCTGCGGGACCGCACGTCTTTCCTCATTGCCCACCGCCTGTCCACCATCCGCAAGGCGGACATGATCCTGGTGGTGCGGGACGGCAAGATCGTGGAACAGGGCACCCACCAGTCCCTGCTGCGGGCCCGGGGCTATTACCACGAACTGTACAGCAAGCAGTTCGCCGAGGAGAACGCGGCGAAGGTGCTGGGGAAGTAAAAAGGGCCTGCCGCAATGCGGCAGGCCCTCTTTTCAACTCAAAAACTACGCCTGTACGTCTACCTGGGGCGCGGGAACGGGGGTGGCCACGGCCTCCGCCGTCTGTACGGCGGACGAATACCCCTGCAAAGCGGTATCTATGGACTTCTGGGCGGAAATCCCCAGCTGCTCCGCCTGGGCCTTCAGCTCCATTTTGGTGGCGGTGAGCTGGTCGGCCTGACGGTTGGCGATCTCCGTCTCCTGGAAGTACCCGGACTCCCGGATGGCCCGCATGGCCGCGCTTTTGCGCAGCTCCTGGCGGATGCGCTGTTCCTCCCGGCGCCTGTTCTCCCGGGCCATGCGCTTCTGACGGGCCAGGGCAAGCTGTTCCTTGTTCAATTCCAGCTTCTTTTTGTTGGCCCGGCCCACCGCCTTTTTCAGCTGGGAGACGGCGGCCTTGATCTGGTCGGCGTGGTCGGGGTCGGAGCGCTGGGCGGCCTGGAGCTGGATCAGGCGGCGGCGTGCGTACCCCGCGGCGGAGCCGGCCTGGGACGGCGTGCGGGCCCGGCTGATGCGGGCGTAGGCCTCCAGCGGGGCGTCCCCGTACCTGGGGGTGACCTTGGCCAGCTTGAACTTCTCCCGCTGTTCGTTCGCCTTCTCCCTGGCGTCCCGGATCATCTCCGTAAGGGAACCGCGGCTCTCCTCCTGTTTTTTCAGGGACTGGGCCAGCAGACTGCTCTGGTACTCGTCGGTCTGTTCTTCGCGGCCTACGGCGGAAATCGGCTGCACTGCCAAAAAATCACCCCCCCTTTCCATTCTCTCACCCTATATATCGGCCAAATATAGGAAAAAGGAAAGGGGGGCGGGATTATTTTTTCCCGGTGCGGGCCGGCAGGGGGGTGCCCTCCGCCGACATACGCCGGAACAGACGGATCAGGATGATCGCCGCGGCGGCGGCCAGCACCACCTCGGCCACGGGCTGGGCGCAGGCCAGGCCGTACAGGGGGACGAAGCGGTTGAGTAGGTACAGCGCGGGGATCTCCAGCACGATTTTGCGCAGGATGGCGAACAGCAGGGAGTACTGCCCCAGGCCGCAGGCCTGGAACACGCCCACCGCAAGGAAGTCCATGCCCTGGAAGGGCTGGGCCACGCACATGCACCGCAGGAATTTGGAGCCGTAGGCCACTACGGCCTCGGTCTTCATAAACAGGCCGATGAGGGTGCCCGAGGCGAAGAAATAGCACACCGATACCACGGCCATAAAGCTCAGCGTTACCTTTTGGGTGAACCGGACGGCCTGTTTCAGCCGGGGGACGTTCCCGCTGCCATAGTTGTAGCTCACCATGGGCATGAGCCCCTGGGACATCCCCAGGGCGATGTACATGGGGATCATGTTGATCTTGTAGGCGATGCCCATGGCGGCGATGACGTCCGGGCCAAAGGCGGCGGTGAAATTGTTCAGCACCGTCATGCCGGTGACGTTGAGCAGGTTCTGGATGGAGGCGGGTATGCCCACGCTGAACACGCCCTTCACGATCTCCCGGCGGGGCCGGGCCATGGCCGGGTGGACGCAGACGAAGGTCTTGCCCCGCCGGACGAGCAGCAGCACGAAGAAGTACAGGCAGGCGAAGCAGTTGGACAGGAAGGTGGCACAGCCCGCACCGGCGGCCCCCATATGGAGCCCCCAGGGGAGGATGAAGATGGGGTCCAGCACGATGTTCAGCAGGCAGCCGCTCATGGTGCCGATGCTGGCGTGGAGGGTGGCGCCCTCCGAGCGCACCAGGTAGGCCATCACCACGTTGAGGATGGCGGGGGCGGCCCCGCAGGTGGTGGTCCAGAACAGGTACTGGGCGGTGGCGGCGGTGGTGTCCGCGTCCGCCCCCAGGAGGACCAGCAGGGGGGCGCGGAAGGCGGTGGTCAGGATGGAGAACAGCACACCGCAGACCAGGGCGCACCAGAAGCCGAAGGCGGAGCTGCGCCGCACGGTGTCATAGTCCTTGGCCCCCAGGGCGCGGCTCATCATGCTGCTGGAGCCCACGCCGAACAGGTTGTTCACCGCGTTGAAGGCCAGCAGCACCGGCGCGGCCAGGGTGACGGCGGAGTTCTGGATGGGGTCCCGGAGCATCCCCACGAAATAGGTGTCCGCCAGGTTGTAGAGCACCATCACCAGCGAGCTGAGGACGGTGGGGATGGACAGGGTGAGCACGGCCCTTGGGATGGACGTGCGTTCAAAAAGCTCGGATTTCTGTGTGCTTTCCATGGATGCGCCTCGCTGTTTCAAATTTTTTGTCTAACCTGTGAAACCACGGCCTGCCGGAAAAATCAATGGCCCCCGCCCCGGCGGGACCGCTCCCCCAGGTATGCCTTGGCGTCCTTGAAGAAGCTGGCGGTGATGAGCAGGATGACCGCCCCGACGGGGAAGGCGGCGATGATGCTCACCGATTGGAGGTTGGCCATGGAGCTGTCGGAGAACACCAGGGCGATGGGCAGGGCGATGAGCAGCAGGCACCACATCAGCTTCACCCCCCAGTGGGGGGCCTCGTCCGGCCCCAGCCTGCGATAGCTGTAGCAGGAGGCGATGAGGGCGATGGAGTCGAAGGAGGTGGCGTAAAAGGCCGCCATGGCCGCCAGCACCAGCCCCAGCACCAGTGCCGGACAGGGCAGGGTCTTTATCATGGAGATGATGAGGGCGTACAGGTCGCCCGTCTCGTTGTACTGGGCGATGAAGTCCGCCGCGCCGGACAGCTGCCTGCCCATGGAGTAGTTGCCCAGCACGATGAAACTGACGATGGTGGAGCCCACCCCGAAGCCGTAGCCCCCCAGGATGGTCTGCCGCACCGTCCGTCCCCGGGAGATGCTGCCGATGAAGAAGGGGGCGGCCACGCACCACACCATCCAGTAGGACCAGTAGAAGATGGTCCAGTTCTGGGGGAAGGAGGTGGCGCGCTGGGGGTCAGTGAAGGTGGCCAGCTCGAAAAAGTGCTGCGCCATCCGCCCCAGGGATTCAAAGCCGGTCTCGATGATGTACCGGGCCTGTCCGCCCAGGAGCAGGACATAGGCCAGCAGGCCGAAAAACAGGCAGATGCAGGCTTTTGCCAGCAGGCTGATGCCCTTGAAGCCGTGGAGCAGGGAATAGGTGTACACCGCGCAGGTGGCCAGCAGGATGAGGACGGTGACGGTTACCCGGCCCAGGGGGATGTGGAACAGCTCATCCAAAATGCCCGCCATCAGCGGGGTGGCCAGGCTGAAGGTGGTGGCTGTCCCCGCCAGCAGGGCGAACACCGCCAGCAGGTCGATGACCCGCCCGGGGACGCCGTCGGTGTGTTTTCCCAGGATGGGGCGGCAGGCCTCGGAGTACCGCTGCCGCTCCCGGCGGCGCACATGGAGCATGAACCCGAAGGCCGCGGCCAGCATCAGGTAGAACCCCCAGGGGATCAGGCTCCAGTGGAAGATGGGGAACACGCCGGCCCAGTCCTGAAGGTCGCCCAGTTCGGCAATGTGGGGGTCCACGGCGTACAGGACCCACTCGGAAAAGGAGTAGAACAGGATATCCGCCGCCAGCCCCGCGGTGAACATCATGGAGCCCCAGGTGAAAAAGGAGTATTGGGGCCTTTCCTCCGGCCCGCCCAGCACGATATCCCCGTACTTGGAGAAGGCGGCGAACAGGGACAGCAGGAACACCCCCAGCCCGATGATGAGGTACCAGACGCCCAAGGTGTCCCCCAGCAGGAAGCGGATCTGGCCAAGCACCTGGTTGGAGCGCTCCGGGAAGGCGAGGAACAGGGCGCTCAGCGCCAGGATGCACCCCAGGGGGGCCAGGGTGATGGCCCAGTCGATTTTCTTCCGCTCCACGTCACTTCACCTCGTCCAGATACTTCCGGTAGCTGGGGTCCAGCGCCGCCAGCTCGGCAAGGCTGTCCACCTCCACGATGTCCCCGGCCTCCATGGGGAACACCCCCAGCCGGTACTCCTTGGGATGGCGGAACAGCGCCACATCGTCCCAGTAGATATCCCGGTCGCGCCGCTCCTCGAACTCGATTTCCAGGTGCCGCCTGAGCCGCCGCCCGTCCGCCCCGCTCCACCGGGAGACGCTGAACAGCTGCCAGCCGTGGGCGCCGCCGGTGCGGCTGCACGAGGTCACAACGCCGTCCTCCACCGTCAGCAGCCACTCGCCGGTGGGCTCGTCCGTCCACACGGCGTTGTAGCCGGAGCGCTCGAACTGGGGGGCCAGCACCCGGGGGTCGCGGATGATGAGGTCGGCGTCGGTGATGATGGCGTCCTCCAGGTGCTCCCGGGCGGCGTAGAGGGAGGAGATGTTGTTGCAGGAATCGTACCAGGGGTTTTCGATCAGCGTCACGTTGGGATACTCCCGCGTCAAAACCTGGAACTGTTCCTTCAAATATCCGACAACCACGTAAATTTCGGTGATGCCGTTCGCCATCAGACCCTGTATCACGGTGTCGATCATCCGCGTGCCGTTCACCCGCACCAGGGATTTGGGGGTGGTCAGGGTGACGGGCCGCATCCGCTTGCCCTCCCCGGCGGCCACGATGACGGCCCGCTTCACGGTGTTCATGGCAAGTCCTCCCCCAGCCGCTCCAGCTCCCGCCGGACGATTTCGCGGTAGTCCCGGGCGTAGCGGTACTGGGCCAGGGCATAGGTGCCGAATTCCACCCCCAGGGAGCGCTTGTACTCGCACCAGTTGCTCCACAGCAGGCCGCACACGGCGATGTAGCCGTAAATCTTGACCCGGGTCAGCGGGGGACAGCCCCCGGTGAAATACTGGCCGATGAGCTTGTCTATCTGGGCCCGGTCATACATGGCGTAGATGCAGAACATGGCGATGTCCACATGGGGGTCCTGCATGGCGGCGTACTCCCAGTCAATGAGCCGGATTTCCTCGCCGCCCCGGCTGTCTTGGAAGAAGAGGAAGTTGTCCGGCACGGCGTCGATGTGGGTGAGTACCTTTTCCCCCGCCTGGGCGTCCAGAAAGGGTTTCAGGCGGAACACGTTTTCCTTGGTCTCCCGGTAATCGGGGTAGGCGGAGGGACGCCCGTTCCAAAGGGCCTCGTAGAAGTCGATGTGCCCGAACAGGTCGAATTTGTGATCTACACGCAGGCCCAGCCCATGGAAGGAGCGAAGCTTGCCCATACACGCGGCGGTCTCCCTTTCGTTCAGCGGGTCGCAGGTGCGGGCGCCCTCGATGAACCGGGAGATCTTATAGCCGCTGTCCGGGTCGATGTAGAGTACGTCCTCGCACAGCCCCTGCCCATGGACCACCCGGTACACCGCCGCCTCCTCCCAGCGGCTGATGAGCCGCCCGGTGCCCTCCCCGGGGACGCGCATGATGTATTTTTCCCCCCGGCAGGAGAAGAGGAAGGAGCGGTTGGTCATGCCTTTTTTCAGGGCGGAGACGCCGGTGACCTCCTCCGGCTCAGCGCGCAAGACCTCCCCAATCAGCCGCAGATCGTTGGCTGTGAGCAGATCAGGGCAGGGGGCAACCGCCGGGGCCGGGAAATTGTCATGGGCTTGTGTGTTCATAAAGCTGTTTCCTTCCGATGTCCGAAAGCCCCCGGTCTGTCCCGTCGGAGCGGACCGGGGGCCTTTGCGTGGCTGAAAGCTACCGCCCGGGCGGGTCGTGGGCGGCAATCTGGCCGGGATAGCGGCGCTCCAGGCGGTGGATGATATACTTCGCCCCCACCTCGCCGCTGTGGCCCAGGTTGTAGAAGTGCTGCTGTTTTAAGGCGGCGATGCGCTCCTTGTAGTCCTGCTGATGGGCCAGCAGCTCCTCCACCACGGGGGCCAGATTCCTGACCTCGCTCTTCTCCACCTGACGGCCCACCTTGGGGCGGGCGGTGATGTCGAAGGGGACCAGGGGGATCTTCTGCCAGTCCTCGTTGACCACCTTCATCTGGGTGTTGATGAACAGGGAGGGCTTGTCGGTGGTGAAGGAGAACTCGAAAGCGATGCCGCTCCAGTCGGTGATGACCAGGTCGGCGGTGTACACCGTCACGTTGGAGGAGAAGTCGGTCTCGATGACGAAGTCCTCCCCGGCCTTGTCCTGGTAGCGCTGGATGATCTCCTTCATCCGGGTGGGGAACCGGCGCACATACTGGGGGTGGGGCCGGATGACGATGCGCCAGCCCCTGCCGTACAGGGCGTCCACCAAATCGTCCAGGCAGGAATCCATGATGTTGTCGTACTGCCAGGAGGGGGCGATGAGGATGGTCGTTTTCTCGTTTTCCGCCTTGTCCATGGCCTCGTAGGCGGCGATCATGTCGTCAATGAGGCCGTAGCCGCACTCAATGATGCGCTTTTTCTTCACGTGGCGCAGCTTTTCAATGGCCCGGGCCTCGATGGCCTGCTCCCGGCTCACCACCAGCAGGGTGTCGTAGGCGTCCAGCGCCCCGGTGCGGTAGGCCAGGTTGTCGCTGCTGCACCCGTGGTCCATAAAGACGTATTCCACGTTGTCCTTCACCCGGGAGCGCTTGATGTGGTACTTCTCCAGGTCGGGGGTGGTCATCACCACCATGTCCGCCTCCAGCTTCATCATCAGGGAGATCAGCCGGGTCTCATCCACGTAGTAGGGCCGGATGCGGGGCTCGTTTTTCTGGAAGATGGCGTCCTCCGGGTCGCTGGTGACGTAGTGGATGGTCAGGCCGGTGTCCCGCAGCAGCGCTTCGATGAGGGCGCGGAAATACTTGTAAAACCCGCTGCCCTCGGAGTAGAACATGATTTTCATGTTCCCCTTGTTCTCCTTGGAGAAGAACTCTTTGTAGTACTTCTTGGCCAGGGCGGCGTTCCGCTTCTTCCGCTCCTTATCTTCCGCGGCGGAGCGTTTCATCTCGTCCAGCAGGGCGTAGTCGATGTACTCCTTGGGGGAGTAGACGGCGTTGCACAGGAACATGACCCCGATGGAGAACAGGTTGCCGAAGGTCCAGTACAGCCCCACACCGGCGGGGACGATGAAGGCGAAGAAGGTGGAAAAGGCGATCATGAACGCCGTCATGCCCCACTGGGACAGCTTGTTCTGCTCGATTTGGAGCACGTTTACCTTGTTCTGCACCCAGCACATCAGCAGGGCGGACAGCCCCGCCAGCACGGGGATGAGGAACAGGGCGTCCAGGGTGTGGACGCTGGGGGTCTCGGCCAGGTTGATGCCGAAGAAGGTCATGCGGAGGTTTTGGATTTGGGCGACAGCCTCCGCCGAGCCGGGGAGATCGGCGAACAGCTCCGGCATGGCCCGCACCCGCTCCACCACCGAGAGCTGGGCGGTGGAGCCCAGCTCGTCCACCGTCACTGACATGAGCCGGGCGGTCTGCTCCACAAAGGCCCGCTGGAGCTCCGGGGTCAGGTGGAGGATATGCTTTAAGGGCTTGTATACCACGTCCAGCAGGCCCAGGATGATGGGCAGCTGGAGCAGCAGGGGGATGACCCCCGCCATGGGGTTGTAGTGCTCCTGCTTGTACAGGGCGGACTGGGCGTCCAGGAAAGCGTCGCTGTCGTCCACGTACTGGTAGCGGAGCATATCCAGCTGGGGCTTCATCTTCACCATCTTGATGGAGTTTTTCTGCACCAGCAGGGAGATGGGGAACATGACCACCTTGGTGAGCAGGGTGAAGGCCAGGATGGCAATGCCGTAATTGCGGAACAGCCGGTAGCAGCCGTACATCAGCCAGCCCAGGGGGGTTCCGATGATTGTATTGATAAGTTCCATACCGTTGTGACGACACCTCGTCTTTCCGTGACTAAAGCAGATGGGGCCGGGGGAAGTAGACCAGCAGCGCCCGGGCCAGCAGCTCCTCCCGCCGGACGAAGGGGTCGGCCCAGAAGCGGGAGTCATGGGAATCCCGCCGGTTGTCCCCCAGTACCAGATAGCACCCCTCGGGTACCACCGTCTCGGGATAGCTGTCGGCGGAAAATTCCGTGATATACGGCTCGTCCAGCAGTTCCCCGTCCAGGTACACCCGCCCGTTTTCCATGGAGAAGGTCTGCCCCGGCAGGGCGATGATCCGCTTGACGATGATGTCCCGCCCGAACTCTGATTCGTGGCGGAACAGCGCTACGTCCCCCGCCTGGGGCTCCCCACGGAGGTAAGCCGTGCGGTCGCCCACCAGCAGCGCCCCGGTGGGGATGGTGGGCTCCATGGAGCCGGAGGGCACATGGGCGTTGATGAGGATGAACAGGTTGAGGAAGGCGGCCAGCGCCACGGCCAGGAGGGGGAGGAGCCACCACCGGTCCTTTTTGGGCTTCCGCTCCCTCATTTCCGGGGGGCGGTGCAGATATGCAGGGCCCGCTTCAGCTCCTCCACCTTTTTGCGTTCCTCCGCCAGCAGGCGGCGCAGTTCCCGGTTCTCCGCGGCGAGGCCGCCCTCGCCCCCCGTCTCGTCAAAGGGGTCGGCGGGGGTATTGGGAAGGGAGACAGGCTCCGGCGCATAGCTCTGCTCTGCCGGGGCGGGGGAGGGGATCTGCTGGGGCTGGGCAGGAGTGTCCAGCTCGTAGTCGCCGTAGCCGGTGTCGTCGTCATCGTCCTCAGCGTAGGAGGAGAGGTTGGCGCGGCTGTTCCGGCCTTTGGAGAACCTGCGCTTCAGCTTGCGCAGATAGAAGCTGGCCCCCGCTCCCGCCGCGATGGCCACACCGGCGGCGAGCTGGATCATATAGGTCATGGCGGAGGGGTCGATGTAGGCCAGCGCCGTCACGGAGAACAGCATCAGGCCAAACCCAAAAAAGTAGATGAATTGTGCCAGTTTTTTCATGGAGCGGTCTCCCATCTTTTCGATACTCACCAGACGTGGGGTTCCAGGGGGGTGAGCTGGGTCAGGTTCCAGTTGGAAAAGTCGTTGCCGTCCCCGCGGATCACGTAGGTGCCCATGTACGCGTCCCGGGTGGTCAGCGCCTCGTCGTACAGCAGCATCCAGAAGGTGCGCGTCATCTCCTCGTCCTCACCGATGGACTCGATGGTGCGCCCGTATTGTTCCGTATCCAGCCCGAACCACCCGGCGATGGAGGCCCGGAGGTTGTCCTGGCAGATCTGCTTGTGGGACAGCTCCATGGGCCGGCTGGTGTCGGCGTGGGCGGGCTTGATGAGCAGGGGGAGCAGCCGGGGGCTGTCCAGGCGGCTCAGGCCCTGGGTGGTGTCCGTCCAGTCGTCTCCGACCCACTCGGGGTAGTCCGCCGCGTGGTCGGTGCTGATGATGACGGTGGTGTCGTCATAGACGCCCTTTTCCCGCAGCTCGGCCAGGTACTGGAGGATCATCTCCATGTTTCCCACCATCTGGTCGTGCTGGCCGGCGGGATCCCATCTCGTCTCCACCCGCTCTGCCGTCTCGCCCATGTTGAAGGGGTAGTGGGCGCCCTGGAGATGGTAGAAGCGGAAGCACCCGGTCAAATCAGCGTTGACGCTCAGGCCCTGGGCGCGGTAGCGGGCCCAGAATTCGGGGTCGTCGATCTGGTATAGGTCCCCGCTGGGCGCGGCCTGGACCGCGTCCAGGTCGCCGGTGTAGAGCTGGAAATAGGGCTTGAGAGCTTCCGGCGCGTAGCGGTAGGCGGACAGCTCCAGCATTTTTGCCAGCATGATCCGGCGGCTGTAGCTCACCGTGCTCTGGCCGATGTTGTCGATCTTACCCTCCACGTTGTCCATCTCGCCCACCACGTCGCCCACATGGGAATAGAGCCCCACCTGACAGCCCGTACTGTGGAGATCGGACAAAAAGGAGGAGCGTCCCCACGCCCGGCGGAAATAGTCCCGTTTGCGGATTTCAAAGGGGGCGGCGTCATCGTCCCGGACGCCGGTGAGCAGGTAGGTGACGGAGGCGTAGGTGCGGCTGAAGCTGCCGGTGAAGTCCTGGTAGCTGGTGAAGCCGCCCAGCTCCGCCTCCCACTCCGGGTGCTGGGCGATCAGGTCGTCCAGGTAGGAGCGGTCACAGCGGTCCAGCAGAAAGAACACCACGTTCTGGGAGGGGGCCAGCTCAAAGATCCCCTCGGTGGAGAGATACCGCTCCTGAAGCGCGGAGAGGTTGGCGGTATTCATCAGGCTGATGAGGGCCACCGCCTGCATGGCCGCCAGCAACAGGGAGACGGCCTCCAGCGTCCGCGTCCACAGCTTCCGGCTAAAATACATCAGGAGGAACACCGCGCCGATGACAAGCATCCAAACCACAAGGTTTTTCAGCATGGCGCCCCTGTAGTACTGCCATGTCACCGAGGTGCCGTCCAGGGTGCCGTGGTCGATGTTGAGGAAGTTCCCCTGGAGGTAGCCCGCCAGGGTCACGGCAAAGAGGAGGGACACGGCGTAGTTGAAGGGTTTGCCCCGGAGCAGGAGCAGGACGGCCAGCAAAACGGCAAAAACCCCCAGCCCCGCCAGCGCCATGACAGGCGCCAGCAGGCTGAAGGGGAAGGTCATATCGCCGGTATTCTGAAGATACAGCTCACAGGGGCCGAAAAAGACAAAGGTGAACGCGCAGCCCAGCGCGCAGGAGGCGGCCAGGAGCAGGCGGGTCCGAAAGGCCCGCTTGTCCGCCCAGAGCGCGCTCCACTTGGCGCCGGCGGAGGCTTTCAGATTTCGGAGCATAGGGTAAGTCCCTCCCAACGGTTGAGGCTTTCATCAATGCCCCACTATACTCCCAATGGCGGGGCATGTCAACACAGAGGAAAGTTTAGGCGAAGTGGTTGACATAGTAGGGAGAGTACCTGGCGATCTCATCGTCCAGGGTCTGGAAGCCCATGGACTCGGAGAGGGTGTCCTCCCCGGAAAAAAGGTTCACGCCAAGGCCCAGGCGGTCGCCCTCGATGTCAAAGCCCATGGCGGCCAGGATGGTGGGGTAATAGTCCAGCGTGGAGAATTCCCGGTTCTGGCGGAGGCCCTCCTCCGGGACCGGGCAGGCGCAGTTCAGGAAGCAATTATAGGTCGTCCGGTCATAGTACTCCACGCCGTCCACCAGGTTGTTGTCCATCCTGGGGTGGTCGCCCAGGATGACGATGGCCGTGTCCTCATAGAAGTCCTGCTGGGAGCACCACTCAAGGAATTCGGCGATCTGCCGGTCGGCGCAGGCCACAACGTTGGCGGTGGGGTTCTCGTACTCGTCCCCGCACAGGCCGCAGACATACCCGCCGATGTGGTGGGTATCCACCGTCAGCATGGTGAGGTTGAAGGGCTGGCCGTCCCGGGACAGCTCCAGCAGCCTGTCCTTGGCGACGCGGTAGAGGATCTCGTCCTCGATGCCCCAGAACACCTGGTAATCGTAGGGGAAGTAGCCGTCGTCCCTGGCGCTGTAGTAGTCGTAGACCTCATAATTGCCGTGCTGCTCGAAGTATTTCTTGCGGCCGGCAAACTCCCCGTTGGAGCCGCACAGGAACATATTGCGGTATCCGTTATCCTCCAGGATCTCGCCCAGGCTGGTGCAGCCGGAGGCGAAATGCTCCTGCTGGTCCATGTCGTTGTCCGCCACGGGGAAGGAGAAGGGGATGCCGGAGGTGGAGGCCAGCAGCGCCGCCATGGTCCAGTTGGTGCCGGTGCCCGAATGGCCCCCGCCCAGCAGCGTTGTATTGGAGAAAGAGCAGTTCTCCCGGGCCAGCTGGGTGAGGTTGGGGATCAGGTTGACCGATTGCCGCCCACCCTCGGCCGTGGAGGCGTAGGTGGACTCCATGCTCTCCAAATAGATGCACAGCAGGTTCTTTTTCTTTTCCGGGGCGGTGACGCGCACGCCCTTCGGGTCGACATAGTGCTGTTCGTAAAGGGTGGAGGCGTCCATCCGCAGCCCAATGTATTCTACGACGCCCAGGCTGTCGTCCAAAAATTTGAGGGAGCTGAACAGGGAGACGGCGGCGAACAGCGTCATCAGATGCCGCGCGAGGCTCAGCAGGTCGAACCTGTGGTGCCAGCGGTATACGCCGACGTCGGCGGTAAAGGCAAAACGCCGCTGGAGGATCAGGCACGCCGTGCCGGCCAGGATGAACAGCGCCAGCACGGACAGATGGGGGAGGCAGGCCCTCACGCCGTCCAGCACAACGCCCAGCTCGCTGCCGTCCAGAGGGGAGGCCAGGGTGTACAGGATCTGCTGGAAGGTCAGGTCAAAGGTGTGGTTGACCCAGGAGGTGACACCGGCGAGCACGCACGCCGCCGTGAACAGGATGCAGGCGAAGACCAGTTCCGCCACGCGTGATCCATGTTTTTTACCGTTCGTTTGCTTCTTCATCGTGGGACTCCTTGCCTGTTTCGTCAGTCTGTTTGCCCTTTTTCCCGCCGCCTCCGTGCAGTCGGGTGAATTCCAGCTCGACCCTGATGTTCCTGGCGACCTTGTACAGCTGGGGAAGCAGCCACGCTGCAAACAGCGCGGCCAGGGCATAGTGGGCGGAATCCACGGAGTGGGAGGAGCCCAGCAGCTTTTGCGGGACCATCAGGATCAGCCGCGCCAGGGTATAGTTGCAGCTGGCCGCGATGCCGTACTGGAAAAGAAGTTCCAGGGAGGGCTTGAGGGGCTTCCCATTTTTCCTGTAATGGAGGTAAACGGAGAGCATGGGAGTGAAAAAAAGGTTGATGAAAACAGCTGATTGGATCAAGGCATCCACATCCTATTCTACGCTTGGTCAGCGGAATGCGCCGCCTCCCGGGGGAGGGAGGCGGCACACTCCGCTGTTGTGCTTGCTGTATGGCGGCCGGACGGATTCGGTCAGTTGGGGAGAGCCTGCGCACAAAGCTGGCCAGAGACAAAATCAATGATCTCTTTGTCGACCTCACAATCAAACTTTCTCGCAAACAGCAAATCTGATCCCTGCAATTCCCGCTTATCTGTGATCCGCCAAATATGAGGATGAAGCCGGATTCCTTCCCATTTAATCAGTCGCATGATCGCGTGGTAGTCATTATCGTATTTGGGGTAATATAAATGATTTGCATAATCAGAATCGTGTACGATTGTTTGAAGGAATACTTCATCTGCGCAGTTTGTGAATTTGAATGTTTTCTGGACCCAATCTTCTTTTCCCAGTATAAAGTTTGCCAGATCATCAGTGATGCTGAACCAATTGGGACCTTTTTTGAAATCTATGCTTTTATTACGCTTAACTCCTGACAATGACTGGATTTTAAGGAGTATTCTGTTTAACATATACACAGGCGATGTGGACAGACGCCATTCGCTGCCCAGTGTCTCTTGAAAGAAATGATATTTATCAACTCGGCGTTGGTGTGAAAAAACGTCAGATTCAAAGCAAATGAATTCTTTTCCGGCATTGTGTTCAAAAAAATCGTGAATATGATCCTGCGATTTAATAGGCAGATCCTGACCTGACAACAGATGATAATACCTGTACGGCCCGTGGGATACGGCCTCGTGCAAAATCAAAAGTTCCGCCCGGATCTGACTGAATCCGCCCCACTGGACATTGATCCGCTCAGATGTGTGATACACCTTTGAAAACTTCACCAAATTGTTTGTTTCAATTGGGCGGTACGCTTTGTTTTTCATGTCCATGTGGATGAATAAGTCGTTCCGCTCATCATCCAACAAACGCAGCAGGGTACGGAATGTGTAATCATCTTTATGCGCGATAATCAAATAGGCGTGTTTGTCGGGGTGATTGCTTTGCTGACCCATTTCGCTCTTCCTTCCAGGCACAAAGCTGCTTCTGATCTGTGGGGGAGTCCTGATTTTTTAAAAAATAGAGGGCCAAGTGTCCACCCTGTTATTCCAATCGTGTCATTATACCATATAGAAACTCTCTTTTCAATCAAAATCATTGAATTGATTTTCAACTGCCTTGGTCATATGGAAATAACTGGGGCATACCATTCGGAAATTTTCTGATTCCTCTTGATATGCCCCAGTTTTATGCTGTTTTATCTACTTTACAAACTTTTTGCTAAGTTTAAGCCGTTCAGCCGTTGGCGATGGCGGCCTGGGCGGCGCTCAGCCGGGCGATGGGCACCCGGAAGGGGGAGCAGGACACGTAGTCCAGCCCGATCTTGTGGCAGAACTCCACGCTGGCGGGGTCGCCGCCGTGCTCGCCGCAGATGCCCACGTGGATGTCGGGGTGGGTGGAGCGGCCCCAGCGGGTGGCGTTGGAGATCAGGCGGCCCACGCCGTGCTGGTCCAGCTTGGCGAAGGGATCCTGCTCGTAGATCTTCTTCTCGTAGTAGGCGTTCAGGAACTTGCCGGCGTCGTCGCGGGAGAAGCCGAAGGTCATCTGGGTCAGGTCGTTGGAGCCGAAGGAGAAGAAGTCGGCGTGGGGGGAGATCTCGTCGGCGGTCATGGCGGCCCGGGGGATCTCGATCATGGTGCCCACCTTATACTTCATGCCGGATCCGGCCTCGGCGATGAGCTTGTCGGCGGTGGAGGTGACGATGCCCTTGACATAGAGGAACTCCTTCACCTCGCCCACCAGGGGGATCATGATCTCGGGCACCAGGTTCCACTCGGGGTGGCGGGCCTGGACAGCCAGGGCGGCCTTGATGACGGCGTTGGTCTGCATCACGGCGATCTCGGGATAGGTGACGGCCAGACGGCAGCCGCGGTGGCCCATCATGGGGTTGAACTCGTGGAGGCCCGCGATGATGGCCTTGATGTCGGCCACGCTCTTGCCCATATCCTCGGCCAGCTTCTCGATGTCGGCCTCCTCGGTGGGGACGAACTCGTGCAGCGGGGGATCCAGGAAGCGGATGGTGACGGGCAGGCCCTCCATGGCCTCGTAAATGCCCTCGAAGTCGGACTGCTGCATGGGCTCCAGCTTGGCCAGGGCCTTCTCGCGCTGCTCCACGGTGTCGGAGCAGATCATCTCCCGGATGGCGGGGATGCGGTCGTCGTTGAAGAACATATGCTCGGTGCGGCACAGGCCGATGCCCTGGGCGCCGAACTTCTTGGCCTGGGCGGCATCGTGGGGAGTGTCGGCATTGGTGCGCACTTCCAGGCGGCGGTACTTGTCCGCCCAGCCCATGACGCGGCCGAACTCGCCGCCAATGGTGGCGGGAACAGTGGGGATGGGGCCGTCATAGATCTTGCCGGTGGAGCCGTCCAGAGAGAGCCAGTCGCCCTCATGGAAGGTCTTGCCCGCCAGCTCGAACTGCTTGTTTTCCTCGTCCATCTTGATCTCGCCGCAGCCGGACACGCAGCACTTGCCCATGCCGCGGGCCACAACGGCAGCGTGGGAGGTCATGCCGCCGCGGACAGTGAGGATGCCCTGGGCGGCCTTCATGCCCTCAATGTCCTCGGGGGAGGTCTCCAGGCGGACCAGGACGACCTTCTCACCCCGGGCGGCCCACTCCTTGGCTTCCTCGGCAGAGAAGACAATCTTGCCGGAGGCGGCGCCGGGGGAGGCG
>JAAVHY010000006.1 GCA_014799485.1 Clostridiales bacterium | reverse complement strand
CCTGTGCCGCTTTTGTTGTCTTGGCGGCCAGCCCGGAGGGCGGTGATCCCCCGCCCTCCGGGGTCGTGTCGTTAAAGACAAACCGCAGAGCAGCGGCAGAGGAGGTACACACATGAAATACATTCCATTTTTTTGCCCTAAGAGGGGCGGCACAGGCTCACGTTCCCTGTCCGCAGCAAGCGCCAAGACGCAAGCATAGGGGGTAAGACAAATGGGAACAGCGATGAGCCAAGAGCAGTTGTTGAACGGACTGACTTATGTGCAGCAGACGCTGCAAAAAATGGACAAAACGATGAATCAGCACATCCAGCTGGAGCGGCAGTTCCGCGCGATGGAGAAGGGGATCGGCACAAAGAGCGTTTCAGACCGCGCTAAGCTGACGGCGGTCGCGCTGGTCTTTACCATGGTAGGGCTGCAGGCGGTGGCTGCTTTGATCACTTTGAATTTTGCGAGCCTTGCCCTGTGCGTGGTTCTGGCGGCGGTCGTCTTTTTCCTCATAACAAAAAAGAAAAAAACCACGGCCAGCAAGGCCATCCTGACTGTCCTGGCGGCTTGTTACTTAATGAACCTGTTCAGTGTTTTGAAATCGCTCAATTTGATCCAAGCGATCGTCCTGGCTGTCTTGATCGCGGTGGTTGTGGCCGTGGAGTACAAATTCGTGCTCAGCAAAAACAGCCAGACCGCGGCCAAGAACACGGAAATCGCCCAGTCCAACGAACAGGTGAGGGCGCAGCGGCAGCAGCTTCTTGACCAGTTTAACCACCTGGGCACGGAAATGGTGCAGCGCACCGGGAGCTGGTATCCGCGGGATTACTACACCCTGCATGCGGTAAACTTCTTTATCCATCAGGTACGCAATTACGCGGCGGGGACTGTGCAGGAAATGGTGAAGCAATATCAGGAGGAAGCGCGTTTCCAGGAGAATATGGCCGTCCAGCGGCAGCAGGCGGATCTGTTGAATCAAATGATCATAGGCAACCAACAAATCCAGCAGCAGCTTCAGTATATGAACATGGTCCAGGCCATGAGCTATATGGAGCAGAAGCGCCACAACGCCGCGATGGAGAAGCATGCTGGCGACATTGAGTGGCAGGTTGGGAACATGAACATGAACCACCGTCGGTAAGCCGCATGCAAAACTGCCCCGCCTGAAAGCCGGGGCAGTTTTTTCAATTGGGGGTCTGCCTGGACAAGCTGTCCGCTGAGAATGTGGCCGCTTTTTTCACAAAAGTCTCGTTTTTATAAAACCTGTCTGCCCAATCCAGTGTCTAAATCAATAGAACACCGGAAAGGAGGCAGTACTATGACCCTGTTCGCTTTTATCAGGCAATGCCTGCGCAGGGAAGCGGCACGAACAGAACCGAACTGCACCAAAACGCTCCAAAACATCCTGAAAGCGTCGGAGAAGATGGGGAACGAGCAAAAACATCCACCCTGACACAGAGTTCACTGTGGCAAGTGTCTCGTTTTGCAATCCCGCTCTTTCGGCGAGGAGAACCAGACATTTCAAAAAGGAGAGAGAACGATGGAACGTGGAGAATTGACTGAGCTGATTGCAAAAGCCCAGTCAGGCGATCAGGGGGCGATGGAAGAGCTCTTGCGCGCGGCCCATACGCCGGTATCCTATCAGTGCCGCAAACTGCTCAAAGACCCGCGGGACGCCGAGGACATGACGCAGGAGGTTTTGCTTACCGCATACAGCCGGCTGAACCTGTTGAAAAACCCGGAAGCATTCTGGGGGTGGCTCAACAGCATCACGATCAACCGGTGCATGAGCGCCCTGAAACGCAACCATGTGGAGCTCCAGTTCGAGGAGGACGAGGAGGGGCACAGCGTTCTGGACGACCTGGAGGATCTGGACGAGCAGCAGGTGCCCGACAAGGCGCTGGACAACACCGAAACCACCCGCATGATCGAGGAAATCGTCAACGGCCTGCCGGAAGCTCAGCGCATCTGCACCCTGATGTTCTACTACGACGAGATGACCGTTAAGGAGATCGCCGAGGTCATCGGCGCTCCCGAGAACACCGTGAAAAGCCGGCTGAACTACGCCCGCAAGGCCATCAAGGAACGGGTCCTGGACTACGAGAAGAAGGGCATCAAGCTCTACGGCCTGTCCCCGCTGCCCTTCCTGCTGTACTTCTTGGGCCGCGCCGCCAAAGAGGGCGCAGACCCTGCCAAGGCCGGCGCGGCGGCGAAGCGGGTCATGGAGCTGGGCGCGTCTGCCGCCGCCGGCGGAGCTGCCGCGGCCGGAACCGCCGCTGTCTCGGGGACTTCGTCCGCCGCCGGAGCGGCGGCCGCCAGTGAGGCTGCGTCCACAGCCGGAACTGCTGTCGCAGCGGGTTCCTCAGCCGCCGGAGGGGCGGCGGCCACAGCCGGGACCGCTATGTCCCATTTCCTGGGCGGGCTGTCAATGAAAGCTGTGGCCGGAATACTGGCAACCATCCTTGCGGTGGGCGGCATCGCCGGCGCGGTGGTCCTCGCCAATCAGGACGAGCCGGAGCCGGCCGTCTCGGAAACCGTACTTGTAGAAGAGGAGCCGCACGCCAATGGGGGCGGTCTGACCCCCGAGGACCCCGGCCCGCTGGATTCACCCTATGACACGGTCACTGAGTATGACCCAGACACTTACATCGCGCGCACCACCCTGGTCACTGATTTGAACAACGTAGAGGTCTATTACGAGTTCCCGGTATTCCCGGAGACTACCGCTGGCGCCCGGATCATCAATGCCTTCTTCCAGGGCTTGCGGAACGAGTTTTTCCAGGACCGATCCGGGGAGATTGCCCGGGTACTGGAGTGGGCGCCGGAAAATCCTGCGGTGGACTTCGGCGACACCTACCGCTGCACCATCGGAACTTATAACGATGAGCTGGCCAGTGTCTATTGGACGGGCGAGTATACGAACCATTTGAATGTAAGCTATACCCTCCCCGCATACACCTTCCACAGTGACACCGGCAGGGAGCTGAACGTGCTGGAGGTGCTTGGCTGCACACCGATGGATTTGAATGGGTATCTCACCCAGGCACTGACGGCCGAGAGCATTCTGGGCGGTTCGGATCTGCTGGATGACGTGACCCAATATCCCTTCTACGTGGAAGATGGCGCTGTCTTTGTAGGCGTAAATGTACAGATGTATCGTGGACTGCGGTATGTCAAGCTGGACGTGCCGCTCCAGACCGGCGGGAGCACGCCCTCCGCACCCTCGCCCAATGATCTGTCGGATCTGCTCGGCTCCATTGCCTACTACGGCGACCCGGCACAGTGCCGCATGACCGCTGACCAGGCGCGGGCCTTCGCGGAGGTCATCCGTTCCCAGTCGGCGAAATTGGAGCAGCTGTATGAGCAGCACCAAAGAGTTTATGACGAGAGGGCGCTTGGAGTGCCCCGGCAATGTTATGCCGCCCTGGTAGATGCCGGAAACGGCATTCCCTTCCTGATCTTTGCCGGCGGCCTGATCAGCGGTATAGACGATCATAGCGTCTATTGGGAATATCTGTGTTTGTTCACCATCTGGCAATATGTGGACGGCCAGGCGGTCCGATTCTGGCCGGCGGACGCAAGCATAATAGGAACAATCACCAGCAGCGGCGTATGGTTCGGCTGGGACGGCATCACTCCGTACCACTACTTATACCGCCACCTGAATGCCATACTGTATCCCTTCCAGGACGGCACGATTTCCATGCAGGCTGCCCATACCCTGTATGGGGATTCGAAAACGAACACATACACGATCGATGGAAAACCCGCTTCCCGCAATGAGTTGGACGCAGCGCTGGCGGACTATACCTCAGACATATGGGTCACGCATTCCATGGACTGGAGACGCAACGGCGGTTACTTCACCGGCGTATGCCCGGCGGAGCAGGTGCTGGAGGTGCTGACAGAGTGGGGAGACTTTTGAGTTTTCCCATCGGCCCCAAAAAACTTTTTGAAAAATTTTCTGATTTTATAAAACCGGACGGCGCCGACTTGTGTCTAATATAACAGAGACCGAGGAAGGGGCGAGAATGCCGCCCATCAAAAATAAAAAGAGAAAGAGAAAGGTGAAGGAACAATGAGGTATTGTCAATTCTGCGGTACGAAGTTGGAGGACGGTCAGCAGTGCACCTGCAAGGGCGCGCAGGAGGCTGCGGCGGAACAGCAGCGGCCCGCCGCGCGTAAGCCCGTCCTGACCCAGGAGCAAAAAGAGGAGATGCAGAAAACCATGGCGGACGCCAAGGAGTCGGCCAAGGCCGCCGGCAAAGTGCTGTGGAACTCGGCGAAGGCCTACGGTTCCACGTTTGCCGAGTCGGCCCAAAGCGCCATGTCAAAGGGCGCGGCGGCGCAGGGTACACTGACCGCGGCCATGTATCAGAAGATCATGATGGCCTTTGGCGCGCTGCAGGTTCTGTTTTTCTTCATCCTCTCCTATGCCAAGCTGGACGGCAGCGGTTCCGTTGTGAAATCCGTCGCAAGGTTCATCGGGATCGATGTCCCCAACCGGCTGACCGGGCTGACCATGCTCCGGCTCATGAACGGCTGCGCCGACTACGGCATCCCCAATGCGGACACAGCGTTTATGGAGTTTGTGGTCCTGTTCGGAGTGCCGGTACTGTGCGGCGTCCTGCTCATCGTGTTCAACCGCAAAGAGAAGTCGGGCGGGATGATCAGCTCCATCGTCCTGTCGGTGGTGACGCTGCTGAGCTACCTGGTGGTACACAGCGACCTGTCCGGGAATGTTGAGATGCTGGGCTACAAGATGGGCCTTGGCTTTGGTTTTGTCTTCCTCGTGACCGCTTTGCAGATCGCCGCCGCCGTGATGGGCCACATCACCGGCAAAAAAACCGCGGCCGCCGCGTAAGGCACAGCGGGTGGGCACGATGAGCTGTCTGTTCCAACCCGGGGCCGCTTTTGCTGTCTGAACAAGCCGTCTAAAGAGGGGCGGGATCATCCCGCCCCCAAGGGTCTCGTTGAGAAGGGCAAGTTGAATGCGGAAACATCTGCTTTCACCGCGCTTACCCAAAATTTTCTGTTGGAGGTATACCATGAAAATGAAACGTATCCTTTC
This sequence comes from Clostridiales bacterium, assembly GCA_014799485.1. Next base: position 8,914 of record JAAVHY010000006.1, on the reverse strand, counting down.
CCTTTTGCTTGCCCTGATCTTGCTCACCGGCACGATTCCCTCTGCCATTCAGCCTGCCAGCGCGGCGGGGCCGGACATTGTCATCGCAAACGCGGACTCCGGCTTTGTCATTGAGAACGGCGTCCTCACCAAATATAATGGCCCCGGCGGGAACGTGGTGATTCCGGGCGGTGTGACCTCCATCGGCAGTTCGGCGTTCAGCAAATGCTCTACGGTGACCAGTGTCACCATACCCAGCGGTGTGACCTCCATCGGGTCATCCGCGTTTTCCAACTGCACCAAACTGGCCAGNGTCACGATCCCCGACAGCGTGACCTATATTGGCTCCTACGCGTTTGCCAACTGCACCGCCTTGACCAGCATCACCATCCCGGACAGCGTGACCACTCTGGGGGGCCAGGCGTTTAGAGGGTGTACCAGCCTCACCCAGGTCTATGGTGGAAACGGCGTGACCGAGGTGGAAATCAACAGCATTTTTGACGGCACGCCCTGGCCCAAGTTGGTCCAGGGGGACTTTGCAATCCTGGGCACGATCCTGGTCCGTTACAACGGCACTTCCCCCGATGTGGTAATTCCTGAGGGAATTACAAAGATCAATATAGGCGCGTTTGACGACTGTGACCATGTGCGATCCATCACGCTGCCCTCCACCATCGCNGGCATTCAGGGTATCTGCCGGGCATGGCTCGCCCCTCCTCCTGAATATAACAGCCAGCATTATTCGGGCTCGACCGTGTTCCCATCCACCCTGGTCACCCTGGTCTTCCCCACCCATGGGCAGCTGGCGGAGGAAATTGCCGAATTAAGTCTGAAAGATTTTATCGACCTCTTTGAGAGTAACANCGGTCGCAGTGACATATGTACCCACATAGAGAATTTTGTCAACTGTCCCAACCAGGCTGCGGTGGACTGTATGGAGCGGGCCCACACTTATCTGACCTCCTGGACCAACCCAGGGACGTATGTGGGCGCGCAGAGCGAGCGGGTGACCAAGGTGGCCCAGGAAATCACCGCCGGGTTGACCACGGACTACGAAAAAGCCAAAGCGATTTTTTGGTGGGTAAACAAGAATATGACCTATAATGACATAGGCCCCAANAATCTTCGCAATGCCGACAAGATCCTGGATCAGATGCAGGGCGTCTGCGATGATTACAGCTGGCTGGTCATGTGCCTGTGCCGGGCGGTGGACATCCCCGCCGCCCAGGTATCCGGAAAGAGGGGCACGATACCCCATGCATGGAATATGATTTTTGCCGACGGNCGTTGGTTCTGGGCTGAGCCAACNTTCTCCTACGGGAACGACTATGAACGGGAGTATAACTTTGACGTAGGCTNCCTGTTCTTGGCGGGCCGTATTACCGATACGCATACGACCAACAACACCTCCCAGTTCACCTACACTAAGGACATCCCCACCGACTGGGCCCAGACGGAGGTGTGGGAGGCCATCTGCAAGGGAATCGTCCCCTTTGACCTGCAGGGAGACTACCGCGACGCCATCACCNGGGAAGATTTCTGCCGTCTGATGGTTGCGCTGGTGGAAAAGGCCACNGGGAAGGACATCAACAGTTATGTCCNNTCCAAGGGCCTGACCATCACCGCCCCCTTTACGGACACCAATACCCCCGAGGTGCTTGCCGCCTATGCCCTGGGCATCGTCAAGGGCTCNGGCGCCGCNTTCAATCCCAACGGNAGCATNACCCGGCAGGAGGCNGCCGCCATGCTGGCNCGCACCGCCCGGGTGCTGGGNCTGAGNGCGGGAACGCCCGTGCGCTTTGCCGACGCGGGAAAGATNTCGTCCTGGGCGGNGAGCGAAGTNGACTACATCTCCGGCATTACCGACNCGGGAACCGGCAAGCAGATAATGGGGGGCGTGGGCAGCCAGCGCTTCGATCCCCTGGGCAGCTACACCCGGGAGCAGGCCATCGCCACCGCCCTGCGGCTGTATGGCGCGGCGGGCAAANAACAATAGGAGGTTTTCCGCATGAANGCAACCAAGTTGACCAAGGGCCAGCTGTACATGGCCGAACTGNANCGNAAGTCCNNCNNCGNCGCCNNNANNCGTCGCATCGCGGAGAACCGCCGGTTCCTCGCGCAGCACGAGCCCACCTACCTCAAGCCCGGCGTGTACACCCAGACCATCTCCGGCCACCCCTACNCCATNGNCAAGGCCGTNAACAGCTTCCACGCCCGGATGAACCGCGACTACAACGGCTATACCATCCTGGACACCACGTCCTATCCCATGCCGGACGGCGTGTGCATCTACGTGACCTACCAGATCGGCACGCCGCGNAATATGCCNGTGCAGACCGCGCCGCCCAGGTGGTAAGGATGTTACATGGNTTACGTCTACTATCCCCNCGNCGGCATCGNCATCCGCNAACAGGAGTGGCCGACCCATCCCGAGTTCTGGGGCAACTGAANCGGGGGCGGCCCAAATCAGCCTGTGCCCGCACACACAAAGGAGGAAAAATCATGCGTAAATTCCATAAAATCGCGGCCCTGTTGCTGGCCCTCACCCTGTNTCTGGGTCTGACGGTCCCGGCCTTCGCCGCCGGGGAGCCCCAGCGGGGCGTACTCACCTACACCGAGGCCGTCGCNCCCCAATATGAGGACGCGGGCCTGTTCATCGACGGCCTGGCCCCGGTGAAGAAGAACGGCAAGTGGGGCTATATCGACGAGACCGGCAAAGTGGTCATCGGCTTCCAGTATGACTACGCCTGGCGCTTCAACGAGGGCTACGCCGTGGTCGCCAAGTCCGTTTCCACCACCCCCGAGCCGTCCGATTACGTCACGNATTCCTATTACATGAAGGCCGAGATCGGCTTCATCGACCAGAACAACCACTACACCGCCTTTATCGACCCGTACGCGGATCATGACAGCGATTGGAACTACATCCCCGGCCCCCTGACCGTCGCTTTCTTTGATCTGGCGCATGAGGACGGCGAACAGGAGAACTTTATGCCCGGGGATCAGGTCTGGCTGTTCCACAACGGNATGGCATTGATCAATTACACTGAACCCGGAAGCGGCGGATATACGAAGGGGAATATCTTCAAGACTGACGGCAGCATGGTTGTCCCCCATAAATCTGGCCAGCCCACAGGCCCCCTGAATGAGGGNCTGATCCCCCTGTGGTCTGATTCCGGTTTCGGCGGCTATATGGATGCCAACGGCAACAGCAAGTTTTTTGAGAAAGAGCTTTATGGCCTGGAGCTCGAAACCTCATGGGGNATTGACCAGAACAGCCGGCACATCTGCTATACCACCGCCTTTAATCAGGGCCTGGCGGTCGCNCGGCAGGAAGACAATAACGCTGCCACGGGTGAAATCACCTATCTGTATGGCTTCATTGACCGGAACTACAACTGGGTCATCCAGCCGCAGTATACCGATTGGTATTGGAAGGATACCTACAGGACCTGCGAAATCTTTGGCAGCACCGGNCTGGCCGCGGTGGCGGACATCAACGGNNGGTGGGGCGCTATCAACAAGAAGGGTGAAACGGTCATCCCCTTCCAGTATGAGCTGCTGAGCGTTGCGAGCGGCGGTCTGATNATGTTTAGGCAGGACGGCAAATACGGCTACCTGGACGCGGAAACCCACAAGGCTGCTATCCCGGCCCGGTATGAAGCGGCTTCCATGTTCAGCGATGATCTGGGCCTGGCCGCGGTTTACGACGGGCAGAAAGCCTTCCTNATCGACAGGGACGGGAAGGCNGTCCCCGGCGCGGACANTCTGGATTCCGCCACCTACTTCAACCTCAAAGCGGACGGCNGCTACCAGACCTATGTCCCCGATTCCTACGTGGTCATTGAGAAGAACGGCAAATACGGCTACGGCAAAATCGACTANCTGCCCGAGCTGCCCAAGCAGGGCGACACCACCGGCTGGGCCCACGGCGAGGTCGTGGAGGCCATTGAGGCAGATCTGGTGCCCGTCTACCTGCAAAACCTCTACACCCAGGACATCACCCGGGCGGAGTTCTGCGACCTGATCGTGCAGACCGTCAGCGAGGCGCTGGGCAAGGACGTGGAGACTCTGGTGCTGGAGCGCAGCGGCAAGACCCTGACCGCGCTGCGCCAGGAGTATAAGTTCAACGACACCGCCAGCGCCAATGTGGCGGCCGCCTATGCCCTGGGCATTGTCAAGGGCTACTCCGGCACCACCTTTAACCCCTATGGCCAGATCACCCGGCAGGAGGCNGCNACCATGCTGGCCCGCNCCGCCCGGGTGCTGGGCCTGAANGNGGGAACGCCCGTGCGCTTTGCCGACGCGGGAAANATCTCATCCTGGGCAGCAGGTGAGGTTGACTACATCTCCGGTATTANCGACCCGGGAACCGGCAGGAAGGTAATGGGGGGCGTTGGCAGCCAGCGATTCGATCCCCTGGGCGGCTACACCCGGGAACAGGCCATCGCCACCGCCCTGCGGCTGTTCCACTGTGTGGGGGAATAAATANTGGGATTAAGCCAGCGCCCCAAACCCAGCGTATCCATTTAATGAAACACTTTCCTGTTGGCCTTCTAAATGTGGCTTGTGACCTTCCTATACCGTGATATGGCGTAATATTCTATCTCAGGAAAGTGCATACTTCAACAGGGGATGGCCAGCCGAACACCCGGCTGGCCATCCCCTGTTATTTTTAAACGCCCTCTGATTTTACGAGCGTTGACAAATAGTTAGCCGAGTCATTTCTGGAAAGTGCAGCATCCATCTAAATTGACACTTGGAAAAGAGCCTTAGCTATGGTACATTACAAGTATATCGAACCGTGGCTCTTTACGATGGACAGGAACGCCTGGGGCAGTATGAATCTGCCGGGATCCGTCCCTCCGCATCCTGATTGCCGGACAATGCTATGCGTACCATCAGGTCCAGAACGACGACAGCGGGGCCTATGAAGCGTCTATCAAGGCCCAGTTGAAGGACGTTGAAGGCAAGTTGAATAATCTGGTCAAGGCGATCGAAGCCGGCATTTTCAATAATACGACCGCGGAGCGGATGAATGTGCTGGAGAACCAAAAAAGTATGCTGAGCGACGCGCTGCTGGCGGAACAAAACCGGAAGAAATGCGACTTGACGCTGAATGATATTGTCCGATTCCTGGATAGCCTGATTGGAGATACCAACGACCCGGACACGCGCCGCAAACTGCTTGACTTTTTGGTTGATAAGATTTATATTTATCCTGACAAGATGGTGCTAACGTTCTACTACTCAGATAATTGGCGCGAGCTGCCCTTTGAGGATACGGTAGAATTTATTGAAAACCGGCAGCGTCTCATTGATATGATAGACAATCCGGCTCCCTGCGGCGGCAAGGAGAAAAACGCGGATTTTTTTCCTTGAGGTGTTCGTATACTTCTGGCTCCTGTCCACCACGCCGCCGCAAGCGTTCTAACGCTTGCGGCGGCTTTTTCAAAAGTCCCGTTCACCCATTGCGCCGGGGCCCCGGAAGGGCCGCGTTACCGCTCAAGACAAATGAGGAAGGCAGGGGATTCTCTATGGTACAAGTCACGCTGGGCCGCACCGGGATCGCCGTCAACAAAAACGGCTTCGGCGCGCTGCCCATCCAGCGCGTGTCCAGGGACGAGGCGGCGTATCTGCTCCAAAAGGCCCTGGACAATGGCATCGACTTTTTCGACACCGCCCGGGCCTACACCGACAGCGAGGAAAAGATCGGCTTTGCCCTGGGCGGCCGGCGAAGCGAGTACATCCTGGCCACCAAAACCGCGGCCCAGGGGGCCGACGGCTTCTGGAACGACCTGCACACCAGCCTGAAAAACCTGAAGACCGACTGCGTGGATATCTTACAGTTCCATAACCCGGCCTTTTGCCCCAGGCCCGGGGACGGCACCGGCCTGTATGAAGCGGCGCTGGAGGCCAGGGAGCAGGGGAAGCTCCGCTTCATCGGGATCACCAACCACCGGCTGGCCGTCGCCCAGGAGGCCGCCGTGTCCGGCCTCTACGACACGCTGCAATTCCCGTTCAGCTACTTGGCCGCGGAGGAAGAGATCCGGCTGGCCCAGGACTGCAAGGCCCTGGACATCGGCTTTATCGCCATGAAGGCGCTGTCCGGCGGGCTGATCACCAACGCTGCCGCCGCCTACGCCTTCCAGGCCCGGTACGACAACGTCCTGCCCATCTGGGGCGTACAGCGGGAGCGGGAGCTGGACGAGTTCCTGTCCTTCCTGGAGGAGCCCCCGGAAATGACGCCGGAGCTCCAGGCCGCCATCGACCATGACAGGGGCGAGCTGGCCGGGGAGTTCTGCCGGGGCTGCGGGTACTGCCTGCCCTGTCCCGCCCAGATCGACATCCCCACCTGCGCCCGGATGTCCCTGCTGCTGCGGCGTTCGCCGGCCCAGGGGCACCTGTCCCCGGAGGGGCAGGCCAAGATGGAACGCATCGACCACTGCGTCCACTGCAACCAGTGCACCGGCCGCTGTCCCTACGGGCTGGACACCCCGGAGCTGCTGCGGCGCAATTACGAGGACTATAAGACGTTTTTGGAAAAGGCCGGGGGATAGTTCTGCATCCGCTCCATGCCGGAGCGGGCAGATGCAATAACAACGGAACAGGAGCGGCGCGTGGGAGGCCACGCGCCGCTCCTGTTTATTCCGCCGTCTGGATCTGGGCGCCGGTGTAGTAGTGGGTCAGGATGTCCCGCCAGCCGCTGCCGGACTTGGCCATGGCGTTGGCCCCGTACTGGCTCATGCCCACCCCGTGGCCGTAGCCGGTGACGGAGAAGGTGAACACGCCGTCCTGCTCGCTCACGTCGAAGCAGGCGGAGCGCAGGGCGAACAGGTTCCTGGCCGCGCCGCCGGACAGGGACACGCCCCCCAGCTCCACAGAGGCCACCCGGCCGGAGGCGGTGCGCTGCAGGTTTTGGAACCACCCGGACGGCTCCCCGGACAGGTCCGCCCCCAGCCCGGCCTCGCTCACGGTCTTTTTCACCTGGTCAGCGGTGAGGGTGACGGTGGAGCGGTAATTGGGCACCTCGTCCCCCTCGGGACTGTCCACCGACACCAGGTAGGGCAGCGACTTCCCCCACACCGCCTCGGCGTCCTCGGTGGCCCCGGAAGCGGAGGAGAAGAACACCGCCTGGATGAGCTCGCCCCCGTAGGTGAGTATTTGCCCGTCGGTGTCCGCCACGGCGGCGGTGAGCTTGGCGGTGTACGTCTCCGCCGCCTTCTCCCCCCAGCGCTGGACGGCGTCCTCGTGGGAGATGTACGCCTGACAGCAGGAGGAGTCGGCGCAGATGTCCGCCCCGTCCGCCTCGTGGCTCTTGGCCCGCAGCTTCCACAGGCTGTAGGTGCGGGCGCACACCGCCTGGGCACGGAGGGCCTCCGGCTCGAAGGAGGCGGGCATCTCCGCCGCCACCACCCCCCAGAGGTAGTCTGCCATGGTCATCTCAGCTGTCTGGCCGTCCCGGCCCAGGACGCGCAGGGTCTGCGCCCCGTCCCACTCGCCGGGGGAGGGGACGGCCGCCGGGGTGGGGGAGCTGGGCAAGGTGAGCAGGCCGGGCGTGGGGACCGGCGCCCCGCTTGCCCCGGGGGCGTCCCCCAGGGCGGCCAGGGGGAGGAGCAGCGCCGCCAGCCCCAGGGCCAGCCCGGCGAGGAAGGGGGCCCGCAGCACCTGCCAGGCATCTCTGTTTCGCAAGTAAACCACCTCAATTATTCAAAATTCGGGTGAGAACACGGAAAAACCCGTGATTTCGCAAGGGATCATCGGCATATATTTGCATTGACTGATCTTTAAAATTGCGTTATAATGTCTTTTACAGCGATTGGAAGTGAAACACACGGACACCCAAAAGGAGGCGGGTCAACTTGAATATGAACATCCTGGACAATTTGATCGAGGCGCGCAAAAAGGCTGTGGAACAGTACAACACCTCAGTGGACTTCATTCAAGGGATATGCGGGGAATTTGAGAGATATACCCAGATCAGCCCGCGCTACTACGAGAAATACGGCGTAAAGCGGGGCCTGCGCAACCAGGACGGCACCGGCGTCATGGCCGGGGTCACCCTCATCGGCAACGTGAAGGGCTACATCATGGAGGACGGCGAGAAGGTCCCCGCCCCCGGCCGACTCCTTTACCGGGGCATCAACGTAGAGGAGCTGATCCAAGGCTTTATGAGCGCCGGCCGGTTCGGCTATGAAGAGACGGCCTATCTGCTCATGTTCGGCGGCCTGCCCACGGCGGAGGAGCTCCAGCAGTTCCGGGACACCCTGGCCTTCTTCCGGGACCTGCCCCCCAACTTTACTGAGAACATGATCCTCACCGCCCCCAGCCACGACATCATGAACGCGCTGGCCAGCTCGGTGCTGGCGCTGTACTCCTATGACCCGGACCCGGATAACAACACCCTGCCCATCGAGATGGTCCAGGCCATCCGGCTCGTCGCCCGGTTCCCGGTGATCGTGGCCCACGCCTACGCCGCCAAAAAGCACTACTTTGACCGGGAATCCCTCTACTTACACCGGCCCCAGCCGGAGCTGTCCGTGGCGGAGAACTTCCTCTACTCCGTCCGGCAGAACAACCAGTTTACCGAAGAGGAGGCCAAGCTGCTGGACCTGTGCCTGGTGCTCCACATGGAGCACGGCGGCGGCAACAACTCCGCCTTTGCCTGCCGGGTGCTGTCCTCCTCCGGCACGGACATCTACTCCGCCATCGCCGCGGCGGTGGGCTCGCTGAAGGGCCCCAAGCACGGCGGCGCCAACATGCGGGTCATGAGCATGTTCCAGGACATCGAGGCCAACGTGAAGGACTGGAAGGACGACGAGGAGGTGTCCGCCTACCTCACGAAGATCCTCAAGAAGGAGGCCGGGGACGGCTCCGGCCTGATCTACGGCATGGGCCACGCGGTCTACACGCTCTCGGACCCCAGAGCGGAAAT
>JAAVHY010000005.1 GCA_014799485.1 Clostridiales bacterium | reverse complement strand
TAGGTGCCGTTGGCGGACTGGGTGGCCAGCTCGACCATACGGTTGAGCATATCATGAACTTCCTGCAGGGCGCCCTCAGCGGTCTGCACCAGGCTGATGCCGTCCTTGGCGTTCTTCTGAGCGGTCTCCAGGCCGGTAATCTGGGCGCGCATCTTCTCGGAAATGGCCAGACCGGCGGCGTCGTCACCGGCGCGGTTGATCTTGTAGCCGGAGGAGAGCTTCTCCAGGTTCTTCTTCATGGCGGAGACGTTGTTGGTGTAGTTCCGGTAGGCGCTCATGGCCATAATATTATGCTGAATACGCATGATGTAAACTCCTTTTAATAAATTTTTTTGTGTGCCTTGGCATTCCTTTGCCTCTGCACATTTCAGAACTTCCGGCTTCCCTGGGCGACCTGGCCGGGGCGTCCAGTTTGTCCGGCGCTGGGGAGGTATTTCAACCGGCCCGGAACCGGGTGAAAACGATGGGGCTGCGGCTGTGGGAATCGCTGTTTCAATTTCCCATCTGAGCTGCTCACTTACTTATTCGGCAGGTTTCTTGAAAAGTTTAGCCTGGAAGCAAAAAATTTTTGCCGATATTTTGACGGCTGAGGGAATTGGGAGACATACCTTTTATTAATAATAGGCCAAAGCAGAAAAACTGTAATTGCCTCTTATTTTGGCAGCATATTCAGTCGATATATTTAAAAAGTATCCGGTGGGCGCCTGAGATAGAAAGCAACCCCCGGCGGCGCATTCCGTTTGGATAAATGCGCACAGCGTTTCAAAAATAAAGAGTGGAGGGAATTTTGAAAATGAAAAGGTTTTTGTCCGCACTGATTTGCTTGAGCCTGCTGTTCAGCTTCTGCAGCCCTATCGCGGAAGCCGCGCCGCAGAGCGGGGCGGTCACGACGGTGATCGCCTGCTCGGATTTCCAGAATGAGAATGGAAACGAAGAGGGGAAAGATTTTGTTAAAGGGCTTGTTGAGGTAATAAAAGAACAAACCGGGATCGACAGCGCGGATGGCTTTTTGTGCTGTGGTGATTACGACTATGATTTATATCAGGCGGATGTAGTAGGAGAAACAGCGAAAGGCGTAGCCGCATTGAAAGAAGCGGTCAGCGGTATCGTGACGGAAAACCTGGTTTTTACACAGGGAAACCATGATTCCGGCATAGGATCGGCGGGGATGGCCGGAAGCGGCAATAACGATCCCGCCAGCGGCGCTTACGGCGTTTTTGTCATCAACGAGGACGACTATATGTGGTGGAATAATAATCCAGAAACGATAAAGGAGACTGCGTGGAATCTGAAAAAGTACCTGGATCAAAAGCGCGAAGACTCGTACACGAAACCCATTTTCGTTCTGTCCCATTTGCCCCTCAATTACAATATGCGAACGGTCAATGATGGTGACGGGCAGTGTGCGAACTATATTTTCGACGTACTCAACGAGGCCGGTGCGGCGGGACTGAACATTTTCTTCCTATTCGGGCACGACCACTCCAACGGATGGGACGATTATCTGGGCGGATCTTCCATTTATCTGGCAAAAGGGGATAAGATTCTCATTGCTCAGGACAGCCGAACTGTCTTTAAAGAAGAAACGCTGCAGTTCACTTATATGAACGCAGGGTATGTCGGTTACTACCGGGATGTCAATCAGGGAGCCGATGACGCTCTGACTATGACGGTGTTCCAGATCTCCGAAGATCAAGTGACCGTTGCGCGTTATGATGCCAACGGGCGGCATGACCTCAAGTCGGTGGGAGTTACGAACAGTTATAAAAATGAGACGGCGTATCCCCCGAATACCAGGCGGTATTCATCGCCGCAAACTGTTAAGCTGACGAAAACAGTTACCCCGCTGCCCCCCGAGCCCCAGAAGGAAGATCCGTGCTACACCCGTGTGACGAACCTCAGTGATTTGGTGGACGGCGGCAAATACGTACTGATATGCCGCCCGGACAATATGGCGAAGTATTACTTTATGCTGCCTACCGTGGTGGACAGGGAGGGACGTGTGGGTTTTGACCTCGAAACCGCATCGAAGGTTGACGCTGGCAGCGACAGAATATATGTAGATCCCTCCTCGAAGGAGTGGACCTTTACCAGTGACTCCGGCGGTTGGAAAATTGGAGACGGCACACGGTATGCGGCGTTCACGGCTGACGGGGATAGCGCAAAAGTCACGCTGGAATCCCCAGGAATGCCTATGGTGGTGGGCGTGAGCGGCGATTACTATACTTTTGGCGCCGGGGGATATGTTCTGAACTATAATCACCGTGAGCTGATTAATGGATATTTTGACTATCCATCATTGTTCTATATTTACGAATTTGAAGGTTATACCGTTAGGGCAGAGAACGGAAGCGCCGACTTGGACGTAGCGGTGCCCGGAGCACAGGTGAAATTCACCGCCGACGCGGCCCCCGAGGGGCAGATCTTTGACAAGTGGGTAGTCGAGTTGGGAGACGTGACGCTGAGCAAGACGGATGCAGCGCAGTCGGAGCTGACGGTCACAATGCCCACGGGCGCGTTAAGGCTGCGCGCCACATACCGCTCCGCAACGGGGTCGGACGATCCTGCTGTACGGCCTGTCTGCGAGAGCCATTCCTATGGCAGCTGGACATCGGTGGCGGAGGCGGACTGTACAAGCGCGGGGATAAGGCGGCGCGTATGTGTGATCTGCGGCAGCGCGGAGCGGAAATGGGTCAAGCCCCTGGGGCATGAGTACTCCTCCAGCTGGACGATCGACGTCCCCGCAACGGAGACGTCGGCCGGCGAGCGGTCCCACCATTGCGCCCGCTGCGGGGAGCGGATCGATATCACCGAGATCCCCATGATCCCTATGGCCCTGCCGTACAGCGATGTGAAGACAGGCGATTGGCACTATACTGCAGTGCAATATGTGGTCAGCCATAACCTCTTTAATGGTGTGGGCGCGTCGAGGTTCGCGCCGGATGAGGCGATGAGCCGCGCGATGCTGGCGACGGTGCTGTGGCGCATGGACGGCAAGCCGGTGGTGAGCGTCAGCAACCCGTTCAGCGATGTCGCCTCCGGGACGTATTACACAGACGCGGTACTGTGGGCCTGGTCGGACAGTATGTTCCCCGATACGGACGGTTTGAAATTCCTGCCGGCCGGGAACGCGACCCGGGAGCAGATGGCCGTGGCGCTGTACCAATACTCCTGTTGGAAGGGGTATGACACCACAAAACGGGCGGACCTCTCATCCTTCCCGGATGGCAAAGATGTTTCGGCCTACGCCAAGGAGGCCCTTTCGTGGGCGGTGGCCGAAGGGTTGATCGCGGGAGAAAACCGGGGCGGCGTGCTCCTGCTGAATCCGCAGGGCAGCGCGACCCGCGCGCAGGTCGCGACCATCCTCATGCGCTATCAGATGGATATCGTAGAAAGACAGGAAGCCGCATTGCCCACCAAGTGATTTTGTGGTAAGGGGATGCTTTTCGGAAAGGGCGGGCCCCGGGCGGGCCCGCCCTTTCCGAGTTGGAACATTTTTCTGAACCGTTGAGGGCAAGCCGCGGTACGGCAGGAGGCAAGGGCATGACGCATGAAGAACAACGCCGCTATCTGATCCGGGAACTGCTGGCGGAAGATGCACAGTACAAAAGCATTGTGATCCCGGAGGATGCCCAGGGGCAGAAGGATCTGCTTCGGGCGCTGATGAACGTGCGCCCGCCCATGCCCGTGGCTGAGGAATTTTTGACGGCGCAGGACGAGTATTTGTCGGCGGAGCGGGATAGGTTGGGAGTGGTCGATGGCAGCGCTCTCCCGCCCCTCCGTGCCGACGGGCGGCTGGCCTTGTGGCAGGGAGATATTACCACCTTAAAGGTGGATGCCATCGTCAACGCGGCAAACAGCGGCATGAGGGGCTGTTTCCACGCGCTCCATTCCTGCATTGATAACATCATCCACAGCAAGAGCGGCATCCAGCTGCGGCTGTACTGCGATGAGCTGATGAACCGGCAGGGGTATGAGGAGCCCACCGGGCAGGCCAAAATCACCCCGGCGTTCAACCTGCCCAGCCGGTATGTCCTGCATACCGTCGGCCCCATCATTGGGGGGGCCGTGACCCGGCGTGACCGGGAGCTGCTGGCCTCCTGCTACCGCTCCTGCCTGGAGCTGGCCGCGGAGAACGGCCTGGAAAGCGTGGCCTTCTGCTGCATCTCCACCGGGGTATTCCGCTTTCCCAACCAGGAAGCCGCCGAAATCGCGGTCAAGACCGTAACGGACTTCCTCAAAACGCGATCTTCCATCCAGAAGGTGATTTTCAATGTTTTTAAGGAGACAGACAAGCAAATCTACCGAAATATCCTCGGCCCGGATCGGGGAGCTGAAGCAGGCGATTGAGGATGCCGGCGCGATCCTGATCGGCGCGGGGGCGGGACTGTCCACCTCCGCGGGATTTACCTATTCAGGCCAGCGGTTTGAACAGCATTTTGCGGATTTCGCCGCCAAGTACGGCTTTCGGGATATGTACTCCGGGGGCTTTTACCCCTATGAAACGCTGGAGGAACAGTGGGCCTATTGGAGCCGGAATATCTATTGGAACCGCTATGTGGACCCACCCAAGCCGGTCTACGATACGCTGCTGAAGCTGGTAGAGGGAAAAGATTACTTTGTCCTGACCACAAATGTAGACCACTGCTTTCAAAAGGCGGGGTTTGATAAAAAGCGGCTGTTCTATACCCAGGGGGACTATGGCCTGTGGCAGTGCTCGGAGCCATGCCACGAGAGGACGTATGACAACGAGGCCGCGGTGCGTCAAATGGTTGAGGAACAGCGGGATATGAGGGTGCCGTCCGAATTGATCCCCCGCTGCCCCAAATGCGGGAAGCCCATGAGCATGAACCTCCGGGCGGACGATACCTTTGTGCAGGACGAGGGCTGGTATGCCGCGGCGCGGCGGTATGAGGACTTCGTGCGCCGGCACAGTGATGGGGCAATCCTGTATCTGGAGCTGGGCGTGGGAATGAATACGCCGGGCATCATCAAATATCCTTTCTGGCAGCAGGTTTACAAAAACCCCAAAGCAAGCTATATCTGCGTCAACCGGGGGCAGGCATACGCGCCCCCGGAAATCGAAAAGCGCAGCTTGTGCCTGGACGCGGACATCGGACAGGTATTGGAACAAGTAAAAAATCCGTAACGGTCAAGCCGCCTGTTCATCAGAACAGGCGGCATTTTGACGGCCAGCGGCCTGACAAATCCGCTGTTGAAGATTTTTCCGTTCCGGGCTATACTATAGGAAGCATCAGACCGAGTCTTCTTTAATGTTTATTGCCAATTGGGAAAGGGGGAAGCGCCATGTCCGGACGAGGCCGAGGAAAATATATGACCGCGTCCCTGCTGAAGCGGCGAGGCTGGACCAACGACCTGATCCGGGAACTGCTTCCAAAGCCCCGCTACATCCCCGGCGACGGCCACTCTGTCCGGGTCTGGGCCAAGGAGGACGTGCGTCTGGCGGAGGCCGATCCCCGCTTTACCACGGGGCACGGGGACGGCTCCGCCGTGGAGACCCCCGCCGCGCAGGCCGCCGCCGGCGCGAAACGGGCCTGCGCCGCCCTGGCCAAGAGCTGGGACGGGGCGGAGAAGGGCGACGGCTTGCCCTGGCTTTTGGCGGGGCAGTACCACCGGGCCATCCTCGCCCGTATGCCCGACGCGGCGAAAAGCCGCCTGCGCTCCGCCCAGGCCACGGCCTGGCTGGGCGAATTCCTGGCCCTGGAACAGCGGTGCGACAGCAAGCGCCTGCCGGAGCTTTTCAAGAACTTCCTCCGGGCGGGGGGCTGGCTGGGCGGGCACCCCGGCCACCCCATGGCGGCGGAGGTGTACGCCCGGTATCCCGCGGTGCTCCACAGCGCCGCGAGGCAGGCCGCGGCCGATTTTTCCGCCGCCCAGCCCGAAGCGGATTTGGCCGCCCTGCTGGGCGCCAAGGGCTTCCCGGCGGGGCAGCTCCTCCTGGAAGGGCTGGGCACCGTCTGGTCGGTGTGGTATGTCCCCCAGGCCATCCGCACCAGCCTGTCCCTGCTCATCGCCCTCAACCCCAAGGACGAATACCCCGAGGCCCGGGCCATGCACCGCCGCTTTGTCCTCCACCTGGGCGGCACCAACACCGGCAAGACCTACGCCGGGTTCCAGCGGCTGATCCGGGCGAAAACAGGGGTGTACCTGGCCCCCCTGCGCCTGCTGGCGCTGGAAGGGCAGGAGGCCCTGCTGGACGCCGGGGTGGACTGCTCCTTGTCCACCGGCGAGGAGGAGGACTTCCGGGAGGGGGACACCCACCTGGCGGCCACCGCCGAAAAGCTGGACATGAAGCGGCGGTATGACGTGGCGGTGATCGACGAGTGCCAGATGATCGCCGACGCCCAGCGGGGCTACGCCTGGACGCGGGCCATTCTGGGCGTGCTGGCCCCGGAGGTGCACCTGTGCGCCGCCCCCGAGGCCAGGGAGCTGCTCCTGCGCCTCATCGAGAGCTGCGGCGACAGCGTAGAGGTGGTGGCGCACGAGCGCACCACGCCGCTGATCTGCATGAGCCACCCCATCGACTACCAGCGGGTACAGCCGGGGGACGCCCTCATCACCTTCTCCAAGGTAGGGGTGCTCAGCGTGGCGGAGGACCTGCGCCAGAGCGGCAAAGAGCCCGCCATCATCTACGGGGCCCTGCCGTACTCCACCCGCCGCAAGCAGATGGAGGGGTTCCTTGACGGAAAAATGGAGTATATCGTGTCCACCGATGCCATCGGCATGGGGCTGAACCTGCCCATACGGCGGATCATTTTTATGGAGACGGAGAAATTTGACGGCGTGGAGCGCCGGGACCTGAAGCCGGAGGAGATCAAGCAGATCGCGGGCCGGGCGGGCCGGTTCGGGATGTACAACAAGGGCTTCGTGGGGGCTACCCAGAACCTGCCCGCCATCCAGGCGGGCTTGGAGGCGGCGGTGCCGCCCCTGGAATACGCGGTGGCCGGGTTTTCCGACCTGGTGCTCCAGGTGGACTTCGACCTGCTGGACGTGCTGACCCAGTGGAACCAGATGCCCACGGTGGAGCCTTACCGCCGTTTGGACATCACCCGGTATATCACGATCATCTCCAAAATGCGGGAGATGGGCTTTGTCCTGACCCGGGAGCAGGAGCTGCGGGCGGCCAACATCCCCTTTGACGAGACGGAGGACGCCCTGCGGGAGCTGTTTTTCCAGTTCCTCCACCGCTGGCAGCGGGGGGAGCCCATCGAACAGCCCGGTCTGCCGGAGGATGACTCCACCCTGCCGGAGCTGGAGCAGTATTACCGCAAGCTGGACCTCTATTTTTCCTTTGCCAAGGCCTTTGACTGCCCGGTGGACGGGGACAAGCTGTATGACACCCGGGAGCGGGTGGCGGACGAGATCAACGAGATCCTGCTCTACAAGCTGAGGAACAATATCCGCTTCTGCGCCCGCTGCGGGAAGGCGCTGCCCCTGCACCACCGGGGGCGGCTGTGCGACGTCTGCTTCCGCAGGGACCGGAAGGGCGGGGCGCAGGGCCGGGGCAGGCGGTGAGCCACATTTTGGACGTTCGGTATGGACGGACGGGCCGGGATGTGGTAAACTATACGGGTTGCCGATCCGGCCGGCGGGGACTGCCGCGCCGGATCGGGGACGCTTTGCAAAACGCCTGGATAGAAAAGAGGGAGCGTTGGCGTGATTTTCGGAAAACGCATCAACAAATATTATTTGAAGTACGCGGGGTGGCTCCTGCTGGGCCTGGCCGCGCTGTTTCTGGTGGACTATATGCAGCTGGTCATCCCCAACCTCTACCAGCAGGTCATCAACGGGGTGAACCAGGGCTATGTCATGGTGGACGGCGGGGCCGTGCCCTTCGACATGGATTTTCTGCTGGACCGCGTCTGCCTGCCCATGCTGGGCATCATCGTGGCTATGGTGTTCGGCCGCTTTTTGTGGCGCATCTGCATCTTCGGCGCGGCCATCAAGGTGGAGACCGGCCTGCGCAACGAGATGTTTGACCACGCCAAGGATTTGGACCGGCAGTTCTACGCGGAGAACAAGGTGGGCGGGCTGATGAGCCTGTTCACCAACGACCTGGAGACGGTGCAGGACTGCTACGGCTCCGGCTTCCTCATGTTCTTTGACGCGCTGCTGCTGGGTGGTATGTCCGTCTGGCGTATGTGGAGCATGGACCCCCTCATGACCGGCCTCGCCATGATCCCCATGGGGCTGCTGCTGGCGTCCAGCGCGGTGGTGGGGCGGTACATGATGAAAAAGTGGGACATCCGGCAGGCGGCGTTTTCCAAGCTGTCCGATTTCTCCCAGGAGAGCTTTTCCGGCATCGCCGTCATCAAGGCGTTCGTCAAGGAGGCCAAGGAGCTGCTGGCCTTCAAGGCGCTCAATCAGGAGAACGAGGAGGCCAACGTAGACTTCACCCGTTCGTCCGTGCTGCTGCGCATTCTGGTGACCCTGTTCGTGGAGTCGGTGATCTGCATTATCCTGGGCTACGGCGGGTATCTGGTGTGGGCGGGCTCTTTCAACGCCGGGGAGCTGATGGAGTTCATCGGCTACTTTGAATCCGTCGTCTGGCCCATCATGGCGGTGTCCGAGCTGATCGACATGACCAGCCGGGGCAAGGCGTCCCTGAAGCGCATCAGCGAGCTGCTGGACGCCCCCCAAAACGTGGCCGACCGCCCGGACGTGCGTCCGCTGGGCCCGGTGAAAGGGGACATAGAGTTCCGCCACCTCACCTTCCGCTACCCGGACGGGGAATATGACGCGCTGGAGGACGTGTCCTTCACCATCAAGGCGGGGGAGAACATCGGGCTGGTGGGCCGCACCGGCGCGGGCAAGACCACGGTGGTGGATCTGATTTTGCGCACCTGCAACGTGCCGGACGGCACGATTTTTGTGGACGGGCACGACGTGAACACCGTCCCCATCCGGGACGTGCGCCTGGCGGCGGCCTATGTGCCCCAGGATAATTTCCTGTTCAGCGACACCATCGCCCGGAACATCGACTTCACCCACACCGCCCCTGACAACGGGCGGGTGGAGCGGGCCGCCGCGCTGGCCGGGGTGGACGGGGACATCCGGGACTTCCCCCAGCGCTACGACACCGTGCTGGGGGAGCGGGGCGTCACCGTGTCCGGCGGGCAGAAGCAGCGCATCTCCATCGCCCGGGCGCTCATCAAGGACGCGCCCATCCTGATTTTGGACGACTCGGTGTCCGCCGTGGACACCCAGACGGAGCGGACCATCCTGGACAACCTGAAACAGACCCGGCAGGGCCGCACCACTATCCTCATTGCCCACCGGGTCTCCACCGTGGAGCGGATGGACCGCATCATTTTCCTGGAGGACGGCAGGGTGACCGCCATCGGCCCCCATGCCGAACTTTACAAGACCTGCCCGGCCTACCACCGCATGGTGGAGCTGCAAAAATTGGAGGAGGAGGGGGCGCGGCACAATGCGTGAATATCTGCCTGTTATCTTTGTGGGCGCCGTGGTCGGCGTGTTCACCCTCATCTTTCTCACTGCGTGGTGGTGGGACCGGCGGCGGAAGGCCGCGCCCGACTTTGACCGCCACATCCCGGACGGCGAGATCATCCGCCGGCTGATGAAATACGCCCTTCCTTATAAAAAAGAGTTCCTGCTGGTGCTGGTCATCATGCTGGCCTCCATCGCCTACGACCTGGCCTCACCGCTGATCATCGGCCATATCGAGGAGCTGATCAAAGACCGCTTCGAGCCCTCCGCCCTGCTGCGCTGGGTGGCGCTGTACGCCGGCATCCTCATCGTATCCATGGTGTGTACCTATTTCCAGGCCATCATTTTGCAGAGGACGGGGCAGAAGATCCTCTCCGCCCTCCGGGAAGACCTGTTTATCCACATCGAAAGCCTGTCCCATGACCAGCTCAACAAGATCCCGGTGGGCAAGCTGGTCACCCGCGTCACCAACGACACCAACGCCATTTCCATGATGTTCACCAATGTGCTGGTGAACATGGCCAAGAACGCCTTCATCGTGGTGGGCGTGCTGGCGGCCATGCTGATGCTCAACTATATGCTCACCCTGATGGTGCTGTGCTTCGTGCCCTTCCTGGTGCTGTTCACCGTCATCTTCCGGGTCTTTACCCGGAAGGTCCACCGCACGGTGAAGGACCGCACCACCGACATCAACACCTTCCTGTCGGAAAACCTGTCCGGCATCAAGATTACCCAGATCTTCAACCAGGAGGACCGGAAAATGTCGGAATTCCTGGAAAAAAGCAGGGAGCTGAAAAGGGCCAAGCAGAACCAGATTTTCGTATTCGGTATCTTCCGGCCCGTGGTGTATATGCTGTACATCTCCTCGGTGCTGTGCCTGCTGTATCTGGGCGGCAAGGGATATATCCGGGACACCGTGTTTTTGGGGCAGGCCATGACCAGCGGCACCATCGTGTCCTTCTACCTCTACATCGCCAAGTTTTTCAACCCCATCCAGACGCTGGCGGAGCAGTTCAACCAGCTCCAGTCCGCCTTTGCCTCGGCGGAGAAAATTTTCACCGTGCTGGACATGGTGCCGGAGGTGGTGGATGAGCCGGACGCCATGGAGCTGGACGAGCTTCGCGGCGAGATCGAGTTCAAGGACGTGTGGTTCGCTTACGAGCCGGACGAGTGGGTGCTCAAAGGGGTGTCCTTCCATGTGGACCCGCGGCAGACCGTGGCCTTTGTGGGGGCCACCGGGTCGGGCAAGACCACCATNNTGTCCCTTATCTGCCGGAANTACGACATNCAGAAGGGNCAGATTTTGATCGACGGCATCGATATCCGCCGCATCAAGATCTCCTCCCTGCGCCGCCATTTCGGCCAGATGCTCCAGGACGTGTTCCTGTTTTCCGGCACCATCCGCAGCAACATCGTGCTCCGGGAGGAGGGCTTCACCGACCAGGAGATCTGGGACGCCTGCCGCTATGTCAACGCCGACTCCTTTATCGGCAGGATGGAGCGTGGGCTGGACGAGGAGGTCCGGGAGCGGGGCGGCAACTTCTCCGCCGGACAGCGGCAGCTTTTGAGCTTCGTGCGCACCATCCTGCACAAGCCCGCCGTCATGATCCTGGATGAAGCCACCGCCAACATCGACACCGAGACCGAGCTGCTCATACAGGATTCCCTGGAGAAGATGCGCAACATCGGCACCATGCTCATCGTGGCCCACCGGCTGTCCACTATCCAGCACGCGGACCAGATCATCGTGCTCTCCCATGGGGAGATCCTGGAGCGGGGCACCCATCAGGAGCTGCTGGCCCGGAAGGGGCGGTATTTCCAGCTGTACACCCTGCAATTCAACAAGCAGAAGCTGCTTGGGGCCTGACGCATATGATAAAAGACGACGGCCGGTGGCGGATATCCCTTTGAGGATGTCCGCCATCGGCCGTCGCCGTGTATCGTTGTGGTTTTGGGATCACTCCCGCTCAGACAGCAGGAGCATCAGGTTCGTCCGGCCCGCCGTGAGCACCGACAGGGCGCAGCCCGCCAGATAGCAGACCAGGAAGCCGGCTCCCGCCAGCCAGACCGCCCCGGGGTATTGGAAGGACATGACCAGCACCCCGATCAGGCAGCCGGTCAGGCACAGCGCCGCTTGCTCCAGGAAGAAGGAGGCGAAGGCGCGGCCGGGCGACGCCCCCAGCCCGCGCATGACCGCCAGCTCCATCCGGCGGCTGCTCACCGTGAGCCAGGAGATGATGAAGCCCAGCAGGCCCACCACCAGGAACAGCACAGGGAACAGGATGCGGCTGAAGCTGATATAGCGGCCCAGGCCGCCCACCGCGTCCACGAAGCTCTCGTCCCGCAGCAGGATGGCCACCCGGTTGCGGTTGACTACCCCGACCTGGCTGTACTCGTGCCCCGCCAGCCAGCCCCGCAGATCCTCCAGCTCATAGGCGGATTTCAGGGTGAAGCGGCAGGTCTCAAAGCGGGTTCTGAAATAGACCCAGCGCTTCATGCTGTCCATATCGTCGATCCGGCCCGATTCCCGTTCGGCCAGCTCCGCGTCCCCGTCCCCGCGGAGCCACTCCGGGCCGCACCACAGGGACAGCGGCACATAAAAGTTGTCCTTTGCCCCGGTGGAGGTGAAACTGCCCACGATTTGGAGGCTGAGGGGCCACTCCACCATTGCCTCGCCGCTGTAGATATAACGGTTGCCGCTTCCGATATACAGGGACATATACAGCTTGACGTCCAGGGTGTCCCCCAGCCCCAGGCCGCTGTTCTCCAGAAAACGGCTGCCGACCAAAACGGGATAGACGTAGTCGGGGGCCTGGGTCTCCCTCTCATAGAGGCAGGGATAGATGCCGTCCAGGGCGGAGGGATGACTGGTGTCCGCCAAAAAGCTTTCATCCCAGCCGTCCAGCCACTGGATCTCGGGGCGGTCGGTGTAGTAGAACTCCGCCGCCGCCGACAGGCTGTTCACCGCCGACAGGGTGGGCAGCTGGCCGATACGGTTGGCCTCCGATTCCCCCCCCATCGACGTAAAATAGGATGCGTCGTAATATCTGGGTGCGGCCTTCCCGCCTGGCGGCCGCTCATAGTGCCAGCCCAGGGAGACGGAGATATCCTCCAAATAGTCCGATTTCCACATGGCCTGGATGTCCCGGGCGGGGATGACCAGGTTGGTCTGCTTGCGCCCGTTGAGGCTGATGACCTGCCCCTGGAGCCGGCTGCTGTCGTACAGCTCGTCCATCTGCCGGCTCCAGCCCTGGGTGCTGGCGGCCAGGAGGGACACGAAAAGGGTGAGCACCAGCGCCGCGGCCACCACCACCACGGAGCGCCGTCCGCCCCGGCGGGCGGACAGGACGGCAAAGCGCAGGGACCCCCGGCCGGCCACAGAGGTGCGGCCCTTGGGCACACGGACGGACACCTTGCCCCGCTTGGGGGCGTTTTCCTTCCTGGCGTGGCGCAGGAAGACCAGGCAGAGGGCCAGCGCCGCCAGGAATACCATGCCCCCCGCCGCCGGGGCGGGCCAGCTGGGGATGGCGTCTGTCGCCGTCCACTCCTTGACGATGCCGGTGGAGGCTTCGCTGTAGCGGGTGTCTGTGGCGTAGAGCCGTTCCGCCATGGCCATTGCCGCCGCCGTCACCCGTCCCAGGGTCAGCGCGCCGACAGCCGCGCCCAGCAGCGCCGCCGCGCCGGAGATGGCCGCCGCGCCGGAGAGCAGCCACAGCCGGATCTTCCCCGCGGGGGTGCCCAGGGAGACCAGGACGCCTACGGTCTCCCGCTGCCGCCCCACGAAGAGGAACGCGAACAGCACCAGCACCGCCAGCGCCCCGAAGGCGGCCGCCAGGGTGATGGCCTGGGCGGCGGTCTCCATGGCCTGGATGGGCCGGGCCGCGGCGGCGTAGCCCTGGTCATACAGGGTGAGCTGCACCAACAAAGGGAGCTGGGAGGACAGCTCTTCCGCCGCCTGCGCCGCCTTCTGGTTGTCCAGCACCGCCATGCCCAGCAAATACCCGAAGGGCGGGGAGGAGAAGTCCCCCTCGGCGGCGGAGACCCACAGCCGGGTCGCGTAGTCGGTCTGGGGGTTGGTCACCCCCACGATTTCCAGGGTGCGTCGATCCCCGGTGGCGGAGACAGCCGCGCGGAGTTCCGGGTCGGACTCCAGGATCTGCAGATCCAGCGTGTCCCCCACGCCCAGCCCCAGGTTTTCCGACATGGAGCCGCTGATGACGCACACGCCCCGCTCCCCGGCCTGGGGGAAGCGGCCGTCCGCCAGATAGAGCGTCCCCTGCTGGAACAGCTCCAGGGCAGAGATGTTATCGCTGGCGGTGAGAACGGCGGTGTTGTTGGACAGGCGGTAGAGCTCGGCGTAGTCCGTGAAAACGCTCCCGGTCAGGGCGGGGTCGTCCTCCCCGGACAGCTCCAGCCAGGGGTCGCCGCCGCCGTTGGGGAAGGGCTGCACCTGGAAGGTGCGGGCGCCGCCCCCGGCGACAAAGGCCCCGTGGAGCAGGTACAGCTTCCCACGCTCCGGGAGGAAGTCGGTGGTTCCCACATCAAAATAACACGACATACTGCCCGTCCCATAGGAGCTGTACAGGGCGCTGCTGACCCGGCCAAAGCTGCCGCTCAGCACAGTCTCATGGTTGCTGAAGTATACGTTGGCCTCCCCGTCATAATCTTCATAATACTCGTAGACGGGCCACTCGGGGGCGCCGTTCAGCAGCCTCTCCATGAACGACCGGAAGTACGGGTAATAGTTATCCTCGAAGTCCCGGGCGTACTGGTCGTACCCCTCCGGGAGCTCGCCTGTGATGCTGTTGATCCACCATTGGATCCCCGACTGGTCGGGTATGGCGTGACGCAGGACATAGGCGCCCTCCGGCGGCTCCTCGCTGAGCGAGTCCTCCGCCCAATACCTCCGGTAGAGCCCGGTCTCATCGTCCAGATAGTAATAGGGCAGCGTGAGGGGTTCCTGTCCCGGGAGATAGAAGGTGTAGTACGCATATTGATCCTGATAGGGGTAGCCCTCCGGCGACATTTTGACCTCCCCATCCAGCTCGAAGTGCAGGACTGCCCGGGCGGCAGGAAGGTCCGCCTCGTCCACCTGCCCGCGGCCGGTGCCGTACTCCGGCGTGATGGTGGCCACCACCACCGCGTTGTCCCGGTAGGGGGAGTTTCCGCCGGGGCGCCTGTAGCCGTCGATGGAGACAAGGGTGCTTTCGGCGCGTTCCCACAGCTTGACCCCGTCCACGGTGGACAAAGCCCCGTCGTCCAGGGCGGCCAGGGCAGCGCGGGCGGCATCGTCCGCCGTGTCCTCGTCCGGGTAGTTTTCCCCCATGTACTCCACCAGGGCCACGGAGGTATACTGCTCCTCCATCTGGGCCAGCAGGGCGCCGCAGTAGGCCCACATGCCCAGTCCCAGGGCGAGGGTCACCGTCAGGGTCAGGATCAGAAGGGTGAACAGGGCGGCGCGCCCTTTGGCGCGCAGGGTGGACAAAAGACCGTTTCGTACCGGCATCGTCACCGCCCCCTTATACCACAGCCCCGTCCCGGAGCTCCAGGAGGTCGTCTGCCCGGCGGCCGATGGCGGGGTCGTGGGTGACCACGATCACGCAGTAGCCCTCTTTCCGGGCCAGCTCCTCCAGGATGACCAGGACGTTTTCACCGTTGGCGGTGTCCAGGTTGCCGGTGGGCTCGTCCGCCAGCAGGAGCCGGGTCTCCATACCCAGGGCCCGGGCGATGGCCACCCGCTGCTGCTCGCCGCCGGAGAGCATGGTGGGGAAGCGGTCCAGGGCGGAGGCGGGCAGACCCACCCGCTCCACCAGCTCGGCGGCCTTTTCCTTGGCCTGCTTGGGGCGCGTCCCCCGCAGCTCCATGGGGTACATCACGTTTTCCGCCACCGTGAGCAGGGGGAACAGGCGGAAGTTCTGATAGATCACCGCCGCCTTCTCCCTGCGGTATGCTTCCAGCTTCATCTCTGACGTGGGGGTGCCCTCAAAGAGCACCTGGCCGGTGGTGGGCAGGTCCAGCCCCGCCATCAGGCTGAGCAGGGTGGTCTTGCCGCTGCCCGAGCGGCCCATGATGGCGTGGACCGCCCCGGGGCCAAAGCCGCGGCTCACGCCCCGCAGCGCTTCCACCTGCTGGTATTGGGTGCGGTAGATGTAGCCTACATCTCGAAGTTCCAGAATATCCATTGAAGTATCCTCCATTTTGCCTTGTGCCGGGGTGATTGTTTTTCGCGGTAACACATTAAAGTAAAGATTAGGGAGAGAGACAAGTCAAGGGAAATGCTGGAGAGTTAACAGAATATTTACAATTGATGATAGACCGATTCCAAAAGAAACCCCCGAAGCCGCAGCGGCTTCGGGGGTTTGAGGGCCTTTAGCGCTTGGAGAACTGAGGCGCGCGACGGGCGGCCTTGAGGCCGTACTTCTTACGCTCCTTCATACGAGGATCGCGGGTGAGGAACCCGGCGGCCTTCAGGGCGGGGCGGAACTCGGGGTCCATCTCCAGCAGGGCGCGGGAGATGCCGTGGCGCAGGGCGCCGGCCTGGCCGGTGACGCCGCCGCCGGTGACAGTGGCGGTGATGTCCACCTTGCCGATGACGCCGGTGGTGTTCAGGGGCTGGCGGACCACCATCTTCAGGGTCTCCAGGCCGAAGTACTCCTCGATGTCACGGCCGTTGATGGTGATGGAGCCGGTGCCGTTGGGGAACAGATGGACGCGGGCCACGGAGGACTTCCGGCGGCCGGTGCCATAGTGATAAGGCTTCTTGCTCTTGTACATGATCCGTTACCTCCTTATTCCACGGTCCAGGTCTCGGGCTTCTGGGCGGCGTGGGGGTGGCTGTCGCCGCGGTAGATCTTCAGCCGGGTCAGGGAGTCCTTGGTGACGATGTTGCGGGGCATCATGCCGCGCACCGCCAGCCGGACGGCCAGCTCGGGCTTGTTCTGCATCAGCAGGCGGTACTTGGTCTCTTTCAGGCCGCCCACGTAGCCGGAGTGGGTGCGGTAATACTTCTGCTCCAGCTTCTTGCCGGTGAGCACGGCCTTGTCAGCGTTGATGACGATGACGAAGTCGCCGCAGTCGGCGTGGGGGGTATACTCGGGCTTGTGCTTGCCCCGCAGAAGGGTGGCGGCGACAACGGCGGTCTTGCCCAGAGGCTTGCCGGCAGCGTCCAGCACGTACCACTTGCGCTGGATGTTACCCTTGTTTGCCATAAAGGTAGACATTTCTGGTTTCCTCCATTTATCTCAAATTTGTACGAAGCATGGGAATGCTCCCCTTTACAACGGGGAGCATGGTGTATTATAATGCGGAAAAGCGTCTGTGTCAACCAAAATGCGGGAATTTCTCAAGATATTTTTGAAATGCTCCGTTTATCACTTGAAATCTGGCAAATACTCTTTTTTTCGCATTTTCATATTTTTCTTTTTTGCGAAGGGAGGCGCCGGGAATGCGCCTGATTTTCTCCCATATGCGCCGCTGCGTCGAGGACTACGATATGATCCGGCCCGGCGATAAGATCGCCGTAGGGGTGTCCGGCGGCAAGGACTCGCTGGTGCTGCTGTACGCCATGGCGAAGCTGAAGGAGTTCTACCCGGCCCCCTTTGAGCTCCACGCCATTACCGTCCACCCAGGCCCGGAGGAGATGGACTTCGGCCCGGTGGCGGCGCTGTGCAAGGAGCTGGGGGTGGAGTACCATCTGGTGCGGACGGAGATTTTCCGCATCATCTTCGACTTGCGCCGTGAGAAGAACCCCTGCTCCATGTGCGCCAAAATGCGCCGGGGGGCCATGCACAACGCCCTCCAGGAGCTGGGTATCAACAAGGTGGCTTTGGGCCACCACTTTGACGACGCGGTGGAGACCTTCTTCCTGTCCCTGTTCTACGAGGGGCGGCTGTCCTGCTTCCAGCCGGTGACCTACCTGGACCGCACGGGGATTACGCAAATCCGCCCGCTTCTCTACTGCGGCGAGGGGACGCTGAGGAACGCCGCCCAGCGGTACGATCTGCCGGTGGTTCACAACCCCTGTCCCGCCGACGGCAACACCCGGCGGCAGGAGGTGAAGGAGCTGATCGCCCGCCTGTCCAAAGACTACCCCAAGCTGAAGGATTACGTGTTCGGGGCCATGCAGCGCCTGCCCCTGCCCGAGTGGGGCCCGGTGGAGAACAGCCACGGCATCAAGCGGTACGGGGCGGACTACGCGCCCGGCCGGGAGGAATGAAACAAGCGGCCCCCGGCGATTTACACCGGGGGAAACTGCGGTCATGTTACAGAATACAGCCCTCCGCCGACGGCGGGGGGCTGTATTTCAATATCATAATGACAGGATGAATTGCAGCGCCGTCCGCGGCGTCTGCGCCCCGTGGAACCGCTCCCAGGCCACGGCCTGGCGGTGGAGCTCTTCCCGCTCCAGCTTGACCCCGTTCTGGCCCGCCAGCATATCCACCAGGGCCAGGAACTCCGCCTTGGCCAGCCCCTGGAACAGCACCCGCATCCCAAAGCGGTCGGCCAGGGAGGTCTTTTCCCGGATGGTCTCGGAACGGTCCATCTCGTCCCCGGCCCGCTCGGAGATGGTCTGGCGCACTAGGTGGCGGCGGTTGGAGGTGGCGTATACCGCCACGTTCCGGGGCCGGCGCTCCACGCCGCCCTCCAGGATGGTTTTCAGCACCGAGTATGTAGGGTCGTCCCGGTCGAAGGTCAGGTCGTCGATGAACACGATGAACTTCTGCCGCCGCCCGTCCAGCTTCCGGATGAGGGCGGGCAGGCCGCCCAGGTCCGCCTTGTCCGCCTCAATGAGCCGCAGCTCCTCCATCCCCGGCAGGGTGAGCAGATGCTTCACCGTGGCCGACTTGCCCGTGCCGCTCTCGCCGTAGAGCAGCACGTTGTTCACATACCGGCCTTCCACCAGTGCCCGGGTGTTGCGCTCCACCTCGGCCCGCTGCCCATCGTAGCCCAAAAGCTGGTGGTCGGTGGGGCAGTCCGGCCGTTCCACGGGGATCAGCGCCCCGTTTTCCCAGACAAAGGCCCGGTACCGGGCGAACTGGCCCGCGCCCTCTTGCCGGTAGGCTTCCGTAAGCTGTTCAAAGGAGAAGGGCACCCCCCGCTGCCACCGGGGCAGGGAGGTGAGCACCCCCTGGTAGTCGCTGTCCAGCAGCTTGCCCAGGTGTGCCAGCCACTTGTCGCAGTCCACGCTGGCCAGCAGCTCGAAGGCGGAGATATCCAGCTTGGCTGCCTGCTCCAAGGCGGGGTCGCGGTCGCCCCGCTCGGCCAGCCGTGGATAGGGCCCCTCCGACCACCGCAGGGCGTCCCCCAGCCAGTGGCCCAGCCCGGGCTGGCCCTCCACGCGCAGCTGGTAAAACAGGCCGGTGTATGCCTCCAGCCCGCCCAGGCCGTCCCCGTGGGCGGCGCAGGCCAGCAGGCTCAGCGCCTGCGCCATCACCGGCTGGGCGAGCAGGTCTTTGTAAGCCGTCACGCCCCGCAGGGCGGCGAGCATGGTTTTGACATTCACGATCATCACCTCAACGGGGATATTATAATGGAAACCGGCACAAATGACAATCCCTCAATTTCCCGGGAAAATCTGACTTTTGGCTTTCTATTTTTTCCCCGCTGTGGTAAAATACCCATACACGCGAAAAACGCGCCGGGAGGTATTTGAAATGGAACTGAACGAGAAAACGCTGGCCAGCGAGCAGATCTTCGACGGGGTGCTGCTGAAGGTCTACCGGGACGAGGTGGAGCTGGCGGACGGCGGGACCTCCATCCGGGAATTCGTCCACCACCCCGGCGGGGTGGCGGCGGTGGCCCTGGACGGGGAGGGGAACGTCTATCTGGAGCGGCAGTTCCGCTACCCCTATCATAAGGTGGTCACCGAGATCCCGGCGGGGAAGCTGGAGCCGGGGGAGGACCCCTTCGAGGCCATCCGGCGGGAGCTGAAGGAGGAGATCGGGGCCGAGGCGGGGCGGTGGGACGCCCTGGGCTACGTCATGCCCAGCGTGGGGTACACCGACGAGATGCTGTACCTTTACCTGGCCCGTGACCTCACCTTCGGGGAGCGTCACCTGGACCGGGACGAGTTTTTGGAGCCCTTCAAGCTGCCCTTTGCCGAGGCGCTGGCGCGTTCGGCAGACGGGCGGATTAACGATGCCAAGACGATGTGCGCCCTGTTCCGGGCGGACAAGCTGATGCGGGAGGAGACCGATGGGTAAAAAGATCCTGGTGGTGGAGGACGAGCGGAATATCGTGGACATCCTCACCTTCAACCTGGCCCGGGAGGGCTATGAGACGCTGGAGGCCATGGACGGGGCGGCGGGGCTACGCCTAGCGCTGGAGCAGGACCCGGACCTCATCCTGCTGGACCTGATGCTGCCTAAAATGGACGGCTTCCAGGTGTGCCGCACCCTGCGGGAGCAGGGGCGGGCCACCCCCATCATCATGCTCACCGCCCGGGAGGAGGAGACGGACAAGGTCCTGGGGCTGGAGCTGGGGGCGGACGACTATATCACCAAGCCCTTCTCCATGCGGGAGCTGCTGGCCCGGGTGAAGAGCAACATCCGCCGCACGGAGATGCTGGCCAATACGGCCCCACAGAGCTCCGCCAACCGGCTGGAGCTGGGCCGCATCCAGGTGGATCTGGACGCCATGCTGGTGTACAAGGACGGCGAGGCCCTGGATCTGACCCAGCGGGAATACGAGCTGGTCAAGACCCTGGCCTCCAGCCGGGGGCAGGCCGTGTCCCGGGAGTCGCTGATGGAGCAGGTGTGGAACTACGAGGGCTACGTGGGCGATGTGCGTGCGGTGGACGTGGCCATCCGCCGTCTGCGGGAGAAGCTGGAGGACGACCCCGCCGACCCCAGGTTCATCGTCACCCGCCGGGGGCTGGGTTATGCCTTCGGCGTGTGAGCGTTGAGCCGCTGCGAACGTGTGAAGCGTGACGAATTAGGAGAGGAGGCCCATCCATGCGCCGCAGCCTGCACATCAAGCTGGTGCTCATCATGGTATTGCTCATCGTGTCACTGATGGTGGTGGTGGGCGCGTTCCTGATGAACTCGGTCACCGGCTACTATATCAATGAGTTCTACAGCCAGATCGCCGACGCCTTCGGTCCGGACAACGCGGACTTCGTCCGGGATCTCCAGACCGTCGCCGAGGACGAGGAGGACGGCGCGGCCATGGTGAAGGCGGTGCTGTCCGCCTACGAGGGCATGCTGGGGGTGGACGGACGCAACCGCAACTACTATGTGCTGGACGGCGCCGCCGGCCGCTGCCTGGGCGGTTCCGCCCCGGCCCCGGAGGGGGGCATGACCATCACGCCCAATATCTCCAAGGCCCTGCTGGGGGAGGTGGGCTTCGACAGCAGCGTTACCGCCGACTACATGGACGCCGCCATCCCCATCACCCGGGGAGGGACGCCCTACATCGTCTATATCCTGGACAGCCGGGAGACCGCCCGCAGCCTGAACGCCGAAATGTTCACCCTCATCATGGAGGCGCTGGCGCTGGGCCTCATCATTTCGGTGCTGCTGTCCTTCCTGCTGTCCAAGACCATGGTCAACCCCCTCCAGCGCCTCACCGACGGCATTGAGGAGGTGGCCCGGGGGGACTTCTCCCGGAAGCTGGAGGTGACCTCCGGCGACGAGATCGGCCAGCTCACCGAGAGCTTCAACGTCATGGCCGGACAGCTGGAGACCAACATCGCCGAGCTGGAGAAGGCGGAGCAGCAGCGCAAGGATTTCGTGGCCAACGTATCCCATGAGCTGCGCACCCCGCTGACCAATATCAAGAGCTACGCCGAGACCCTGGACGACGGGGTGGGGGACCTGCCCCCGGAGATGGAGCACAAATTCCTGGGGGTCATCCTCAACGAGTCCGACCGCATGGCCCACATTCTTCAGGATCTGCTCACCCTGTCCCGGTTCGACTCGGGACAGAGCGGGCTGCGCCTGGCCCCGTTCCCCTTTGCCGGGGCGGTGGAGGACACCTACCAGGCCGTCCTGATGGACGCCCAGAACCACTCCCACACCGTGGAGCTATGCCTGCCGGACGATTTGCCGGAGGTGCGGGCGGACCGGGAGCGGATCATGCAGGTGATGATGAACATCGTGTCCAACGCCATCAAATACACCCCCGACGGGGGGCGTATCGTCATCTCCGCCGGACAGTCGGGGGACAGGGTGTGGATGGAAGTGGACGACAACGGCATCGGCATCCCCGCCAGCGACCGGGACCGGATCTTCGAGCGGTTCTACCGGGTGGACAAGGCCCGCTCCCGCCAGTCCGGCGGCACAGGGCTGGGGCTGTCCATCGCCCAGGAGATCATGAACCAGCACGAGGGCAGGCTGTACCTGGTGGATAAGACCGAACCCGGACTGACCATCCGCATGGAACTGCCCGTCTGGGGACTCCGGGAGGAGGCTGGGGATGAGGGATAAGCACCGCTGGATCGAGCTGGGGAAGGACGGGATCATCGTCCTGCTCACCCTGTCCGCCGTCTGGCTGCTGACCATGACGCCGCTGGTGCAGGACAGCGGTATGCTGAAACTGCTTTCCCCCCAGGAGAGTCCCGGGGCCGGCCTGTCCGTGGAGAACGGGGGGACGGTGATGCGCCCCGTCCGGCTGGCGGTCACCGGGGAAGAGGGCCGCTATGGCGTGCAGTACGATGAAGCGCGCCTGGAGGAGCTGTTCCCCCCGCTGGGCGCCCTGCTGGGGGACGCCCTGGCCTCCGCGGGGGAGCCGGCGTCCATTACGGAAAAGGACTGGCAGCGGTATTTGGGAGGCGGCCCGAACGTTTATTTCGACTTTCAGGGGGAGGTGCCCCTGCCCGCCCTGGAGCGGTGGCTCCAGGGGGAGGGGGGTACGGAACTGACCGGCTCCGCCCGCCGGCTGCTGCTGTGCGCCGGGGCGGAGGACCAGGTACTGCTGTGCTGGCAGGAGGCGGGCAGCGGCCGGTTCTTCTTCTGCCCTACCGCCCTCACCCGGACCCTCCATCTGGATCCGGCGGCGGAGGGGCTGGCCTCCAACGGGGCCTATTTTGCCTTTGAAGGCCAGGGGCTGACCCGGCTGCTGGACCCCTATACCCTCATCACCGAGGGGGAGCAGGGGGGCGCGGAGTATGCCGTGTCCGTCCCCTTGGCGGGGGAGAGCGGGACGGCGGCGGTGCTGGAGGCGTTGTCCTACAACGGCCAGAACCACGCCCCGGTAAGCGGCGGTGAGGTCTATCTGGACGGCGGCGACCGCCTTGTGGTAGAGGACGGCGGCACGGTGACCTACCGGGCGGCCCAGCCGGAGAAATACCCGGTGGGCCCCGCCCTGGCGGACGCGGTGGACGGCGCCCGGGCGCTGGCGGAGCGCACCCTGGGGACGGCGTGCGGCGCGGCCCGGCTGTACCTCATGTCCGCCCAGGAGGAGGACGGCGCGCTGCGGGTGCGCTTTGGCTACCTGCTGGATGGCTGCGCCGTCCGTCTGGGCGGCGAGGGCTGGGCGGCGGAATTCTGGGTGCGGGACGGGTATATCACCCAGTTCACCCTCCGGTTCCGCAGCTACGCCGCCAACGGGGGATATGCCCTGCTGCTGCCCATCGACAAGGCGGCGGCCATGTTGCCCGATCTGACGGACGAGCCGCGGGAGTTGGTGCTCCAATACCGGGACGGAGGGGGCGGCGGCCTCGCCCCGGCCTGGGTCGCGGCGTGAATACAGGCTTTTGAGGAGGGCGGCCCTGTGGAATGGCCCAAGCTGAAAAATCTGATCATCCTCATCCTGCTGACGGTGAACGGCTTCCTGCTGGTGCTGGTGGGCGCCCGCCGTGAGGAGGCCGCCAACTATGAGCGCTTGGCGCTGGAGCGGACCGCCCAGGTGCTGGAGCAGGGGGGAGTCCGGGTAGAGCTGGACGCCCTCGCCGCCATGGACAGGCTGTCCCCCGCGGCGGTGGAGCGGGACGTGGAAGGGGAGGCCCGGCTGGCGTGCGCCCTGCTGGGGGAAGAGCTCCAGGGAGACAACCGGGGCGGCGGGCTGTACCTCTACCGGGGGGAGCTGGGCGAGGTGAGCCTGCGCTCGGGCGGGGAGCTGTCCGCCTCTTTTGAAGAGGACGGGCGCTGGCAGACCGACCACCCGGAGTCCCACGCCGCCGCCCTGCTGGAGAAGATGGGGATCAAGGCGGAGCAGACCGGCCTGTCCACCCAGGGGGAGGAGACTGCGGTGCGCTT
The DNA here is from genome assembly GCA_014799485.1 of Clostridiales bacterium. Next base: position 10,085 of record JAAVHY010000005.1, on the reverse strand, counting down.
CCGGCAGCTGTGGGACGGCGTGCCTGTGTTCTCCTGCGAGGTGGAGCTTTCCTACCGGGACGGGGAGCTGCGCTCCCTGCGGGGGACGCTGCTCATCGCGAAAGGGAGCACGGCGGAGGCGGGGCAGGCGCTCACCCTGCCCACGGCGCTGATGCGCTTTTCCGAGGGGATGGCCGCCGCCGGCGACGTGTGCTCCGCCATCCGCTCCATGGAGGCGGGCTACCGGGGGCACGCCCAATCCCTGTCCGGCGGCGTCCGGCTGACGCCGGTGTGGCTGGTGGCCACCGACACGGCGAACTACTACCTGGACGGTATCACCGGGGCGCTCACCCGCGTCGCCGAGTAGCACGGAGGGACGGCGGAACAGCGCGGCAGGACGGCAGGTTTCCCTCGAACGAGTGCACAGGCCAGCTAAGGCGTTTGGGCGCACCATGTGGCTTGTTACTACAACGAATAAAGGGGGGACTGGACTGTGCCGAGAGAGAGGGGAACCTGCCGCCCTGCACCCAGCACGTCCCTGCTCCCATGAATGTCTGACAAGCCCCCTTTCATATGGATAGACAAGATGTTATCCATATGAAGGGGGCGATCCCTTGTCCACGATCCTGGCCGGCACCCTGCTGCTCACCGCCACCGGCCTGTTTGCCCAGGTGGTGGGTTTTTTGTACCGGATGCTGCTCTCCCGGCTCATCGGCGCGGAGACCATGGGGCTGTACCAGCTGGTCATGCCAGTATACTCCATGCTCATGTCGGTGACCGCCGTAGGGCTGACGGTGGCGGTGTCCACCCTGTCCGCCCGGTATCACGCCCTGGGGGACGACGGCGCCGTGAAGTCCGTCCTCCGCCGGGCGCTGAGGGACTTTTTCCTGCTGGCCGTCCCCCTGGGGCTGGCGGTGGCGGCGCTGTCCGACCCCATCTCTGTCTATGTGCTGGGGGACGCCCGCACCCGGCTGGGGGTGGTGCTGCTGGTGCCCTGTATGCTGCTGACCGGGGTGGAAAACCTCCACAAGCACTGCTTTTACGGCATCGGACGGGTGCGCCCGCCCGCCGCCGTGGAGACGGCGGAGCAGGTCATTCGGGCGGCGGCGGTGCTGCTGCTTCTGGCCGCCCTGCTGCCCCGGAGCGCGGAGGAGACGGTGGGCATCATCGCCCTGGGCATGGTGCTGTGCGAGGTGTTCTCCGCCTGCGCCCTCACCCTGCTGTTCCGGCGGCATTGGCGGCGCTTCCCGCCGGGCCCCGCCGGGGAGGTGGTCAGCGGGCGGCGGCTCATTTCCATCGCCCTGCCGGTGGGGGCCACCTCCCTGCTGGGCACCCTGCTGGGGTCGGCGAATTCCGTGCTGATCCCCGCCAAGCTGGTGGAGGGGGGCATGACCCTGTCGGAAGCCATGTCGGAATTTGGGGTGATGTGCGGCATGACCCTGCCCATGCTGGGCCTGCCCACCGGCTTCATCGGGGCGCTGTGCCTGGTGATGGTGCCCGACCTGTCCCGGCGCACCGCCCGGGGGGACCGGCGGGCGGCGGGGGGCTTTCTGAACCGGGTGATGTCCGCCACCTCCCTGCTCATGGCCCCGGCCATGGCCCTGCTCGCCATCATCGGCCCCACGGTGGGGGCGGCGCTGTTCCGGGACGAGCGGGTGGGGGGGCTGATCGTCCCCCTGGCGGCGGGCACCCTGCTGGGCTGCTGGCAGTCGGTGCTGTCCGGGGCGCTGAACGGCCTGGGGCTTCAGGGCAAGGCCGCCCGCAACGCCATCGTCAGTGACGCGGTGCAGCTGGCCTTCACCTTTTTCTCCGTGTCCCGGTTTGGGCTGGCGGGATTCGCGGCGGGTTTCGTGGCCTCGGGCATTGCCGGGGCGGGGCTGAACCTGGCCTCCGTCCTCCGGGCCACGGGGTTGCGGGCGGAGTGGTTTTCCTGGTTTGTCCGGCCCCTGCTGTCGGCGGGCCTGATGGGGCTGTGGTGCAATCTGCTGTTTCGGATCATGCTGGCCGCCGGGTGCGGCGGCGGCTGGTCGTCGCTGGTGTGCGGGCTGCTGGGGGCCGCGATGTATTCCGCCGCCCTGCTGGCGCAAGGGGTCACTTTTTCCCGCCCCGCTTTTTCCCAAGAGAAAAAGTAGGCAAAAAGAGCTTTAAGCCCGCCACCCACGCAACACAAACTTCCGCGTTTTGTGACGGCCGCGAAACGGGGAAACTGGTTGAAACGTACAAAGGGGAGGAACGCAATGAAACCGAGGATCTTGATTTCCACCGGCGGGGGGGACGCCGCCAATTACCTGGCCGCCATTGAGGCCGCCGGGGGAATGGGGGAGGCGCGGTATCTCCCGGCACCCGACCTGGGCTATGACGGGCTGCTGCTCACCGGGGGGGACGACATAGACCCGGCCCTGTTCGGCCAGGAGAACCACGGCTCCGTGGGCATCGACCAGGCCAGGGACAGGGCGGAGCTGGCCCTGCTGGACGCGTTTTTGGGCGCGAATAAGCCGGTGCTTGCCATCTGCCGGGGGCACCAGGTGGTCAACGTGTGGCTGGGGGGCGACTTGATCCAGGATCTGGGGCCTGAACTGGACCCCTTCCACCGGCAGGACGAGCCGGGGGACCGGGTCCACTTGGTGCGGGCAGAGGAGGGTTCGCTTCTCCACCGGCTGTACGGCCCGGTGTTCCCGGTGAACAGCAGTCACCATCAGGCGCTGGGGCGGCTGGGCCGGGGGCTGACGGTGACCGTCCGCTCCGAGGGCGGGGTCATTGAGGCGGTGGAGCATGACAGCCTGCCCCTGATTTCCGTCCAGTTCCACCCGGAGCGGATGACCGGGGAAAAGGCCCGCCCCGACACGGTGGACGGCGGGGCCATCTTCCGGGCGTTTTTGAAGTTATGCAAATAAGCCTGTTGTCACGCTACGCCTGTTCGCGACGTGCGGCTTCACTCCGACTCGGACAAAACCCAGTCCCGCTGTGCGGGCCTTGGGCTTTTGCCCTCGCTGCGTTCCATCCGCACTGCTCACGATGGCTTCACGCTTCTTTTTAGCACTCGCCGATGGCGAGTGCTAATTGTTTACACCCAGTTCATGAATTCTGCGGGCAGTGGGATATACTAATCTCAGAACGACAGGCTGGCTGTGGACTGTCCCACAGCCCGAGAAGGAGTGAATTTGCCATGAATATGAACCAATTTACTCAGAAATCCCTGGAAGCCGTCCAGAATGCCCAGAACATCGCCGTCCAGCACGGCAACCAGCAGATCGAACAGCCCCATCTGCTGCTGGCCCTGGTGGAGCAGGAGGGGGGCTTTATCCCCCAGCTGCTCACCCACATGGGGCTGACGGTGGAGTCCTTCCGGGCCGCCGTCCGCCACGAAGTGGAGGTTTTGCCCAAGGTGTCCGGCTCCGGCCGGGAGGCGGACAAGGTCTATATCGCTCCCGGCGTGGACAAGGCGCTGAACCAGGCGCTGACCATCGCGGGCGGCATGAAGGACGAATTCGTTTCTGTGGAGCACATCCTGCTGGCCCTCATTGACACGGCGGAGGGCAATTTGAAAGAGCTGTTCCGTACCTACAACGTGGACAGGGAGCGGGTGATGCAGGCGCTGGCCGCCCTGCGGGGGAACCAGCGGGTGACCAGCGACAACCCGGAGGACACCTACGAGGCGCTGAAAAAGTACGGCGCCGACCTGGTGGAGCGGGCGCGGCAGAACAAGCTGGACCCGGTGATCGGCCGGGACGACGAGATCCGCAACGTCATCCGCATCCTGAGCCGGAAGAGCAAGAACAACCCCGTTTTGATTGGCGAACCAGGCGTGGGCAAGACCGCCATCGCCGAGGGGCTGGCCCAGCGCATCGTCAAGGGGGACGTGCCCGCCGGACTGAAGGACAAGACCATTTTCGCCCTGGACATGGGGGCGCTCATCGCCGGGGCCAAGTACCGGGGCGAGTTCGAGGAGCGCTTGAAGGCCGTCTTGAACGAGGTGAAGCAGTCCGAGGGCCGTATCCTGCTGTTCATCGACGAGCTGCACACCATCGTGGGCGCGGGCAAGACCGAGGGGGCCATGGACGCGGGCAACCTCTTAAAGCCCATGCTGGCCCGGGGTGAGCTCCACTGCATTGGGGCCACTACGCTGAACGAGTACCGGCAGTATATCGAGAAGGACGCCGCCCTGGAGCGCCGCTTCCAGCCCGTGATGGTGAATGAGCCCACGGTGGAGGACGCGGTGGCCATACTCCGGGGCCTCAAGGAGCGCTACGAGGTGTTCCACGGGGTAAAAATCACCGACGGGGCCATCGTGGCCGCCGCCACCCTGTCCAACCGCTATATCACCGACCGCTTCCTGCCCGACAAGGCCATCGACCTCATCGACGAGGCCTGCGCCCTGATCCGCACCGAGATGGACTCCATGCCCACCGAGCTGGACGTGATCTCCCGGAAGATCATCCAGTGCGAGATCGAGGAGGCGGCGCTGAAAAAGGAGGACGACCAGCTCTCCCAGGCCCGTCTGGCGGACATCCAGAAGGAGCTGGCGGGTCTGCGGGATCAGTTCAATGCGGGCAAGGCCAAGTGGGAGAACGAGAAGAACGCCATCGGCAAGGTGCAGAAGCTCCGCGAGGATTTGGAAGCCGCCAACGCCCAGCTGGAGAAGGCCCAGCGGGAGTACGACTTGGAAAAGGCGGCGGAACTCCAATACGGCACGATTCCCGAGCTGAAAAAGCAGCTGGAGGAGCAGGAGGGCTACGCCGCCCAGTCCAAGGAGGACAATCTGCTCCGTGACAAGGTGACCGAGGAGGAGATCGCCCGCATCGTGGAGCGTTGGACGGGCATCCCGGTGGCCAAGCTGATGGAGGGCGAGCGGGAGAAGCTGCTCCACCTGGAAGATATTCTGCACAGGCGTGTGGTGGGCCAGGAGGAGGCCGTGCGGCTGGTGAGCGAGGCCATCCTGCGCTCCCGCGCCGGCATCGCCGACCCCGACAAGCCCATCGGCTCCTTCCTGTTTTTGGGCCCCACCGGCGTGGGCAAGACGGAGCTGGCAAAAGCGCTGTCCGAAGCCCTGTTCGACAGCGAAAAGAACCTGGTGCGCATCGACATGAGCGAGTATATGGAGAAGTTCTCCGTATCCCGGCTCATCGGGGCCCCTCCGGGGTACGTGGGCTATGAGGAGGGCGGCCAGCTCACCGAGGCGGTGCGCCGCCACCCCTATTCCGTCATCCTGTTCGACGAGGTGGAGAAGGCCCACCCGGACGTGTTCAACGTGCTGTTGCAGGTGCTGGACGACGGGCGCATCACCGACAGCCAGGGCCGGACGGTGGATTTCAAGAACACCGTTATCATCCTCACCTCCAACCTGGGCAGCCAGTTCCTGCTGGACGGCATCGGCCCGGACGGTGAGGTTTCCGCCACAGCCCGGGCCCAGGTGGACGAGCTTTTGAAGCGCTCCTTCCGGCCCGAGTTCCTCAACCGGCTGGACGAGATCGTGTTCTACAAACCGCTGACGAAAGACAACATCTACCACATCATCGACCTGCTGCTGGCGGGACTGAACCGCCGCCTGGCGGACAAGCGGCTGAAGGTCGAGCTGACGGACGGGGCCAAATCCCTGATTCTGGACGCCGCCTACGACCCCATGTACGGCGCCCGGCCCCTGCGCCGGTATCTCCAGCACACGGTGGAGAACCTGGTGGGCCGCAGGATCATCGCCGGGGAGGCCGCCCCGGATTCCACCCTCACCGTGGACGAGAGAGACGGCGAGCTGGTGGTGCGGTAAAGCAACCCCCCTCCCAGCCGCGCTGGGAGGGGGGTTTTTCATTCCGCTGTGGGGGCGGCGCTGCCGCCGCTGTCGGAGGGCGCGGAAGCCTCAACGGACGGGGACTCCCCGCCGCTGCCGGACGCCTCGGCGCGGCCGCCGCCGCGGTCCTCGTCGTCCAGGACGCTCTTCTCGTCCTCCGGGTCCGGGTTTTCCCGGCGCATGGCCATGGCCAGCTTGTAGCCCTCCGGGTCGTTGTTCATCAGGTATTCCAAATCCTCCGGGGGCACCCGGTTGCCCTTCATGATGGACACGGCGATCTTCTGGCACTTGCTCAGCACCTTCAGCTTTTCGCCCATGGCGTCCAGCTCCCGCTTGGAGCTTTCCAGGGCGCTGAGGCTGTCGCTCATCCGGTCCTGCCGCCGCTGTTCCCGCTCTTGTTTCCACTGCCACCGTTTGCGGTCCTGCTCCTCCAGGAAGCTCAACGCCTGCCGGGAGAGGGTGAGCTTGTCCGCCGTGGCCGGCTGCCGCTTGGGGGAGGGCTGGGCCTGGACAGGGGCGTCCGCTGTCTCCGCCTTTTTCGACATGGCTCTGGAAAGCTGTTCATTGCGCCGCATCTCCCGGGTGGTGCGCAGTTCCATTTTCACCGCTCCTCTCGTTTTTGGGATATACTTACCATATCGGAGGGTTGACAGGTTTTGTTAAGGGAGCCGGCCCATAGAAAAAATTTTGGGCGCGCTGTCAGGTTTCGCGCCCCTCATTCGTATTGTCAGTGAAGGCGCCTTTGAAGGAGAGAACCCCATGAAGCTATGTCAACAGGAGGCCGAACGGCTGGTGAACACCTACTCCGACCTGATCCTGCGGCTGAGCTATACCTATCTGAAATCCCCTCAGGACGGGGAGGACATCTGCCAGACGGTACTGCTCAAGCTGCTGACGGGGGACGAGGTGTTTGACAGCCCTGAACACGAAAAGGCGTGGGTCATCCGCGCCGCCATCAACGCCTGCAAGGACGAGCTGCGCGCCTTCCGGCGCAGGGCTGTGCCCCTGGAGGACGCCCAATCGCTGGCGGCCCCGGAAGCACCCCGGTCGGAGGTGCTGGACGCGGTGATGGAGCTGCCGGGGAAATACCGGGAGGCGATTTACCTCTTTTATTACGAGGGGTATTCGGTAAAAGAGATCGCCGCCCTGACGGGGCGGGGCGAGGCGGCGGTGTCCGCCCATCTCAGCCGGGGCAGGAAAAAATTACGGGCCATGTTAGGAGGCAGGGAATATGAAGCGACTTGAACAGGACTACCGGGACGCGCTGGACGGTCTGCGGTTTTCCAAGGAAGCAAAGGAGCGTCTGATGAACGGTTTAATGGAACGGGCGGAACAAAAGCCCGCCAAGCGGCGGGGCGTCCGCCCCCTGCGGGCGGGGCTGATCGCGGCGGCGGTGTGTGTACTGCTGGTGGGCACGGCCTTTGCCGCCACTACGATCTACAACCTGATGCTCAAAACCTACGACAGCTGGATGTACTACGACAAGGAGCTGGCGCGCTTCGAAATTCACGGCGAGGCCGACCGCTACACCCTGGAGGATTTCAGCCAGGAGCTCCAGGACGACTACAACACCTGTGTGTTCGACCAGCACAATAATTCCGGCCCGAAGCGGTCTTTCGACAGCTGGGAGGACGCCAAAGCCTACATCGGGGACGACATTCCCTGTACCTGGCGGGATACCAGCGGCGCGGCCTGGGAAGATGAGTACTACGTGCAGGCGGTCCCGGATCTGAGCGGGGAAACCACCAACGTCCAGCACGTGGCGTTCGACAGCCTCTTCAAGCTGCCCGGGGGGCAGATTGTCGAGACGGTCATCTATATCTACGGTGAGGACTATCCCTATGAGGAACTCTACGGCATGCCCACACCGCTGGGCACCGATGTCCGGACGCTGGAGGACTACCCCATGGCCAACGGGTGCACCGCCCGGATCATCGCCCAGGTCAGCCCCCCGGACCCGGAAGGGGAGTGGGCTCCCTCTTACTGCATCGGCTTCTTCACGAAAGACGGTATCCTGTATGAAATCTCCCTGTTCGGCGGCAATCTGGGGGAGATCCCCATGGCCGAGATGGAGAGCCGGCTCCACCAGGTTTTGGACACTTTCTATTGAAAAAAGGGCGTAAAAAGCGGCCCTGTGCTATGCACAGGGCCGCTTTTTATATCATTTTCACCGTCCCGGAGGACACGGTATGCGCTTTCCCGTCGTCCCCGTCCACCAGCAGGGCAAAGTTATCGTCCACCCCGGTGACCGTCCCGGTCTGGAGCGTCCCCTCGCCGTCGAAGCTGACCCGGCGGCCCAAGGTGATACAGTGGGCGCGGTAGCGCTCCAGATAGTCCGCCCGTTTGGCGGGGAAGTCGCGGCTGAGCTTGTCCAGCGCCTCCAGCAGACAGGCGGCCAGATGGTTGCGCTCCACCGGATAGCCCTCAATGGCCAGGGAGGTGGCCACCTCCTCCAGCCCCTGGGCCCGGAAGGTTTCGGCGGTTTGGTTCATGTTGACCCCCATGCCGATGACCACATAGTCCGGCTCGCCGCTCTCCGCCAGCAGGGCGAACTCGGTGAGGATGCCGCACAGCTTTTTCCCGTTGAGGTAGAGGTCGTTGAGCCACTTGATGTCCACCGGGGCGCCGCAGGCTTTTTCCACGCCCTCCCGGGCGGCGACGGCCACCCAGCCCGTCAGGGTGAGCAGGTCGCTTAGACCCACAGAGGGCCGGATGAGCACCGACAGGTACAGCCCGTCCCCGCGGGGGGACTGGAAGGAGCGCCCGTGGGTGCCGCGGCCCCCGCTCTGCTCCTCCGCCAGCAGGGCGGAGCCCGTGGGGGTGGAGTGGGCCATGGCCTTCAGCCGGGTGTTGGTGGAGTCCACCAGCGGCTCCACACGCACCTTCCCGGCAAAGAGGTTGTCTTTGTCCAATCGCGCGCAGATGTAAGGGGCGGAGAGGACGGGGGGCGGGCCCGCCAGCCGGTAGCCCTTCCGGGTGGCTGACTCGATGGGCCAGCCCGCCTGACGCAGCGCCTCGATCTCCTTCCACACCGCCGCCCGGGTGACCCCAAGGGCGCGGCTCATCTCCTCGCCGGAGACGTGGCCCTCTTCCCGGGCCAGCAGGGCGACGACCTGATCTCGTTCCATGGCCGCCCTCACTCCTGCTCGGGCAGTTCGATCAGAGAGAAGGAGATCTCCCGCTCCGACCCATTGCGCACCACGGTGCAGGTCAGTTCCCCGTCCACGCCGGTGCGGTAGAGCACCCGGCGCAGCTCCACCAGGGAGGTGACCGGCTGCCCGTTGGCGGACACGATGAGGTCGTTTACCTTCAGCCCCGCCGCCCGAGCGTCGGGGTTGGTGATCTCCTTCACCTGGACGCCCTTTCGGCCGTCCACCGTGGCGGCGGAGCAGGTGATCCCCATGGCGGGCCGCCAGGTCTCGCCGGTGGCCAGGATGTGGTTGATGAAGGGGACCGCGTCGGTGATGGGGATGGCGAGCCCCATCCCCTCCAGCACCACGGCCTCATCAATGGTCTCGCCGTCCTCGTAGACCACGCCGGTGATCTTGGCGCAGGTGATGCCCACCACCTGGCCGGACTCGTTGAGCAGCGCCCCGCCGGAGTTGCCGGGGTTGAGCACGGCGTCGGTCTGGATGAGGCCCAGGGCGCTGCCGGCGGCGTCCTCGTCCCGGTTGAGGGCGGACACGATGCCCATGGACATGGAGCCCAGCAGATAGCCCATGGGATTGCCCACGGCGTACACCCAGTCGCCCACGGCCAGCTGGTCGGAATCCCCCAGCTGGGCGGGGGTGAGCCGCGTGCCGGCGGGGTCGAATTTCAGCACGGCGATGTCAAACTCCTCGTCGAAGCCGATGACCTGGGCGTCGTAGGCGGTGGCCGTATCGCCCAGCAGCCGGAGCTGGATGGAGACAGACTCGTCGATGATATGGTAATTGGTGAGGACGTAGCCGGACTCGGTGAGGATGATCCCGGTGCCCGTGCTGTATCCCTGGAGCTGCCAGCGGTGGTCGGGCCTGTGGGCGGCCTCCACGACCATCAGGCTGGGCAGCGTCTCCGCATAGATCCGCGCGGAGGACAGCACCGCCCCGGCGGGCTGGACGGACAGGGATACCGACGGGTCTGGTTCGCCCCAGGGCAGCTCGTCCGGGGTCCACTCGGACCGGTCGGACACCTCCCGGCTGACCCGGGGGCGGGGGTCGTCGATGGGGTCGTCCCGTCCGGCCTCGGCAATGATGCTGGCGATGCGGTTCACCGCCCAGAAGCAGACGCCGCCCAGCAGGGACAGGCACAGCAGGATGGACACGACGGGCACCAGCCAGCGGCG
>JAAVHY010000004.1 GCA_014799485.1 Clostridiales bacterium | reverse complement strand
CCGTATGAAATTCTGCCAAACGGGATCGACACCGGCAAGTTTGTCTTCGACCAAACCGTTCGGAGCCGGCTGAGAGAGCAGTACGGCCTTACAAACAAGCTTGTGCTGGGCTTTGCCGGGCGTTTTGCCCCGGTGAAAAACCCTGAGTTTCTGCTGAAGATTCTTCGGGAGGTCAATCGCCGGTGCGATCACGCCCAGCTGGTCTTACTCGGTGACGGGAAATTGGAGGGTGGACTGCGGTGCGCTGTCAAAGAGATGGGTCTTGAAAATGTCTCCTTTCAGGGCCGTGTGGACAACGTCCATGAGTGGTTGCAGGCTTTTGACGTTTTGCTTCTGCCGTCCAGCTTTGAAGGCTTCCCTGTAATCCTTGTCGAGGCCCAGACAGCTGGACTTGCCTGTTTTGCCTCAACTTATGTCCCGATGAAAACCGCAGTCACGCCCAGGCTGTCTTTCCTGAGCTTGAAAGATCCGGCGGACTGGGCCGAAGCCATCCTGCGGACCGATCTTTCTTATGACCGGCGGAGAGGCCGCGCCGAAGTCGCCGCCGCGGGATATGACATTAGGGAGAGCTCAAAGCGGCTGGAAGCCATTTACGACAGCCTTCTCTGCCAGAAGCAGCAGGAACGGGGGTGATAGCATGGACCAGGTAAAAGCACAGCCGCTCGTATCTGTCATCGTACCGGTTTACAATGTGGAAAAATATTTAACCCGCTGCCTTGACTCCATCGTAGGACAAACCTATCGCAATCTGGAGATCATCCTGGTCAATGACGGAAGCACAGACCACAGTGAGGATATCTGTCTCCAATATGCGCAAAGCGACCCGAGGATCTGCCTGTTCACACAAAAAAACCAGGGGCTGTCCGCCGCGCGGAATACCGGCCTGGACCATATGAAGGGCGAGTACGTCCATTTTGTTGACTCAGACGACTATATCTCCCCGCATATGATCGAGACCCTTTTGGGCGTTCTCCTGCAATATGATGTGCCCGTCGTCGTATGCAACTATTTGGAAGCCGAGGACAGCGACGATAATGCCGCGCTGGATATGATTCCCGCGGGGCAAGCAGACTTTTGCAAAAAAATGGGCCGGAACGAAGTGTTTGACCGCATGTGGTCTGAGAGTAAATTTGTCACCGCATGGGGAAAACTATACAGCAAAGGGATATTTGAGACGCTGCGATATCCAGTGGGACGGGTCTATGAGGACGCTTTCCTTTCCCATCACATATATTCGCAGACGGACGCCGTGTGCTATGTGGATCTGAGATTATACGCATATCGGAAAAGCTTGAACAGTATTACAAGGGAAAACGGAGCGTGTCTCATATCTCCGAAGGATTCCATCGATGCGCATTTAGAACGCCTTGCATTCTTCCAGCAGTATGGCGTAAAAAAGTATACCCTTCGTGCAAAGAATCTGCTGGCCTTCAACTCAGCATCCTATCTGTTGACCATTACAGATCAAGAACGTGTAAAACAATATACAGCAGAAATCGAAGAAAAAGTATATCAGATCACCGGGAAGAAACTGTTCTCGTTCAAATGGATGCTGTTCAAGACATCCCCCGGGCTGTGTCGGCTTGCAAAAAAATGTTTCAGCCGCCTGCGCCGACTCCATCTTGTGGGCTGACCTTTTTATGACCGCCAGAAAGGCCATGCCGGAGTCCACTGCCGCAGGATAGACATCAGGGAAAGTACGAAGCGGCTGGAAGCGGTTTATGACCGCCTTCTCAGCCCAGACCAATAGGAATGGAGGCGATAGCATGGAACAGGTAAACGTACAGCCGCTCGTATCTGTTATCGTACCGGTTTACAACGTGGAAAAATATTTAGCCCGCTGCCTTGACTCCATTGTAGGACAAACCTATCGCAATTTGGAGATCATCCTGGTCAATGACGGGAGTACGGATCGCAGCGGCGAAATCTGTCTCCAGTATGCGCAAAGCGACCCAAGGATCCGCCTGTTCACGCAAGAAAACCAGGGGCAGTCTGCCGCGCGAAATGTTGGCCTGGATCATATGAAGGGCGAATACATCCATTTTGTTGACTCGGACGACTACATTTCCCCGCAAATAATCGAAATCCTTTTAGACAAACTCCTGCAATATGATGTGCCCATCGCCGCATGCGACTTTTTGAAAGTCGCGGCCAATGATGACAATGCCGCGCTGGATATGATTCCCGTGGCGCAGGTTGATTTCTGCAAAAAAATGAGCCGAGATGAGGTGTTTGACCTCATAGGGACAGCCAATGTAAGCAAATTTGTCACCCCATGCGGAACCATATACAACAAAAAAATATTTGAGACACTGAGATACCCTGTCGGGCGGATTTATGAAGATGAGTTCCTTTTCCATCACATATATTCTCAGGCGGACGCCGTGTGTTGCGTGGATCTGAGATTATACGCATATCGGCAAAGCCTGACCAGCACCACAAGAAAAGACGGGGTGTGGCGCGTACGTTCAAAGGATTTCGTTGACATGGCTTTAGACCGTCTTGCGTTCTTCCAGCAGTATGGAGTGAAAAAGTATATCTTTCGCGCAAAGAATATGCTGGCTTCTGACTCGGCGTGCTACCTGTTGACCGTTACTGATAAGAACCTTGTAAATCAATATATAGCGGAAATCGAAGAAAAGGCATATCAAATCACTGGGAAGAAACTGTTTTCGTTCAAATGGATGCTGTTCAAGATATCCCCCAGGCTGTACCGGCTTGCAAAAACAGGAGCGGGGGCGATAGCATGGAACAGGTAAAAGCACAGCCGCTTGTATCTGTCATCATACCGGTTTACAATGTGGAAAAATATTTAGCCCGCTGCCTTGACTCCATCGTGGGCCAGACCTATCGCAATCTGGAGATCATCCTGGTCAATGACGGGAGCACAGACCACAGCGAGGATATCTGCCTCCAATATGCGCAAAGCGACCCGAGGATCCGCCTGTTCACACAAAAAAACCAGGGGCTGTCCGCCGCGCGGAATACCGGCCTGGACCATATGAAGGGCGAGTACATCCATTTTGTTGACTCGGACGACTACATCTCCCTATATATGATCGAGACCCTTTTGGACGCGCTCCTGCAATATGATGTGCCACTCTCCGTATGCAACTATTTGAAAGTCGAGGACAGCGACGACAATGCCGCGCTGGATATGATTCCGGCGGAGTTGGCAGATTTCTGCAAAAAAGTGAGCCGGAATGAAGTATTCGACCTCATGGGAACAGCTGCTGTAGGTAAATTTGTCGGTGCATGGGGGAAACTATACAGCAAAAAAATATTTGAGACGATGAGGTATCCCGTTGGGCGGGTCTATGAGGATGACTTCCTTTTCCATCGCATATATTCCCAAACAGACGCTGTGTGCTATGCAGATTTGAAATTATACGCATACCGGCAAAGCCTGAACAGCATCACAAGGGAAAACGGGGTGCGGTGCATATATTCAAAAGATTTCACTGATATGGCTTTGGACCGCCTTGCGTTCTTCCAGCAGTATGGGATAGAAAAGTACGCACTTCGCGCAAAGGATCTGCTGGCTTCCGACTCGATGTGTTACCTGTTGACCGTTACGGATAAGGGCCTTGTAAACCAATATATAGCGGAAATCGACGAAAAAGCATATCAGATCACCGGGAAAAAACTGTCCTCGTTTAAATGGAGGCTGTTCAAGATGTCCCCCGGGCTGTACCGGCTTGTAAAAGAATGTTGTGAAAAAGTACGGTCTTCGTTCAAATGGGCGCTGTCTAAGCTATCCCCTAAGTTGTACCAGTCTGTAAAAGGATACTATAGAAAGATTCGGGATATGTTATCCAAATCTTGAACCAGACATTAGGCATGGAGCCATTGGGAGCGCCTCATTTTAGGTGAGGCGCTCCTTTTGCAAAAACACGAATCATGCCGGCTTCAGCAACGGATGAGAAAAATGTTGCGGGATGCGGCATAAACAGGTATAATAAAGTCAAATACCCCGCCCAGATGGGCGGGGCGGCGGAAACGGGCCGGGGCAGTCCCCGGCGGAAAGGGGGTTTGCGGCTGTGGACCAACGCTTCTATGACGCGGTGCTGGCCTCGCCGGTGATCGCGGCGGTGAAGGACATGGAACAGCTTGAGGAGTGCCTCACCCTGGACAGCATCCAGGTGGTGTTCCTGCTGTTCGGCGACCTGTGCTCCATCGCGGACATCGTAGCCAGGGCCAAGGACGGGGGCAAGATCGTCATGATCCACACCGACCTGGTGGGCGGCCTGTCCTCCGGCAAGGAGATCGCCGTGGACTTCATCCACCAGAACACCCGGGCGGACGGCATCATCTCCACCAAGCCCAACCTGGTCAGGCGTGCCCGGGAGCTGAAGATGTTCACCGTACTGCGGCTGTTCGTCATCGACTCCATGGCCCTGGCGGGCATCGACAAGCTGGAAGGCGTCAAGCCCGATTTCATCGAGGTGCTCCCCGGCGTCATGCCCAAAACCATCCGCCGTATCGCCCAAACCACCCGCATCCCCATCCTGGCGGGAGGGCTGATCAAGGACAAGGAGGACGTGATGGCCGCGCTGTCCGCCGGGGCCATGGCGGTGTCCGCCACCAGCCGGGACGTGTGGCGGATGTGATCTCCGCCATGCGGGCACAAAAAAACCGTATGGGCGCTGACAGGCCCCGCCGTCCAACACAGGCCGGCGGGGCCTCTCCATGCCGATACGATCCCTCAAAAGCAGGTGCTCGGGCGCTGGTCCCAGTTACGCGCGTCAGCCGCCCTGGCAGTTCATGTCGTTCAGGCTGCAGCTGGTGTCCTCGTCCTTCGCTGCGGCGTTCATGTCAGTGAGGGAGAAGCCCTGCCCCTCCTGCCCCTCCAGACAGTTCATGTCGTTCAGCGCGCAGCTACGGTCGTCATCGCTGGTAATGCCGTTCATGTTGGTAATGCCCAGGCTGCTCTTAATTTCCTTTTTTCCCATCGTTGGTTCCTCCTTTTCAAAATTGTTAACAGGCGCTGTCCGGCCGGATGGACCCCGCCGGGGCGGCAATGTAAACGGATCGCATTCTTCATGATAAAGTATAGCCCAGGGGCAGAAAAAATACAAGGGCGGCATCGGCCGTTTTTTGACAAACCCGCCAACTTGTTGAATCTGAGAGGGAAGAAGAGACGGGGTTTTGTGGAAAACGCTTGCAAGCGCAGAGAAAATCTGCTATTGTTAGCCTGAGAGTATAGTCCTGCCCGCCGGAACCGGCGGGAAATCCCATACTGAAAAATACGAGGAGGAACGCGATATGGCACATATGATCGGCAAAGAGCTGGAGCCCTTTTCCGTTATGGGCTACCACGAAGGGTGTTTCCGCCCCTTTACCGAAACGGATCTTCTGGGACGCTGGTCGGTGGTGTTTTTCTATCCCGCCGACTTCACCTTTGTGTGTCCCACCGAGCTGAAGGATCTGTCCGAGCAGTATGAGGGCTTCAAGGCCGAAGGCTGCGAGGTCTACTCCGTCAGCGAGGATACCCACTTCGTCCACAAGGCGTGGGCGGACGCCTCCGACACCATCAAAGCCATCCCCTTCCCCATGCTGGGCGATCCCGCCGGGGCGCTGGCCAGGCAGTTCGGCGTGCTGCTGGAGGGCGAGGGGCAGGCCCTGCGCGGCACCTTCCTGCTCAACCCCGAGGGAAAGATCGTGCTGTACGAGATCCATGACCTGGGCATTGGCCGCAGCGCCCAGGAGCTGCTGCGCAAGCTCCAGGCCGCCAAGTTTGTTTACGAACACGGCGACCAGGTGTGCCCCGCCCACTGGCATCCCGGCGAGGAGACCCTGACCCCCAGCCTGGATCTGGTGGGCCTGCTGTAAGGGGGCGGGGAACGCATGGCACTGCAAGCGGATGCCTATCCCGGCAAGAGCCCGCTGATCGCCCCCGAGCTGGAGGGGCAGTTGAGCCAGCTGCTTGCCAGGCTGACCGGCCCGGTCGCCATGGTATGCCTGATCGGGGAGGACGGGAAGAGCAGCGAGATGGCGGCGTTTCTCAACCACATCGCGGGGCTGTCCCCCAAACTGAGCTGTAAATTCCTGTCCCCCGGAGAGGATGCCGGGGTAGACGGCCTGCTGGACGTCTCCTTGCTGCCCGCCACCGGCATCTGGGCCGGGGGGGAATTTGGCCGCATGGTGTTCCACGGCGTGCCGGGAGGCAGGGAAATCACCGGGTTTGCAGCCGCCCTGCTCAATGCCGGAGGGGCCGCCAAGCCGCTGGACAAGCCGACCTTAAAAGATATCGGCAAAATAAAAAAGCCTGTGGATATCCGGGTGTTTGTATCCCTGGCCTGCCACCACTGCGCCCAGCTGGTGATGAACGCTCAGCGGGTGGCCTGGGAAAATCCATTGGCTACCGCCCACATGATCGACGCCAACCTTTATCCCGAGCTGGTGGCCAAGTACCAGATCCAACGGGTCCCGCTGACGGTGCTCAACGGGGACGCCACCGTTCCCGGCGGCAAAACCATGGCGGAACTTACCACCTTGCTGGCAAAACTTTGACAAAATGTTTTATGAAAAACTCCGCTGCCAGAACTTTGTGCCTGACAGCGGAGTTTTTTGTCTGTTTTTTCAAAAACGGGGGGCGCGCTTTGTGCGCATTGTCGAATTTTGCAAAATAAAAGCAAAAAAGATTGCTTTTCTTTTGCAGATATGCTAAATTACAGTTACAGCATTGAAACCTGCGGCGGGCTTTCCCCCGCGTTAACTGAACAGCAAACCTTTGAGATGAGGGCACAGGGTCGAACAGTGGGAAACCGCTGCGGTATTTCCTGCGCTCTTTTTTAGTGCCCCCGGTTCTAAAACGGGACAGGCGCCGCATTCATTTTAGAGGAGACTGATCGCGCCGGCAGGATGCGCATTGGCCCAGCGCTTCCTTGAGTCAGGCAGGTCCGGTGGGGAGGAATTTACCGCGATGTGCAGTAACACAAAGCTGAAGATCGCCCGGGCGCTGCGGGAGCTGATGTGCCAGCGGCCCCTGGGCAAGATTACGGTGCAGGATCTGATGGAGAGCGCCCAGATGAAGCGGCAGAGCTTTTACTACCATTTTCAGGACATTTACGACGTGCTGTCCTGGATCTGTGAGCGGCAGCTGGGCGACCCCCTCCGGGCGGACCCGGAGCTGGATTTCGAGGAGTGGTGCCTGCGGGTGCTGGCCCTGGTGGAAGAGGACAGGGCGTTCTACCGCCGGGTGTTCGCCGCCTCCAACCCGGAACTGGTGCGGGACTTCTGCCAGGACTTGATCCGCCCCCGGATGGCCCGCCTGCTGTTCCTGGCGGACGACCCCCGGCTCCTGCCCCGGCAGCAGGCCTTCGTGGTGGATTTCTGCACCAAAGCCGTGGCCAACTACTTCATCGAGCTGTCCACCTCCCGCAAACCGCTGGACCGGGCGGAGGTGAGGGGCTGCCTCCGCAGCCTGCTGGATGTGCTGCGTCCGCCGGAGGAGGTCTGCCTGCGGACACAGGCGGGGTGACCTTAGGTTTGTCAGCGTTTCAACAAGTTGTACAAAGCAGGAGGTCTGACCAAACAAAAACTATAAAATTCATACAATCATCTCAGGTTGTCGAATGATTTTTTCCACGCCGCCCTCTATAATAGAGTTCAGCAAATGTGCCCCCGGCGGGGCCGGCCTTTCCCCAATCGTCCCGGCGCAGGGACGGAGCGGGAGCGAACGGCCTTGCTTTCACAATGAGATTTCAATTTTATAAAGGAGGAACACAAGTATGGCAAAGTACGTCATGGCGCTGGACGCCGGCACCACCAGCAACCGCTGCATCCTGTTCAACGAGAAGGGCGAGATGTGCAGTGTTGCCCAGAAGGAGTTCACCCAGTACTTCCCCAAGCCCGGCTGGGTCGAGCACGACGCCGAGGAGATCTGGTCCACCCAGCTGGAAGTGGCGCAGGAGGCCATGAAGAACCTGGGCGTCACCGCCGCCGACATCGCCGCCATCGGCATTACCAACCAGCGTGAGACCACCATCGTGTGGGACAAGAACACCGGCGAGCCCATCCATCACGCCATCGTCTGGCAGTGCCGCCGCACCTCCGAGTACTGCGACTCCCTGAAGGAGAAAGAGGGTCTGGTGGACAAGATCCGCTCCAAGACCGGCCTGGTCATCGACGCCTACTTCTCCGGGAGCAAGGTCCACTGGCTGCTGGAAAACGTCCCCGGTGCCCGGGAGAAAGCCGAGAAGGGCGAGCTGCTCTTCGGCACCGTGGAGACCTGGCTGATCTGGAAGCTGACCAAGGGCAGGGTCCATGTCACCGACTACTCCAACGCCGCCCGCACCATGATGTTCAACATCAATGAGCTGAAGTGGGACCAGGAGATCCTGGACATCCTGGGCGTGCCCGCGTCCATGCTGCCCGAGCCCAAGCCCTCCAGCTGCGTGTACGGCGAGGCCGACCCCCAGTTCTTCGGCGGCCCCATCAAGATCGGCGGCGCGGCCGGCGACCAGCAGGCCGCCCTGTTCGGCCAGACCTGCTTCACCCCCGGCGAGGCCAAGAACACCTACGGCACCGGCTGCTTCCTGCTGATGAACACCGGCGAGAAGCCCGTGTTCTCCAACAACGGCCTGGTCACCACCATCGCCTGGGGCCTGGACGGCAAGGTCAACTACGCCCTGGAAGGCTCCATCTTCGTGGCGGGCGCCTCCATCCAGTGGCTGCGCGACGAGATGCGCCTGGTGGACTCCTCCCCCGACTCCGAGTACATGGCCCGCAAGGTGAAGGACACCAACGGCTGCTACGTGGTCCCCGCCTTCACCGGCCTGGGCGCCCCCCACTGGGACCAGTACGCCCGCGGCACCATCGTGGGCATCACCCGCGGCGTGAACAAGTACCACATCATCCGCGCCACCCTGGAGTCCATGGCCTACCAGGTCAACGACGTGCTCCAGGCCATGAAGGCCGACTCCGGCATCAACCTGGCCGCCCTGAAGGTGGACGGCGGCGCTTCCGCCAACAACCTGCTCATGCAGATGCAGGCCGACATCAGCGGCGCGCCCGTCAACCGCCCGATGTGCGTTGAGACCACCGCCATGGGCGCCGCCTATCTGGCCGGCCTGGCCGTGGGCTACTGGGCCAGCAAGGAGGACGTCATCAAGAACTGGGCCATCGACCGCACCTTCGAGCCCGCCATCACCGAAGAGGACCGCGCCGCCCGCTGCAAGGGCTGGAGCAAGGCGGTCAAGTGCTCCTACGGCTGGGCCAAGGAGGACTGAGCCAGCCCGCCGCGGCACGAGCGCCGCGCGGTCTGATATAGTTTCGCCATCTGCCCCCTGGGCGGGCCCTGAACGGGCCCGCCCAGGGCAGAGAATAAAAAGAGGAGGCTTTTGTCAATGTTAGTGAAATTCCTGGCCGAGTTCTTTGGCACGATGCTGCTCATCATCCTGGGCGACGGCGTGGTCGCCAACGTCACCCTGAACAAGTCCGGCATGAAGGGCGCCGGCTCCATCCAGATCACCCTGGCCTGGGGCCTTGCCGTCATGGTGCCCGCGTTCATCTTCGGCGCGGCTTCCGGCGCCAGCTTCAACCCCGCCCTCACCATCGCCCTGGCGGTGGATGGCAGCCAGCCCTGGGCTGAGGTGCCCGTGTACATTGCCGCCCAGTTCGCCGGCGCCATCGTGGGCGCGTGCATCGTCTACCTGATGTTCAAGGACCAGTTCGACGCCACCGACGACCCCGGCACCAAGCTGGGCGTGTTCTCCACCGGCCCGTCCGTCCCCAACCTGCCCCTGAACATCTTCTGTGAGGCGGTCGCCACCTTCGTGCTGGTCTTCGCCATCAAGGGCATCCCCACTGTGGCCGACGGCATCAGCAACCTGTTCGTGTTCGGCATCATCGTGTCCATCGGCATGTCCCTGGGCGGCCTGACCGGCTACGCCCTGAACCCCGCCCGTGACATCGGTCCCCGTATCGCCCACGCGTTCCTGCCCATCAAGGGCAAGGGCGACTCCAACTGGGGCTACGCCATCGTCCCCCTGGTCGGCCCGATCATCGGCGCCATCGTGGCCGTCCTGCTGCACATGGCCCTGGCCTCCGCCGGTGTGTTCTAAATTCCCGTCCAAGACCTCATGGAAACTCAGTACTTCTGACTGACCGTCCGGAAAGAGGCCCTGCGGGCCGCATCATATCCCCCGGTCTCTCATGCTGAGTGATGAGAACGCTGTGAGCCGGGCAGTCCAGCCCCTTTTAGGGGAGCAAACCGGGCTGCCCGGTTCATTCCTGTCAAATCATAGCGAAAAGACGCGTAAGGAGTGAAACCTGCATGGTTGATATCGTCATTATCGGCGCGGGCGTGTCCGGCTGCGCCATCGCCCGGGAGGTGTCCCGGTACAAGGCGGACGTGCTGGTGCTGGAGCGGGAGGAGGACGTGTGCTGCGGCACCTCCAAGGCCAACAGCGCCATCGTCCACGCGGGCTACGACGCCGCCCACGGCTCCCTCATGGCCAAGCTGAACGTGGAGGGCAGCCGCATCATGCCCGGTCTGGCCCGGGAGCTGGACTTCGCCTTCGAGAACAACGGCTCCCTGGTGGTCATGATGAGCGAGGAGGACCGCCCCGCCCTGAACAAGCTGTATGAGAACGGCGTGGCCAACGGCGTGGAGGGCCTGCGCATCGTGGAGCGGGACGAGCTGGTCCAGATGGAGCCCAACATCAGCGACGAGGCGGTGGCCGCCCTGTACGCCCCCACCGGCGGCATCGTGTGCCCCTTCGGGCTGACCTTTGCCCTGGCGGAGAACGCCGCCCACAACGGCGTGAGGTTCCAGTTCGACAGCGAGGTCACGGGCATCGAGAAGATCGACGGCGGCTGGAAGGTGTCCACCCCCAAGGGGGACGTGGAGGCCAAGGTGGTGGTCAACGCCGCGGGCCTTTACTCGGACAAGCTGCACAACATGGTGGCGGACGACACCATGACCATCGTCCCCCGCCGGGGCGACTACTTCCTGCTGGACCATTCCGCTCAGGGGCATGTGAAGAACACCATTTTCCAGCTCCCCGGCAAGTACGGCAAGGGCGTGCTGGTGGCCCCCACCGTCCACGGCAACATCATCGTGGGCCCCACCGCCATCGACATCGAGGACAAAGAGGGCACCGCCACCACCCAGGCCGGCTTGGACGACGTGCGCGCCAAGTGCGGCATGGCGGTGAAGAACGTCCCCCTGCGCCAGACCAT
>JAAVHY010000003.1 GCA_014799485.1 Clostridiales bacterium | reverse complement strand
GGCTGTTCTGGCTGTTTTTTTTTTTTTTTTTCCTGGGCGACCTGATCGAGGTGGTGTTCTGGCTGGTCACCCGGGGCGAGCTCACCAGCCGCAGCAGCCTGCTCTACGGCCCGTTCAGCATCGTGTGGGGCGCAGGGGCGGTGCTGCTCACGCTGGCGTTCTACCGCATGGACGACGGCAGCTCCGCCCGCATCTTCATGACCGGCACCGTGCTGGGCGGCGCGTACGAATACATATGCTCCTGGCTCCAGGAGATACTGTTCGGGGCCTGCTTCTGGGACTACCGCCACCTGCCGCTGAACCTGAACGGGCGGGTGAACCTGGTGTTCTGCCTGTTCTGGGGGGCCGCCGCCATTTTGTGGGTGCGGCTGGCCTGTCCGGCGCTGTACCGCTGCATCGACCGCATCCCACCCCGGAAGGGCCGGCAGATGGCCCTGGCGGCGGCGCTGTTTTTGACCGTCAGCACCGCCCTGTCCGCCGCGGCCCTGTGCCGTATGGACCAGCGGCATAAGGCCATCCCCGCCGCCGGGTCCGTCAGCCAGTTCCTGGACGAGGCTTACCCGGACAGCGTCCTTCACCGGCGCTACCCCAACATGGGCATCCTCACCGAGATCGGCTGGTACGGCGAGGGCGGTGCGGACTGACGGAAGCCCGTCCCGGCCTCCCGGGGCGGGTTTTTCCGTTCTTAAAGGGATTTTAAAGATTTTGCCGGTTGCAACTTAATCGGCGGACTGGTAGGATAATAACATCAGGCGCACGCCGCACCGGGCGGCGCGCAAATTCAGAGCAGGGGGCCTGTCCGGCCCGGCGAGGCGGGTCTGGCGGGAAAAGGAGTGATGCGTCATGTACACAGTGCTCGTCTGTGACGACGATAAGGATATCGTGTCCGCGCTGGAGATCTACCTGTCCAGCGAGGGCTACCGCACGGTGGCCGCCTACAACGGCGAGGAGGCCATCCGGTGTGTGAACGAGGAGAACATCGACCTGATCCTCATGGACATCATGATGCCTCAGCTGGACGGCATCCGGGCCACCGCCCGCCTGCGGGAGTCCGGCGGCAACATCCCCATCATCCTGCTCACCGCCAAGAGCGAGGACACCGACAAGGTGCTGGGGCTGAACATCGGCGCGGACGACTATATCACCAAGCCCTTCAACCCCATCGAGGTCATCGCCCGGGTGAAAAGCCAGCTGCGGCGGTACACCACCTTGGGCGGCAGGACCGCCGCCGAATCGGAGGACGGCGCCCTGCGCAACGGCAGCATCGTCATGGACGACGAGGCCAAGGCCGTCACCGTGGACGGGGAGAGCGTGAACCTCACCCCCATCGAGTACAACATCCTGCGTCTGCTGATGAAGAACCTGGGGCGGGTGTACTCCACGGCGCAGATCTATGAGCAGGTGTGGAACGACCCGGCCCTGGGCAGCGAGAACACCGTCGCCGTCCACATCCGGCATCTGAGAGAGAAGATCGAGATTGACCCGGCCAACCCCCGGTATCTGAAGGTCGTGTGGGGCCTGGGTTATAAAATGGAGAAGATGCAATGAAGTGGAGAGAGAACATCGCGATGAAGGCACTGGCCTTCATCGCGGCGGTGGCGGCATTCACCGCCACCGCCATCATGGCGTGGTACCAACTGGCCAATTTGGAGGCGCTGTGGGGGAGCGACTACAGCTATGTGGAGGGCCGGGGCTATACCCAGAACTATTTGATCCGGCAGGACTCCTATACGGTGAAAGTCCTGGTGGGCATCTATGAGCACCAGGCATCCGGGCAGGAGTTGGTCTATGCCGACAAGAGGACCATGGAGCAGTATGAAGCGGAGCTGGACGCCAGCGCCACCAACCTGCGCTGGCAGCTGCTGGACCAGGACGGCAAGATCATCTACGGCAACACCGAGGAGGACTGCGCCAAGGTAGATGTGGACTACTGGGAGGACTATACCCGAAATCAGACGGCATGGCCCACCGTCCATATAGGTGAAGAGTATTGGGATCATGTGCCCACGAGTATCATAAACTGGAGGGACTATGACGGGCTGTGCAGCAGCGATTTGTGGCAGGATCGGCTGCCTGACCTGGTGCAGATGGCCCGGGAGTACGACGATATGGAAACGGGCGCGGTGATGGGCTACCACATGGTAGACTGGCCGGAAAGCGCGGAGCTGACGGTGAACACCATGCTGACGAACGACGACGGCCGCACCGTCGTACTGCGGGTGGAGACCTCCGACGGGCTGTACCTCTACGCCCCGACCGTGCAGGCCTGCCTGGAGGCCAACCAGTTTGGCTATATCTTTGACGCGGATACCCTGGAATGGAAGCTGAGCGCGGATGCCGTGGAAACGGCGGGAACGGCAAAAGAGACCGTCAGCCTGGTGATGTGGGTGGACCCGCTCCTCCGGGTGGATGACCAGTACCGCAGGGCGGACCTGAAGCTGGAGCAATGGCAGGCCAGCCGGGTGGAGTATCTGACGGCCACCCTGATATTGGGCACGCTGGGCGTACTGCTGATGATATATCTGTGCTGTTCCGCCGGACATAAGCGGGGGGTGGATGGCATTTACCTCAACTGGTTCCACCGCATCCCTGGGGACGTGCTGCTGTGCGCCATGTTCCTGGCGGGTTTTGCCTGTGTGGTCCTCGGGGTGGACGCGACCTTAAGCGCTTATGCCTATATGTATGCGCCCATGTATATACAGCTGCTCTTTGTGGGGCTGGCGGTGTGTGCCACGGCGGCGCTGGGCATGGGGGCGCTGATCACGGTGTGCGCTCGCTGCAAGGCCCGCACCCTGCTGCGCAACACCCTGACGTGGATGTTCTGTGCCTGGTGCTGGTATAAACTGTGTCAACTCATTGCGGCGATGGGGCGGATCTCCCAGGCCCTGCCCCTGGTATGGAAGGCGGTGCTGGGTTGTATGGCGTACACACTTTTTACGATTGTGACCATAGAAAACGGCATCGCCAACGGGCTTTGGCTGATTGTGACGGTGCTGGCGGGGCTTTACCTGTGCCTGTGGGCCTACCAGTGGAAGAAGATCCGCCATGGCACCCAGGAGATCATCCGCGGCAACCCCAGCTACCACATCGACACCCAGCGGATGCTCCCCGACCTGCGGGGCCACGCCAACGAGCTGAACAACCTGGGCCACGCCATCTCCACCGCAGTGGATGAGAGGATGAAGAGCGAGCGCTTCAAGGCGGAGTTGATCACCAACGTGTCCCACGACTTGAAAACACCGCTGACGTCCATCATCAACTACGTAGACCTGCTGAAAAAGGTGGAGATCGCCGACCCCAAGGCGGCGGAATATATCGAGGTGCTGGACCGCAAGAGCCAGCGGCTGAAAAAGCTGACGGAGGACCTGGTGGAGGCATCCAAAGCGTCCACCGGCAGCCTGACGGTGAACTGGGAGCGGCTGGACTTCAAGCAGCTGGCCGACCAGGCCCTGGCCGAGTGCGGCGACCGCCTGGAGGCCCAGGGGCTGACGGTGGTGCGCACCCTGCCGGAGGAGCCGGTCTGGGTGGACGCGGACGGGCGGCACCTGTGGCGGGTGCTGGACAATCTGCTCACGAACTGCGCCAAATACGCCCTGCCGGGCACGCGGGTGTACGTAGACCTGCGGGAGAGCGGCGGCATGGCGGTGCTCTCGGTGAAGAACATCTCCCGGGAGGCGCTGGACATCCCGGCGGAGCGGCTCATGGAGCGCTTTGTCCGGGGGGATGAGTCCCGCAACGCCTCGGGGAGCGGCCTGGGGCTGTCCATCGCCCAGTCCCTCACCGAGCTGCAGCACGGCAGGTTCGATATCAGCATCGACGGCGATCTGTTCAAGGCCATCGTCACCCTGCCCCTGGTGGGGGAGGACGAAAACGGCCTGCCCATCCTGAGGCTGTGACAGAAGCCCGCGCGGCTTGGCGCCGCGCGGGCTTTTCGCGCTGTTTGTCTTTTTTTTTTCGGAGGGATTGACAACAGTTTGGCTTTATGCTATCATATCAAGGCTGACATTTGCGGATGCGCCCATCTATGCGGGTGTAGTTCAATGGTAGAATCCCAGCCTTCCAAGCTGGTCGCGTGGGTTCGATTCCCATCACCCGCTCCAGCGTCGGCGCAAGCTGCGTATCGTTCGCTCCCCCGCAAGCCGTTAGGCGGCAACGCTGCCCCAGGCCTAAACCGCGCGCAGCGCGGCCCACGGCGGGAGAGTTCGTTCACTCCGCTGCGCCTCCTTTCCCCACAAGGCTTGAAGGGCGGCTTTGCGGGGGCCCCTTTCAGGGCGGGAGAACGGCGGTCTTGCGGGGGCTCCGTAAAGCGCATGATATGCGCCTGTAGCTCAGGTGGATAGAGCAACTGCCTTCTAAGCAGTGGGTCAGGGGTTCGAGTCCCTTCAGGCGTGCCAACGCAGCCGAAGGCTGCGGGACCGGTCGTTCGCCGTAAGCGAATGACAGTCCACAGCAGTAGCTCCAATCGCTTCCGTTCCGTCAGTGCAAATTGCATATGGTGGGTATAGCTCAGCTGGCAGAGCACCGGATTGTGGTTCCGGGTGTCGTGGGTTCGAGCCCCATTACCCACCCCATACGGTGGCTGAGGGCCGGAGCGTCCGCTCCGGCCCTTGCCGCACTTCCACATTGGGGTGTAGCCAAGTGGTAAGGCACGGGACTTTGACTCCCGCATTCGCTGGTTCGAGTCCAGCCATCCCAGCCAGATATGACCCAGTAGCTCAGTTGGTAGAGCAACGCCCTTTTAAGGCGAAGGTCCGGGGTTCGAGTCCCCGCTGGGTCACCAAAAGGAAAGACACGCCATCGGCGTGTCTTTCCTTTTGAGTTCCGCTCCCGTTGGCCGCTTCATCCGGCCCATCAAGGACCGGGCCTTTGTCATCGCTTCAATCGATGTCCGCGGCAAGGCGGAAAAAGAGAAAGAGGCGGAGCTGAACCGCAAGGCGAAAACGGATGGGGATAGGAAAGACGCTGGCTTCCCTTTGACAGACGCTGGATATGATGATATTATATTTTCATTCCAGGCCGTAAGGGGGTGCCAGTATGAGGATATTTCGCAGGATCATAGGAGGCTTTTATCTGCTCGTGGCACTGGGGTCGGTTTATGGCGCCGTGGTAAGTGATCCGCTGGGCGCGGGTGTGTGTTGGGCCATAGGTGTCCTGCACTTGATGCTTGGGTTGTGGCTGATACTGCGCAAGGGAAAAAGCCCGGAGGAGCGGCAGGAACGCAAGCAGCAGAAGCAAAAGGCGAAAGAGCGAAACAGCCGTATGCTGGAAGTGGAACACATGGCGGGTCTTCCTCTGGCACAATCCGCGGCTTGCACAGTATCCTTTGAAGAGGGTTGCATCACCATTTATAGCAGTGGAAACAGATTTAACCTGAATTATGATAAAATCACCGCTATGGATCTCAAAACAAGCACCGAGATCCAAAAGACCTATGTCAGCAGTGCTGGCGGTGCTATCGTAGGCGGTGCGCTGTTTGGTCCCCTGGGCGCTATGGTCGGGGGCCGGGTAAAGGAGAAGAGGTCTACAACAGTGGAGAATTTTATTATTTTCACTTACTTGAAAGATGGAAATATAGATTATTTGTCTTTTAAGGTTCAGGCTGCGTATAAAGCCATGAAGCTGATCCAGCAGTACAAACCCCGTATCGCCCAACAGGGAATCGTAACGGAATTATAAAATGAACAGTGATAAGCTGCCCCTCCGACAATGGAGAGGGCGGCATTTTTATGCCCCAAAGAAGGTGAAATTTTGGCGACAATCAAATCTCAAATGACGCTGAACAACGGAATGAACGTCGTACTGAAAGAGGGTCACCTGTGGCCGCAATGGCAATTTCACCATACCGACCTCATTTTTTGAGATGAATATTATTGCATATGCGCTTGACATTTATGAATATTTATGCAATAATGGCTCACGAAATCCACTTGGGAGGGGGAGGAGCATGAATATTCTGTGCAAAGAGGCTCCCCTGTATCCCTTGGGACGGCTCCGACGAGGTTCGCCGCGCCGCAATCGGCGGGGAACTCACACAATGATCACAAAAACGGAGAGAGGTCAAGAAATATGAAAAAGCATGGTATCCGGATCGTAACTGCCGCCTTGGCGGTCTTCCTGCTGGTGAGCAGTTTTGGCAGCGCCCTGGCCTGCACCGGCTTGTATGTGGGCAAGGACGTGAGCGCCGACGGCTCCATCATCATCGGCCGGTGCGAGGACATCGGCGCGGTGTATGACAAGCTCCAGACCTATGTCCCGGCCTCTGACGTGGCCGGCCGCGTCATGACGGACGAGATCAACGGTTTCTCCTACCCCCTGCCCACCCACACCCATGGGTACACCCAGATGGAGGACCACCCCGACGCCGGGGACGGCCTGTACGCCGCTGTCTGCATCAATGACGTGAGCGTGTCGATCACCGGCACCGTGTCCGCCTCCGGCTGCGCCGCCTGGCGGGAGGCCGACCCCACCGTGGAGGAAGGTCTGCGTGAGGCCGTGCTGCCCGCGCTGGCCGCCGCCACCGCGTCCACCGCCAAGGAGGCCGTGGAGGTCCTGTGCGGAGCGGTGGACACTTACGGTTCCGCTGAGGGCAATATCATCCTGATCGCCGACCAGCATGAGGCATGGATCCTGGAAATCTACGGCGGCAAGCACTACGTGGCCATGAAGCTGCCTGACGACCAGGTGGCCGTGTTCGGCAACCAGTTCATGATCGGCGCCATCGACCCCGAGGACACCGAGAATTTCGTGGTCTCCGAGGGCTTCGCCGAGGCGCTGGAGGAGGCCGGACTCACCAAGAAGGACGAGGACGGCAAGATTCTGGCCGCCCAGTCCGTCTGTGGCGGCGCGCGCTCCGCGGGCAACAACCTGCGGAACTGGGGCGGTATGCACCTGCTGGCTCCCTCCCTGGCCGGGGAGGAGTTTGACAACGACACCTTCTACCCCCTGCTCTACACCCCCGACAACGACAAGGTCACCCTCCAGGACGTGTTCGAGGTCTACCGCTGCCGGTACGAGGGCACCCCCTATGACCTGAACCTGGAAGGCCAGGAGGGCAACCGGGCCATCGCCGTCTCCGGCACCCCCGACACCCACGTGATCCAGCTCTTTGAGGATATGCCCGCCGCCCACGCCGCTGTGAACTGGCTGGCCTTCGCCGGCGGTGAGCACAGCGTGTTCATCCCCGAGTTCGCCGGCATCGACCAGCTGCCCGCCTCCTTCGGGGTGGCCTCGGAGAGCTACAGCTCCGACAGCGCCTATTGGGCCTTCAAACGGATCTGCGGTCTGGCCGACACCAACCGGGTCCTCTATAACGAGGGGGTCCAGAACTTCTGGAAAATCCAGGAGGAGGCCTTCATCACCCAGATGCCCGCCAAGCTGGCGGAGCTCAAGGCCCTGGCCGAGACCGACCCCGCCGCCGCGGTGGACTATGTGAACGCCGACCTGGCCAATGTCTACAGCGACGTGCTGAAGAAGTCCGATGTGCTGTACGGCGAGCTGCTGACCCTGGTGAGCCGGAACGCCGGCTACGCGGCCAGCCGCTGGAAGGCTTTCGTGCCCAACGTGCCCCTGCGCACCGCCGCCGAGGCCAAGGGCTACACCGTCACCTGGGACGCCGAGGCCAAGGCCGCCGTCATCACCAAGGGCGATGTGACCAAGACCGTCCCCGTGAACGGGGAGGACGCCGTCCTCATCAACGGCGTGACCTATGTGCCCTACTCCTTCGTGGAGGGGCTGTAAGAAAGCGTTTGCGCGAAAAATACGGGCCCGCGTGCGTCAAGCACGCGGGCCTGTTCGTTTTTTTGGCCGTCTCAGCAGTCTACGGTGATATTGCCGGTGTGGAAACCCAATTTTTGTCACCCGCCCTGCAAGGGCGGGCGCCAATCCTAACAATCTACGGTGATATTGTCGGTGCCGTGGGCCTCGAATTCGTCGATATAGGCGTCAATGCGCTGGGCAAGCTCGTCATAGTTGCTCTCGTCGATGGGGACGTCGTCCATATCCCGGCGGGCCAGGTCTTCCGCCAGGATCTCAAAAAAGACGTTGTTCTCATACTCCATGATGGCCTCATGGATGCCGCCCTCGGCGAAGGCCCGGGAGGGGATGACCTCCCCCTGGTAGGTCTCGGACAGGGTGGGCATACCCTCCTGGGCGGCACGGGCGAACAGCAGGCTCTCCACCTCGTCGTAGTCCTTGAACCGGTCCTCCCCCCGGGTGGAGTTGAGGATCCAGTTGCCGATGTACACCATGTCCAGCAGCCGGCGAAGCTGCTTGCGCGTCAGTTCCAGTTCCATCCTTAGCCCTCCTTCGGCTGGGTTCACCTCTATATTATACGATCCATTCCCCGCTTGTCAATGGGCATACTTGGCGCTCCAGCGTATCATAGCCAGCTTTTCCGCCGGGAGACGGGCATACTTGCCGCGCCCCCCTCATATAGTCAGGGCAGGACGACATTTGACATACGGAGCGTGATCAATATGGACGAATACAGGGGCGAAAACAAAATCGTGCTGCGGGGACAGGGGGCGGGGGAACCGGTCCCCTCCCATCGGAACCATGGGGTGGACTACTACATTGTCCCCCTGCGGGTACCCCGCCTGTCCGGGGTGGACGATGTGCTGAACATCGTCACGGCAGATCCCGACCCGGCAGTGTGGACGCCGGGGCAGTGGGTGGAGACGCAGGGGGAGGTGCGCTCCTACAACAACCGCTCCGGCCAGGGCAGCAAGCTGGTCATCACCGTGCTGGCCCGGTCGGCCCAGTGCTCGGACGTGGAGGAAGGGGAAAACCGCCTGACCCTGGCGGGGGTGCTGTGCCGCAAGCCGGTGGCGAGGCGCACGCCGCTGGGCCGGGAGATCTGCGACCTGCTGCTGGCGGTGAACCGCCCCTACGGACGGGCAGACTACTTACCCTGCATTGCCTGGGGCTCCCTGGCCGCCCACTGCGGGGGGCTGGACGTGGGGGATAGGCTGCGGCTGGAGGGCAGGCTCCAAAGCCGGCGGTATCACAAGCTCATCGACGGGGAGCAGGTGGAGCGGACGGCCTTTGAGATCTCTGTGATGAACCTGCTTGATAGCGCGGAGCCGTCGTGAGCAGCGCGGATGGACCGGAGCGAGGGCGAGCGCAGGGGCGCCGTGCGGCCCGGAGACCAGCCCGAGTCGGAGGGCGCTGTGTGCCAGTGGCACACGTCCAGCGCCGACCGAGCCAACGGCGAGACAGCCGCGCGTTGCGAACAGGCGCAGCGTGAATGGGATAGCGCGGAGCCGTCGTGAGCAGCGTGAATGGACCGAAGCGAGGGCGAGCGCAGGGGCGCCGTGCGGCCCGGAGACCAGCCAGAGTCGGAGGGCGCTGTGTGCCAGTGGCACACGTCCAGCGCCGACCGAGCCAACGGCGAGACAGCCGCGCGTTGCGAACAGGCGCAGCGTGAATGGGATAGCGCGGAGCCGTCGTGAGTAGCGTGAATGGGATAGCGCGGAGCCTCAGCTGTAGACCTCCGGGCAGACCTCCCGGAGCTTGGCCCGGATGGCGCGCAGGTCGACGAAGGTGTCCGGCTTCTTGGTGGGGTCGCGCAGCAGGGCGGCGGGGTGGTAGATGGCGGTGTAGAACACGCCGTCCTTCTCCACCCACTGGCCATGCTCCTTGGTGATGCGGTAGTCCGGCCTGATGAGCCGCATGGCGGCGATGCGGCCGAGACATACCACAACGCGGGGACGGACCAGCTCCAGCTGCTCCCAAAGGTAGCCGATGCAGGCGTCCTGCTCGGTGTTCAGCGGGTCCCGGTTTTGGGGCGGACGGCACTTGACGATGTTGGTGATGTAAAAGTTCTTGTCCCGGCTCAGCCCGATGAGGGACAGCATCTCGTCCAGCAGCTGCCCGCCCCGGCCCACGAAGGGCTCTCCCTGGAGGTCCTCGTTCTCCCCGGGGCCCTCGCCGATGAACATGATCCGCGCGTCCTTCGGGCCCTTGCCGAACACCACGTTGGTGCGGGTGTCCGCCAGGGCGCACTTCTGGCAGGAAAGACAGCGGCGCTCTAATTCTACCCAGTCTGACATGGGGTCTATTCCCTCCCGTCCTGTTTTTCTCCTGGCTGCATTATAGCGCCAACCGGGGGCGGTGTCATCCCTTTTTTGTAAATATTCTTCTGACCCGGCTTCCTCGGGCGGAAAATGAAATTTAAAAGAAATCCCCCTGCATTTTCTCACAATTTTACCCCATATCTCCCTTGATATTTGGCGATTTCCTGGAAATTGTGCGCGCAAAAATGAAAATCGTACACTTTTTCTTGCGTTTTCCGGCCTTTTATTATATACTGCGTGGGAGATATCTGAGAAAAGAGGGGACCGTTATGCTTAAAACCGTTGAAAGCGTCAACAGCTTTCTCAACAACATCGTCTGGGGCTGGCCCGCGCTGATCCTGCTGGCTTTCGTGGGCGTCTTTCTGACTGCGCGCACGAAATTTTTCCAGGTCAGCCACATCGGGCACTGGATGAAGGAGACCATCGGCGCCATCTTCCGCAAGGACGTGTCGGGCCACACCCAGGACAAGTCCATCTCCCAGTTCCAGTCCCTGTGTACCGCCCTGGCCGCCACGGTGGGCACCGGCAACATCGTGGGCGTGGCGGGGGCCATCATGGTGGGCGGCCCCGGGGCCGTGTTCTGGATGTGGCTCATCGCCTTCTTCGGGATGATGACCAATTACTCCGAGAACGTGCTGGGCATCTTCTACCGCCGGAAGAACTCCGCCGGGGAGTGGTCGGGCGGCGCCATGTACTACCTGCGGGACGGCCTGGGGGCCAAAAAGGGGTGCAAGACCATCGGCATGGTGCTGGCGGTGCTGTTTTCCGTGTTCTGCTTCCTGGCCTCCTTCGGCATCGGCAACATGACCCAGATCAACTCCATCTCCGGCAATATGCAGGACGTGTTCGGCATACCCACCTGGGCCACCGGCATCGTTATCGTCATCCTGGCCGGGCTGGTGGTGCTGGGCGGCCTGAAGCGCATCGCCTCTGTCACCGAGAAGATCGTGCCCTTCATGGTCATCCTGTACATGGTGGGCTCCATCGTCATCTTCTGCTCCAACCTCTCCATGGTGGGCCCGGTGTTCGCGTCCATCTTTGCCCGGGCGTTCTCCCTGGAGGCCGCCGCCGGCGGCGCGGCGGGCACCGTGATGAAGCTGGCCATCGAGCAGGGGATGAAGCGGGGCGTGTTCTCCAACGAGGCGGGCCTGGGCTCCTCCGTCATGGTCCACTCCAGCTCCAACGTAAAGGAGCCGGTGCGCCAGGGTATGTGGGGCATCTTCGAGGTGTTTGCCGACACCATCATCGTGTGTACCCTCACGGCCTTCTCCGTGCTGTCCTCCGGGCTGGTGGATCTGGAGACGGGGGTCACCGAGGCTGCCTACCAGGGCGTGGAGCTGTCCAAGGCCAACCTGGTGAGCACCGTGTTCTCCATGCACTTCGGCTTCGCCGGGGCGGCCTTTGTGGCCGTCGCCGTGATGCTGTTTGCCTTCTCCACCTGCCTGGGCTGGAGCCACTACGGCAGCAAGGCCTGTGAGTTCCTGTTCGGCGAGAAGGTCACCAAGGTCTATCAGGTCATCTTCGTGGCCGCCACCTTCGGCGGCGCGGTGATGGGCGAAAACCTGGCCTGGGAGATCGCCGACACCCTCAACGGCATGATGATGCTGCCCAACCTGATCGGCGTGCTGGTGCTGTCCCCGGTGGTGGTCAAGATCACCAAAAACTACGTGGACCGCAAGCTGAAGGGGCAGGACATCGAGCCCATGCTGTCCAACTTCCCGGACATCCAGAAGGAAGCCGCCGCCGCGGTCAAGGCGGGGGAGCAGTAACCGCGCGGAACAGAGAAAAAGCTGGCGGACATGATATGTCCGCCAGCTTTTTGCGTCAAAACGGTGGGGCGGCGCTCAGCGGGTCTCCGCGCGCCGCATTTTCAGCGCCAGCCCTTTCAGGCCCTTGGGCCGTGGGGTACAGGGCTTGTCCGGCAGTTCGATGAAATGCTTCCGGAAGGCGTTTACCACCGTGGTATCCCCGTACTGCCGCACACGGGGCCAGTTCGGCTCATATTCCAGATGTACGTGCCCGTAGAGGTGGTATTGGGGATGGAAGCCGGCCATCAGCTCTTTGAAGCAGGCGAAGCCCTGGTGGCAGGGGTCGTCCATATCGCCCAGCCCCTGGGCAGGGGCGTGGGTGACCAGGATGTCCACCCCACCCCTCAGGTCCCAGCCCAGCTTGGCGATGCGGTGCTTCATCTGCCGCTCGGTGTACTGGTGGGGGCCGCCGCTGTACTCCATGGACCCGCCCAGGCCCAGGATGCGGTAGCCCTTGAACTCTACCACCTTGCCGTCGATGCAGTCGCACCCCTCGGGGGGCTGGCGGTCGTACTTGAAGTCGTGGTTGCCGTGGACATAGAACAGGGGCCTGTTGGCCATGGTCACCAGAAACGTGAGGTAGGCGGCGGGCAGGTCGCCGCAGGAGATGATGGCGTCCGCCCCCTGGAGCTTCTCCTTGGAGAAGTAGTCCCAGAGCCCCGGATCCGGGGCATCGGAAATGACCAGGAGTTTCACCGGCCCTTCGCCTCCTCCGGGGGGATGCTGTCCCGGGCGACGCCCAGCCGGCGCACGGTGGCCTTTGCCACCGGCAGCAGCTCGTCAAAGGCGGGCAGACGCCCGTCCACCCGGTCGCACAGCCAGTCCATTTTGAGGATCTCCTCCATGGTCAGGTTCCGGGAGCCGTCGTTGATCACGGCGCCGTCCTGGGTGCGGATGAGCCGCTGGAAGGGCTGGATGGTCCCGCCGCGGATGCCTTGGCGCAGAATCTCCCCCAGGGCGCGCGCGCCCTCCGGCAGATCGGGGCTGAAGCGCATGTCGATCACGCCGCTGTTCATCCCCCACCAGTAGTTGATGGCGCGGCTGGCGTCCTCCGCCAAGGGGATGGTCTTGGGGTCGCGGAGCAGCTCCCGCACCATGCGCACGTAAAACTCCCCCCACAGCCAGCTGGGCGAGGCCAGGGGCTCCAGCCCGCCGTCCGGGCTCAGACGGGCCAGGCCTTTGGCGCCGTAGGGCTGTTCGGCGATGTAGTCCCGGTCGCACACCAAGGCGATGCCCTGGGCGCGGAATTCCTCCATGTAGTCCCCGGGCAGGCAGTGCCAGCGCAGATCGATGTGGGCCTCCGGGTTGGTCAGCGCCGCGCCCAGGGCAAAGGCGTTGATGCTGGCCGGCACACCCAAGATCGGGTAGCTGCCCACATAGCCGATGCGCCCCGTTTTGCTCATGGCCCCGGCGATGGCTCCGGTGATGAACTTGGCCTCGTACACCCGGCAGTAATAAGCCTTTACGTTGACGTAGGGCTGGTCGATGGAGCAGTTCATGAAGCGCACCTTGGGATACTTGACCGCCACCCGCAGGGTGGCGTCGATCAGGCTCACCGAGGTGGTGAAGATGAGCTCCGCGCCGTCGTTCACGGCCTCCTTGATGACCGCCTCCGCCCCTTGCGGGGACAGCTCGTAGTAGCACTGCACGCTCACGCTGTCCCCCAAGGTCTCCTCCAGGTACTCCCGGCCCTTATCGTGGGCGGCGGTCCAGCCGCTGGTTTGGGGAGTGCCTTGGAACAGGAACGCCACCCGCAGCCTTTTCTTCCCCAGCAGGCTGGACATGACGCCCTTCTTTTCCTCGCCCTCCTTCACGGGGGCCAGGCTCACGGCGATGGGCGCGGTATCCGCGTGGACGCACAGTTCTTTCCAAATGGCGCTCAGGGTCTGGCGGAAGGCCCCCTCGCCAATAGCGGCCAGGAAGTCCTGGGCCGAGTAGAACTCCAGCCAGCGCAGCAGCGCGTCCCCGGTGGTGAGCCCCAGGCTGCCGCCGCCCAGCCGGTAGAAGCTGGCGCGGAAGCTGAAATACCGCGCCTTGAACTTTTTCTGGAGATCCTCCGGCCAGTCCTCGCCCTTGGCAAAGCCCAGCGCCGCCTGGAGCTTGGCGTAGCCGCCCAGGTCGCTGAAGTGGACGCCCCAGCACTTGCTGTGGCGGTAGAATTCTAGGAATTCCAGATAGATCTGGGTGGTGATGTCGTCCGACCGCGCCGGCATGAGCCGGGTCACGTCCGCCTGGATGGTGGTCGAGCCCATGCTCTTGAGGACACTCACCCGCTTGTTGCCCTCCTGGACGTAGAACCGGCCCAGGTACTCATAGCATTTGATGGGGTCGTGGATGCCCTCGCTCAGCTGGGCGGCGCACAGGCGGGTCCACTTCCCGGCAAACTCCGAGTCCGTCCCCATCAAGGGGTAGAACCCGGCGGAGAAGGAATTGCACCGGGCCTCTTCTGTGGAACCCACCACCAGGTAGATGGGGATATCCATTACGCCCAGATTGACTTGGGAGAGCTGGAGCTTGTCCGGGTCCAGTGCCTGGATGTTGGGCCACAACCCCCGGTGGACGCAGTTTTTATATTCCCGCTGGCCCTGTTTCAAGGCCTGCTGGTAGCATTGCACCGCCTCGGCGTTCGGCATGGGACGCCCTCCTTTTTAGACCTCCATGATCACGGGCAGGATCATGGGATTGCGTTTTGTCTTTTTATAGAGGTAGCCGGACAGGGCCCCCTTCATCTCGGACTTGATGGAAGACCAGTCCCGGACGTGGCGCTGTTCGCAGGTGTACAGCGCGTCTATCGCCACCTGGCGAAGCTCGTCCATCAGGTCCTCGGACTCCTTGACGTACACAAAGCCCCGGGTGATGATATCGGGGCCGGAGATCACCGCGCCGTCCTCCCCGGACATGGACACCACCACCACCACCATGCCGTCCTGGGCCAGATGCTGGCGGTCCCGGAGGACCACCGCCCCCACGTCGCCCACGCCGTAGCCGTCCACGAACACCTTGCCGGCGGGGACGGTGCCGTTGAGCTTGATGCCGTTCTGGGAGATCTCGATGACCCGGCCTACGTCGCTGATGACGATGTTCCGGGGATCCATCCCCATCTCCCGGGCCAGCTTGGCGTGGGTCTTGAGGTGCCGCTGCTCGCCGTGGACGGGGATGAAGAACCTGGGCCGCACCAGGGCGTGCATGATCTTCAGCTCCTCCTGGCAGGCGTGGCCGGACACGTGGAGGGGCAGCTCCCGCTCATTGACCACCTCGGCCTCCCGGCGGTACAGCTCGTTGATGACGTTGCCGATGGAGTCCTCGTTGCCGGGGATGGCGGAGGCGGAGATGATGACCCGGTCGCCGGGCTGGATGTCCACCTGGCGGTGGGTGTTGAAGGCCATCCGGGTCAGGGCGGACATGGTCTCGCCCTGGCTGCCGGTGGTGATGATGCACACCTTGTTGGGGGGGAGGGTCTTGATCTGGGCGATGTCCACCACCGTCCCCGCCGGGATGTTCATATAGCCCAGCTCGGTGGATACCCGCATGGCGTTTTCCATGCTCCGCCCGGTGACGGCCACCTTGCGGCCGTATTTCGCCGCCACGTCGATGATCTGCTGGATGCGGTCGATGTTGGAGGCGAAGGTGGTGATGATGATGCGGCTCTCGCAGCCCCGGAACAGGGCGTCGAAGGAGGCGCCTACCGAGCGCTCACTGTTGGTGAAGCCGGGGCGCTCCACGTTGGTGGAGTCGCACAGTAGGGCCAGCACGCCCTCGTTGCCCAGCATGCCCAGGCGGGTGAGGTCGGCCATGCCGCCCTGGATGGGGGTGGGGTCGATCTTGAAGTCGCCGGTGTGGACGCACACGCCGATGGGGGTGCGGATGGCGAAGGCCACCGCGTCGGCGATGGAGTGGTTGATGTGGATGAATTCCACGCTGAATTTGCC
>JAAVHY010000002.1 GCA_014799485.1 Clostridiales bacterium | reverse complement strand
CCCTGCAAGGTGGATGTGTTGAAACGGGCTTCGCTTTTCGCCTGCATGACTGGTCTGCGAATAAGTGACATCCTGCAACTGCGTTGGGAGAATATAGAACTTTCTCCCGACGGTGGCTATTGTATGCGAATCCGCACACAAAAGACCAAGACGCAAGCGACATTACCACTGAGTGATGAAGCTCTATCCTACTGCGGTGAACAAGGACGAGGAATGGTGTTTAAAGGTCTAAGCCGGGCACATACACGCGAACCATTCAAGAAATGGCTAAAGGANGCCGGAATCAAGAANAAAATCACCTTCCANGGNCTNCGCCANACNTACGCTACNCTNNTGATNAGCAANGGNACNGACATCTACACCGTCAGNAAAATGCTTACNCANAAAAACGTNGCCACNACTCANATNTACGCCGAAGTNGTAAATCAGAAGAAACGCGATGCCGCNAATTCCATCTCGCTGAAATAACTTCCAAGTGAAATNTCCCCAAATATTAAAAGNNAATTACCCCAAAAACACCAAACAAATCACCTCAAAAACACCGATTAAAATACCGCAAAAACACCGATTGAACCAACAAAANCCATGCTCAATATATCATATAATAAATATTTTTACTATCTTTGCATTATTAAAAGATATATTGAGCATGGCAAAAAGCACAATGGGGACCAAGTTGCCCCGAAAACTGGAGCAAAAAATGGCGATTATGGGCGAGCAGATTAAGCTTGCCCGGTTACGTCGNAACCTCTCTATAGCTCAGGTTGCNGAACGNGCNACNTGTTCGCCTCTTACGATAAACCGCATTGAGAAAGGGTCGCCAACCGTTTCAATCGGTATCTATGCCCGTGTCCTTTATACCCTGCAACTTGACGATGATATTCTACTGTTAGCAAAAGAGGATACCCTCGGACGCACTTTACAGGATTTAAGCCTCAAACATCGCCAACGCGCATCAAAGAAAGAATAATTTATGAAGACACTATATGTATATGCGGATTTTGATTGGCTCGAAACTCCTCAACTAATTGGAGAATTGACGTATGACTCGGTGCGTGGCAGCGAAACATACGGATTCTCGTATGATAAGGAGTGGCTTGTAAAATACGGGGATACATTTCTCAGTGAAGATTTACAAAACTATCCCGGCATACAATACACACGTCCTGAAAGGGATATATTTGCCTGTTTCTCAGATGCCCTTCCTGACCGCTGGGGAAGGACACTTCTGAACCGCCGGGAGCAGATTGCTGCTTCTGAAGAAAAACGTCCGGTGCGTCGTCTTGCATCTTTTGACTACCTTATGGGTATTGATGACGAATCACGTATGGGTGGATTTCGCTTTGCAGAAACGCCCGGTGGTAAGTTCATAAATTGCGAGGCAAGTTTACGTGTTCCACCGTTGGCAAGCGTCAGAGAGATTATGCACGCAGCACATGAAATTGAGACCAGTGAGGAAAAGCATCTTTTACCATCAAAGAAATGGCTTGCACAGTTACTGCATCCCGGCACATCTCTTGGTGGTGCCAGACCGAAAGCATCTGTAATTGATGAAGACGGAAGATTGACTGTTGCCAAATTTCCATCCCGTAAAGATGCTTATGATGTCGGTCTGTGGGAACATTTCTGTCATGTCATGGGACGAAAAGCCGGAATAAATGTAGCAGAAACCAATACATTTTCGGGAGAAGATTATCATATACTTCTCTCAAAACGATTTGACCGAAACGTGACAGGAAAACGAATACATTTTGCATCAGCATTGACTCTCCTCGGACTAAACGATGGAGACAATGCGTCAACCGGCTATGGTTATACCGATATTGTTGATTTCATAATCCAGCATGGAAGTAATGTAGAACAAAACTTAGAGGAACTATATCGTCGAGTTGCCTTCTACATCATTGTCGGTAACTCCGATGATCATTTCCGTAATCATGGTTTCCTACTGACGCGCAAAGGTTGGGAACTGTCCCCTGCATACGACATCAATCCGACACTTTCCGACAATCAAAGTCTGCTGATCAACAGCACGACAAGTGAATCAGACCTGAATATCCTCTTGGCATCAGCCGGAGACTACATGCTATCAACTGAAAAAGCAAAAACCATCATAGCAGAAGTAAAATCAGCTATGAAATCATGGCGCAGTGACGCTCGAAAACTCGGACTACCGCAACGCGACATTGATATGTTCGCTCATCGCTTTGACACAAGGCTGAGTCGGGATTAGTTTAGCGATTATATTCGGAGGAAGTTGCACCATTTGAAGATACAGCCTCTTTGTTATATGTGTTGGGGAATTTTGACGAAATAATCAATCTATGTTCCAGTATGCTGATGAATCCCCGTCAAATATAGTGTCAATATCATCATCACTATATCCCACTTCGTCCTGTGCGTACGATCCGATATATCGTCCATATGTAGGTGGTTCGTAGTCATCATAGAAACCATGCTCATCAAAATCTTCATTTTCGTTATAGCCCTCCTCCAAATCTTCATATTCGGCAATGCGCTGATTTCGCATTGCTTCAAAATCTGGAGAGATTTCAAACTGAGGAAATAGCAATTGGAGTTCTTCTATAACAGAATCGCAAAAGACACATATCTCACCGCTGACATTTTCAACTACCCATGAAATATATTCAGGATTATATTCAACAACTTCAGCAAATGTACATCCTGTAAACTTGCCAAAGTTAAACTTATCGTCTAAATGCTCAATGTACGTCATGAACAAAAACCTCGTTAAGATTGTACTGCGTATAACACATTGTTCCTGTTTCTGTATGGAGATAACGGCATACCACCATGATATTCTCACCGATACTCTTAATTTCTCCGTCTTTGTCAATAATTTGAATATGTGACTTGGGCGCATTTAGTATTGCCTTTCCCTCGATAGCTTTTATATATGAGGGGAAGTTCGCTTTTTCTAAGTCATANTCACGAACAACAACTCCATTTCCGTGACGTGACTTAATCTTGCGATAAAGTTGTTTTCCTACNAAAGAAGGAACATACAAGTCTTCTACATTNTATTGACCTTCAGATTCAGATACCACGAGTGACTGAAAGATAGGAATAGCCATGCCTTCTCTTGTAATTTCTTTACCACTATAGTGAGTAGTNACTTGATAAATGTAATTGGACAAAACAATTTGACNTTTTGGTTCCTTGTTTACAATGCCATTNAGAATAAGTCCTGCATATACATCGTTATACATATCTTCATCCTTACAAGCATTTGCAAATCCATATATTTCCAATTTATCAATGAGATTGCTTTTGGCAATCATGCCACAATGAACANTTCTATGATTCTTCAGATAATCTTCTAATGTAATTCTATTCATGATTTTTATATTTTATTGATTCATTAAACTATCCATTTCTNCTATCANNTCTGTGAGCTGTCTATTTGCCTTATGAAGTTTCTTCACTTCTGCANTCAATTGTTTCTCTATATCATCCTTTCTAAGAATAATATTGATAAGTTGGTTTTGTGTGAGTTTTTGCAACCCTGTTAATTCCATACTTTTGTCGTTTATTGTCCTCATTACTGTTTCATATGATTTACAATGAANTNATTGATTCTGCAATTAGCCAATCACTTGAAGGCTTCGTAACCAATCGCGCATTACTGTANGCCATGTCTAANGTGAAGATTGTAACTGCACGATACCGACCTGAAGGTGTCTTTGTCATTACCAATGCGATTGATATTTCATCAGGCTCATTAATGTTTAACGCCAANGGCAAGATTAGATGCACAGAATCGTCAGTAGGATAATACACAGGTATTGCTGTCTTATAATTCCAAGCTACTCGATGTTTTGCTGTTTCAACCGCCATACCCATCATACTCGAAATGATAGACAANCGCATTGGATTTGACTCCAAAACAGTTCTCAGNTTATTGTAATAACACGCTTTGTCGTTATCATTAATTTGAGATGGATCAAGGACGTCAAAAGATCCGTTGCAGACTTGACGTAGAAGTTNAGTTGGCATTCTATCTATGTTTTCTAAGATAATGTGTTCCCAATTTACATCAACAGGGAGTGATGTGTCGTAAATCACATCGTCATAGTTTTGAATATATGATGCTCTTTCTGGTAGATGGNAGAAATTATCTGTTAGCTTTCTTGCAGCAACAGTACTACTTCCTGCTACACAAAAGTCTATAAAATGCCANGGTTGTTTGTTGAANTTGTTTTTATCGAAAACCGCATAAATTGGTTTGTAGAACCGATCTACCAATCCCGTATTGAAAGANGCATAACCATTTGAATATAGGATTTTGTCTTCTTTCATAAGTTTTACAAAAGTCCATTTCAANTACTTTGNNAGAATTGGACTTGGGTAATTCTCATCCTCTACACTGTAAGTCCAACGTTCNGGAAGTGCCATATTCTTCAATGTCTCAATGGCACTNTTTTGGTTTATATTTGCCCACTGAGTTAAATGNATCATTCCTTCTTTGTTANAATTCGNGTTCTTGTTGATGTTAGAAACGGAAGTTGTAGATGCCATGTCACAACACTTTACCAATGGCAGACGACTTTGTTCATCAATGCCAATAACAAAATGCTCACTTAACGACTCAAAGAAAGGTTTCAATTTACCGAAGCCATCGTCTTTGATATCAATACCNTTAGCGANAAGNTTCAAACCAATNGTTGACATTGGTGTCCAACCATCTTCTCTCATACTCNGGGATACAATCTCTTTGATNTNNGAAATTCTTTCAGGTTTCATAATTCTANCAATTTAAGTTTACNNTCAAATTGTTTTGANGATGCAAAACTACANATAAAAGAACATAGGCGGAAGAAACAAACTGTTAGTTTCTNCCGCCNATCNATAATTAACAGAATATGGNNCATTNCCCTNCTATTCCATCTATCAAATTTATTANTNNNGAGACATCTGGNNTTTCCCCCATATTCATAGTGAAGTTTGNTACGAAAGCCNCTTTATGTAATTNATTTTCTTTAAGAGGGTTTATNTTNCCTTTGCNCCAAATGCTATANGGAATAAACTCTAANTANAATTTTATNTTNGTTTCTANTANACCAGGAANANTGANAGGCATTATGTGGTCAACNTCGTTATACTTACTATTGAAAAGTTGTCTAAATCGGGATTCCGTTACGATTTCAGGAGAAAAATCAAAAAACTTAAGNAGATAACAGACCAACTTTTGTTCTGTNNTTGTAAGGTAACTATTCTTTCTTCGTTTTACAGAACTGAAATAGTCATGTAANAATTTTGAGATATAGCGTACAAACTCAATCTGTCCNTATTCTTTAGTGTAAACATCAATTTTCTTTATTATCCGATCAAAACCAACCGTAGATATATCACTNCCTTCAAGGGAATTAACTATTAACTCCTTAACTTCACAGAAATCTGTGNTGTGTTTATTACCATTTTTAAGGTTGAANGTTACNCTTTCNANATTATCNAGACCNCCTATCTCTTCAATAGTATCTTTCAGNGTAGGTTTTAGTAAGAGTGCATATCTACGATTGATTATCTCNCGTATATAGGCACATAGTCCATATAATGCTACCCAATTTATATATGTACCATACTTTTCCTGCATCTCANGATNAAGAAAACATGAATAATCNTCGGTCAAGAATGTGCAAATCTTTTGATGGTTTTTATCTTTTATGAAAATCTCTANAAATTTATCTAGTCGGAGTCCATCAAGATANACACTNTGCTCTGAAATATCTTTCCTTTGGATATTTTCAAAGAAATAAATAGCATATTTCCATGTAT
This sequence comes from Clostridiales bacterium, assembly GCA_014799485.1. The sequence goes on along the minus strand of JAAVHY010000002.1, from coordinate 371 downwards.
CTACAGCTATGGTTTTACCTTCTGAATCTACCGTTTGAACTATATTGTTCTTGGTGTCGTAAGTAAAATCTTCTGTNGATANAGAAATANTNTATTGCTTCTCTTGTNTCTTTGACATATAATCACTTTATTAACTTTNTTATNCTTGTTAAGANTTTACAAANATAATCANCTGCGNTCAGAATGATTCNNAATANTGAACAAATCGCNGGGTTAAATTGTCTATATTGGTGATAAAATATTTTAATTCCACTTTTTATACATCTAAAAATGACAGAGANGCCCCCGCGATTGAGGANCNNNGNTCCCCCTACCAGGGACAAAATGATTATCTGGAGTGCAGTAGTTGCCGGATGCGGCATTATGGCTCT
>JAAVHY010000001.1 GCA_014799485.1 Clostridiales bacterium | reverse complement strand
CCGGGCTATGGTGGCGGGGCAGTCGCTGCTGCTGGCCGACGAGCCCACCGGGGCGCTGGACTCCAAAGCGTCCAAAAACCTGCTGGAAATCATGAGTGCCATGAACCGGGACATGGGGGCCACCATTTTGATGGTCACCCACGACGCCTACAGCGCCAGCTACGCGAGCCGGGTGCTGTTTCTCAAGGACGGGCGCATCTTCAACGAGCTTCTGCGGGGGCCGAGGGACCGCTCCGTGTTTTATCATGAGATCCTGGACGTGCTGGCCGCGCTGGGGGGTGACGTCAGTGACGTACTTTGAGCTGGCCCGGCGCAACGCCAAACGCCAAGCCAAAGACTATCTGGTCTATTTCGTCACGGTGGTCATGGCCGCCGCCCTGCTCTACTCTTTCAATGGGCTGGTGTTTTCCCAGGAGATCAGGGAACTGGCCAGTGGGCTGGCCTCACTGCCCATCATCATCGTGCTGGCCAGCATTGTGGTGGTGTGCATATTCGGCTGGCTGGTGAGCTACGCCACCGGCTTCATGCTCTCCCGCCGCAGCCGGGAGCTGGGCACCTATATCCTCATTGGTCTGGAGAATAAGCAGGTGGCGCGGCTGTTCTTTCTGGAAAACCTGGCGGTGGGGGGCTGTGCCCTGGTGCTGGGCGTTGGTTTGGGCGGACTGCTCTACCAGGCACTCCGGGCCATCGTGCTGACCATGTTCGGCATGGCCTATCGGTTTGCTTTTACCTTTTTCCTGCCCGCGGCGGGCCTGACAGCGGCCTATTTCGCCCTCATTTATCTGCGTGCCCTGCGCAAAAGCCGCAAGGCCATCTGCAAAATGAAGATCTATGACCTCATCTATTTCGACCGGCAGAACGAGGGCCTGGTGGTCCAGNCCAGCAAAAAACGGCGGGCACTGTTCGTCCTGTCCACCCTGCTGGGCGCCGCGGGGACCGTCCTGATGATGATGCCGGATCTAATACTGGGCCTCATCGGCGCGGGGTGCGTCATCGCGTTCCTGTTCGGCTTTTTCCTCACCTTCGCCTCCGGGGTACCCGCCTTTTTCGACAAACGGCCTGCCCGGAAATTCAAAGGACAGAATCTGCTGGTGTTCCGCACCCTCACCGCAAAGCTGGGCACGATGGGGGTGCTGATGGCCACAATCTCCATGATCTTCACCGCCACCCTGATCTCCGAGGGAACGGGGCTGGTGTTCCGGGGCATCTTTGAGGGACGGGCGGCGGAGAGCGCCTGCTTTGATCTGTATATTGGCATAAGCGACAGACAGCCGGACTTTGACGAATACCTGGACTATGTGGGACAGAATGTCTCCATAGAAAACTTGGTACAATACAGCGTTTATCAAGCGGAGAACGCCCAAGTTATGAATTATCTGGATGCGGAAACTGACTTTTTCCACTACGGCTATGACCGGGACGCCATCCTGCGCTACAGCGACTACGCTGCCCTGCGCGCCATCGCGGGTTATCCGCCGNTGGAACTGGAGCCGGGGCAGTATCTCATCCACTGTATCGTTTATCTGGAGAAAGCGCTGAAAAACTACCACGCTCCGCTCACCCTGGGCGATACCATGCTGACTCCGGGCGGCGTATACACCGAGCACTTCCTGCAAAACGGCTGGTCGGAAGGGAATGGGTGCCGTTATATCCTGATTGTTCCGGATGAAGCGGTGGAAGGACTGGAANTTCACCACTGGGCCTGCGCCGCCAAGACAGCCCAGCCGGTGCCCGACGAGGTTTTTTATCATTTGACGGCCCTTGCGGACAAAAACAGCNGCAGCTGGGATGTTACCACCAAAGCCTGTGAGCAGGAGGGAGTGGCTCTTCAGACTGCCCTCGTTGTGTTCCCCCTGTACTTCCTGGCCCTGGCTCTGACCATGACCGCCGCCACCATCCTCACCATCCAGCAGCTCAGCGAGACAGAGCGGTACCGCCGCCAGTTCGAGCTCCTTCGCAAGCTGGGCATGGACCGCCGGGACATGGCAAAGGCCCTTCGGACCCAATTTGCCATTTACTACGCCATGCCCGCCGTACCGCCGGTGCTCATCGGCGTGCCCTTTATTCTGAACCTGGCCCACCTGCCGGAGCCAGGCGTTATGGTGATGGCCAACAGCCCCGCGGCCATCACAGGCATCTCGCTGGGGCTGTTCTTCCTGATCTATGCCGTCTATATCCTGCTGGCCTATACCAGCCTNAAGCGGAGCGTACTGCCGGAATAGGGCCAAGTACCGTATGCCGACCCAGATTCAGACCCAGAATACGAAAAGAGCGGGCGGAGGCAGTGGAGGGAACAGGGCCGGAGAGCATCCTCCCCTGGAGCAAACCAGTCCCGAAAGCGCCAAAAAGCTACCGCCAGCACCGCTGACAGCAGCCTCATAACCCGAAGGTCGTAGGTTCAAATCCTGCCCCCGCAACCACAAAAACCGTTGATTTCGTGAGAAATCAACGGTTTTTCTTAACTTTTTACATGATTTAAAATTCCCGTACCGTCTATGTACCGGAATTGAATTTTATTATTTGACGATTGATCTCTACATCTGTTCCATCAACGCACGCTTTCGGTCATCAAAGGTGTGTCCGTACATATCCAGCGTGGTGGATGGCTTCGCGTGCCCCAGAATCTCGGAGACTGTAATAATGTCTGTGGTCTTTTGCAATGCCTCGGTTGCAAAGGTGTGCCTGGTTGCGTGAAGGTTGACGCTCTTGAGCTGGAGGTCAGCAAGGATCTTCTGAAACCCTTCTTCAAGAACTTTGGCGTCGAGCGGATGTCCTTCCTTCGTGCAAAACACCAGATCATGGGGATTGAAGTTCGGCTTCCCGTTCGCAAGTTCCGTGCTGATTGCACGAATCACAAGGAGAGCTTTCTTGGCCCGCACCGGCAGGTAGATCGTGCGGATCGCTTTTCTTGTCTTGACCGGCCCTAAATAGACAGCGGTTCGGTTTGTTTCGGGAGCATAGGTATCCAGTTGAATATACAGATAAGCCGACTTGGTAACATCAAATTTTTCGAGACGGGACAGTGTGTGCCTGATTTTTATGATGCCGTTCTCCAAGTCCACATCCTGCCATTGCAGTCCCAACAATTCTCCTCTCCGCAGCCCACAGGTCAAAAGAAGAATAACACCTTGGGAGACAAGTGTATAGATTGTTGCTGCGTGGGCACAAATCTGTTCTTTTTCTTCCGGTCTTAAAACTCGTTGCTCTGGATTATCTGGCACCGGCAGCCGTACACCATTGACAGGATTGAACGGGATCAATTGGTCATAGTAGGCTTGGTCAAGCGCCACATGAAGCATGTATCGCATATTTTTCAGTGTTTTGGGGGACAGACCGCCAGGTTTTTTATCTGCCCTGCCCGAAACTAATTTTTCGTTAAAGAAATTTTGCAGCATCCGTGTAGATACATTTTTTAGCTTGACCTTACCAAGCTTGGTATTGAAATGCCGTTCAATGTTCATCACATAGTTTGTGAATGTTGCTGGTCGTAAAGTCGGTTTGGCACAGGTATGCAGCCATTCCCTTAGCCAGGAAATCAGCGTGTGCTGGTTTGGACGAATGTAATTTCCGTTTTCAATCGATACGATAATTTCGTCCAACTGCTGTGATACCTCCTCTTGTGTTATACCATAGATACTCCTGTGTTCCGTTTGGTAAACGTACTGCCCTTCCCAAAGCCCACTTTTTCGCTGCCGGACATGTCCGGTTTGTGGTCTGCTCAATGTGCTCATCCCTCTTTTTTGTATTTTGGAACGAAACACATTGTATCATATTTCAATGCGCAGAGTGCCAAGCCTTCTCCCCTGCATATCCTTTGCAGGCTCAGGTCCGAAGAAATCCAGGAGTGTGGGGGCCAGATCGATGGTCTGCACCAAAGCCTTGCGGCGCTCACCCGCCTTTTGCACCGGAGATCCCAGATGAAAAGGGGCGTATGTACAATCTCGTCATAACAAGGCATGGTGTTCTTGGCCCACCAGCTGTGCTCGCCCAGCAGGAAGCCGTGGGCGGTATTGACGATGAGCATAGTATCGTCCCACATATCGTATCGATCCATGGCATCCAGCACTCGGCCAAGGTTCTCATCACACTGGGAAAGCAGGGCAGCATACTTAGCGCGCACATGGGCCACTTCCTCATCCGTTTCCTTCACCGAAGCGTAAGGGAGTCAGTCCCACTGCTTGCCGATATCCGGGATATCATAAATCTTCAAGTATTCCTCAAAGGTGAAAAAAGGCTCATGGGGATCGAAGCACTCGATCTGTAAGAGCCCATGATCGGCGCTGTGGTTGGTGTCAATAAACTCCAGGCCTCCCTGAAACACCCGAGTCTGATTGCTGTTGTCACTGGCAGGCATATAGCTGCGGTTAATTACATCCTGTTTCTGGGAGTGCTCTTTGAACTTGCGCATCGCAGGGTCGCCGATCGGGATAGCAGTGTCGGGCAGAGCCGTATTCGTCAAATCGCATTTCCAGCGGTCACCTTCCTGCCCGCGCACATTCTCCCAGATGGTATAGCGGTTGTAATAGGTGGCTTCCTCGTCCTCCGAATAGTGGACGTGATCGCTGATAAGACGGGTATGGATTCCGGCCTCGTCCAGCATCTGCGGCATGGAGTCATCAAAGAGCCCCAGAGGCGACCATCCCCTGTGCAGAAAGTTATAGCGTCCGGTATGGAGTTCACGCCTTGCAGACATACAGGGTAGGCTGTCCGTGTAGCAGTTGTCAAAGGTCACGGTCCGCTCCGAAAGGCGCATGAAATTAGGCGCATATACCGTAGGGAGGCAGGAAACGGCGGTTGAGGGAATCGAACATTACCATAATAGCTTTCATATCCCTGTTCTCCTTTTATCTGTGTTTTTCCTTGATTATAAGCTGCCACCGTTTGGATCTCCATCAGGCCAGACAGCGGGCCGTACTGGTATGTCTGCACTGTTATTCACATGGTGAAGGGCTACCTCTATGTGGAGGTGCGCAACCGCGTGGACATTTCCGTACTGGAGGGCAACCCGGGCCTGCTCACCAGCAAGCCGGACAAGGCCAGCTGCGGGATCGGCCTGCGCCTCATCCGTCAGATGTCCGGCGGTGCGACGGAATGCTGGAAATTTTTGAAGATGGTGGGTATTTCGTTGTGCGAGCCACGCTCCCTGACCGCTGACCACTCATACCGGATTTTGACCATTCATGCCAAAATCCGCAAAAAGCGGTGGTTTTCCTTTATGCTAATATTATCAAATCAACAGGAGGGAGAATGAACCACATGAAAACCACCGCGAAAAAGGCCCTGCTAGGAGAGGACATCATCTATGAAAAAGCGGATACAAAAATTCGGATGGTCTCTCTTGCCCGGGTTCGCCAGCTCATCGAGGAATTCCAGATGCATCGGTACTTCCTCTGAGCGGGGAGCGAATCGTCACCGACCTGTTGGACGACCATTGGCATTTGGACTATACTAATATCAAGGTGGTGTGAAACGCAAGCGTGAACCACCCTACCCAACCTGGCATATGAAAAGTAAAGTCCGAAAATCTGGGAAATCCTCGAACTTTTGAACCAGTTTGTCTGTTTTTGCTTTGTTGACTATTCAGCACAAACAGCCGCTCATACTTTACCCAATGGAAACAAATGCCTTTCAATTGTTCCCATCGGGTAGAGTCATTTTTTGCCTGTAACCGTTGCGTTCCAGGGGTTGATTTTGGGACTCAAGTCACCTGTGTCACTGGATAAAAGGTTCAAATGATCCGCTTATATGGATAAACAGTAAATCCTTGCGCCATCGAACGATTGTACGTTAATATGCAAATGAGTGCTCGTTATGCACAACTCGCAGAATATGACGTTCTTTTTGCTCCGTCTGACGTAAAATCAGAACATCTTTCCGGTAGTTAGATCATATCTGATATTTTTCTCGCAGACTTGCAATTGTTTCCAGCATCTACTATAATATAAGGAGAGTTTAATATGAGAGGGGCTTGCAGTTTGGACACAATACAAATCAAAAATGTACGGAGCTTGAAAGATACGGGAGAGGTCAAGCTTTCGCCGCTCACGCTGCTTCTGGGCGAAAACAGTTCGGGGAAAAGCACCTTTCTCCGCGTGTTTCCGCTCATCAAACAGTCCGCCAGCAAACGCACCGACGGTCCCCTTTTGTGGGCGGGTGATGTGGACGATTACGTTGATTTTGGTAGCTTTGCCGAGACCGTGACCAATGATGGGTCCAATGATATGACCTTTTGTTTTTCCTTTTTGGCGGACAACTACACCGGGTATTATCCGTCTGACGAAATGGAGATTTTCCCCGAATTCAAAAAAGTTCTTTCGGAAAAGGATCAGGTCCATTATGCTATAACAATCGCTCAAAAGAGTACCCGCGAACGCGAATATATTTCTATGCTAAATGTCCAAATCAATGACTCTAAATTTGAATTTGAACTGCAGCAGGTCCCTTTTGCGGGAACAATTATGGTAGATGACGCCTATCATTATATTGGCAAAAACCCAAGCAGTGAGGACAGGGGATTTTATTACAGCATTGGATATGTAGCATCATCTATTTTTGGATATACACTTCCGAATATTTCTGTCATCATTGAAGATACATTACAGAAAATTGAACGACCGAAACCGAAACGAATGCTGGAAGAAAACGAGTTTCGCCTTATTGACCATCACTATTCTTACACAGCACGCAATATATTATGTTCAATCGGGCGTCTCATGTGTTCCAAAATTTCATGGGAAGAAATTAGAAAAGCGGTTGAGCACCGGGGTGCCCAGGATGTAGATAAATATTGGGATCTTGTTGTCCGCCGCCTGGAGCGGATGGAAAAGGACGAGCTTGAAAATTTCCTTGCGGCCTCTAAGCTGATTTATTTTTATGAGTATTTTTCCCGTCTCGACCGGTATTTGGAGCGCTATTTTAAGCAGGTACACTATATTGCCCCGCTGCGGGCCACCGCAGAGCGCTACTACCGACTCAGAAATCTGGCCATTGACGAGGTCGACTACCAAGGAAAAAATCTGGCGATTTTCCTCAGCGGCCTACCGAAAAAGCGCCTTCAAGAGTTTCAGGAGTGGACCAAGACGTATTTTGGATTTTCAGTGAAGGTTATAAAAAGTATTGGCCATTTATCCGTGAACATTGATTTAAATGATGGAGGAGCTCCTGTTAATATGTCGGACACAGGATTTGGGTATAGCCAGATCCTTCCCATTATTACGCAGATTTGGGACCTGTCCACCAGCCCGCAGCCTCACTACGGCCCGGATGAACCGGTTCCTTTGGTCATTGCGATTGAGCAGCCTGAACTTCACCTGCATCCCGCACTCCAGGCAAGGCTTACAAGAGCGTTTATTGCCAGCATCAAATTAGCGGAGAAGAATGGATACCATTTGCAGCTGCTCATCGAAACACATAGTGAAACCATCGTAAACTGTTTAGGGAAGGCAATTGCAGTGGGGCAGTTGTCAGATGAAGATGTTTCCGTCATACTTTTTGATAAGGATATTCAGACAAGGCGCACCATAGTTCGTACGAGCGGCTATGATTCTGAGGGATATCTAGACAATTGGCCCATTGGATTTTTCTCTCCAAAGGAATGGTGATTGATACGATATACTATATAGATAATTCAATCAAGGCGGTATTTTCTGCCCGATCACCCAATTTCAGCGAACAGCAATTTTTTGGAGATATAGCCAGCGCATACCAGCATGGGTACTGCTACCTATGCGGTGACATCGGCAGCTTAAACTATTTGACAAGCTTGAGCGGCCCAACTGGCGATATTTATAACACTGCATACAACCGATATACGCAAAATGGCACCGCATTCCGGACTGTCCGCACCGTTTTCGTTTTGACTTACCGGGATGTCGAATCGGAACCTCTGGAGCTTCCTGAGTCGCTGCGCGAAAAGGGTAAATGCTATCCTATCCATATCCCAACCGCAATCAACGCCTCTTGGAAGCTGTACAGGGAATGCTGTTTGCTGACGGAAAATCTGGAGGATGGAAAATTTTATCAATTCATAGCAAAACATTACTGCTGGAAGAGGAATATATTGGAGTTCCCCTTTCGCTTTCACCCCGAGACCGGAGGTGGAAGCTCGATCAGCGAAGAGCTTGAGAAATGTCTTTGCCAGGACAAAACGCTGGTGTTATGCCTGGTAGACAGCGATCAGAAGTACGGAAAGACGAAGCGGTATCCCCAGCCGGCTGCAGGAGAGACGCTTACCCGTGTAAAACAGACACTAAAAACGCTCCCTACGAAAAAGGAACTCCCGCCGTATGCTCTGCAGCCCCTTTATGTCCATGAGATAGAGAACTTGATCCCCACCCAGATGCTGGAGGAACTGGCACAGGAGCAATGCCCGAATATGCGGCCAGGACTGGACCGCATATCGGATCTACAGCAGGTGAACGGCGGCGAGCCCATCCTCTATTATGATTACAAAAATGGTTTCCCCTATATGAAGGGGGAGCCAATGCGTACATATTGGAAAAATGTCATTTCAGAGATTGGCGGGGATGAGTCGTCCATGCCGCCAGAGAGTAAACCAACTCAACCATATGACCCCAAGCAGTTATTCTTTCCGCCGCTGCAAAGTAATATTTTGCGGCATATTGTTAAAAGAATCAAGGCTGCTGAGGAAACAGGAGATGGAAACCTCAAAGAAATTCAAGTTGACAAGTATTTAGAGACGATTTGGGAAAACCTGGGGGAATTGCTTCTCACGTGGGGATATGCAAATGAGCCATTGCGCGCATAGTGTAAACTGAATTAGCGAGGGCATTGGGGATCGTCTTTGGGGGACGGTCCCCAATGCCCTTCGTTTTTTATATATGCCGCATCATCCTCAGATAAGGTAAGATAAGGGACCTGTTGACAAAGTAGCGTATAGAGCCATCCTATGGTAAAATAACTATGGGAGTGATGTGGCATGATGGGACACCAAAGCAGACAAATGGCAATGGTTTTCGTAGATATAGAGTCAATGATTCCAGAAAACCACCTGCTGCGGAAAATCGACCAAAAGATATCATTTGATTTCATCTATGATCTTCTGGCGCCATATTATCCGGCAATGGGCCGCCCGTCTATCGACCCTGTCAGTATGTTCAAAATGCTCTTGATTGGATATCTGTACGGCATCAAATCAGAGCGGCGGCTGGTAGAGGAAGTTCGGCTCAATATTGGCTATCGCTGGTTAGTTGGATGATGCCATCCCGGATCACTCTACGTTCAGCAAAACCAGGACGCGAAAATGGCAGCAGAGCGCCCTCTTTCAGAAAGCTTTCTATGAGATTGTCAAACAGTGCATAGATAGCGGTCTTATCGACGGAAAAACTATGGCTGCGGATGGAAGCTACATTCCAGCCAGGGTTCAAAAAGCCGCCAACGAGAACAGCAAGGAAGCGTCGCACCACCAGCCGGACAGATCCAGACAGCGGCTATATTAATCACGGCAGCAAACGCGGTATTGGGTATTTGATGGAAGCAACTGTGGACTGTAAACACGGCATTCTAACAGGCGTTGATGTGTATCCTGCCAATGAGAAGGAAAGCCTTCTGGTCTTACGGCATTTGGAGCAGCAAAAAAATATTGGTGTCCCGATGGACCGACTTGCTCTGGATCGAGGATATGAAACTGGTGCTGTCCACCGGGGGCTGGAACTTCTGGGCATTACTGGATACATCCCCTTGATTCAATTCTCCAATCCACCCGAGAAGTATGGGTTCTCCTACGATCCACAGCTGGACGCATTTATCTGTCCGGAAGGAGTCCCTCTTACATACCACAGGCTAAATTGCAACAAATCGACCGGAAAATATCTACGTTGCTACCAAGTTGAGGGGGATGCCTGCATGCACTGTCCAAAACGGCCGAACTGTTTTGACAAGACTGGAATTCGACGCAGGGTTCTGGCCAGCAGCTGCTATCCAGCATTCTTCAGGGGACATCAACGCGTGGGAACTCCTGAATACCTGTCCATGATGCGGCTTCGCAAAATTTGGGCCGAGGGCAGTTTCTCCGTCTTGAAGCGGGAACACTGTATTTCAAAAATTCGAAAAAGGGGCATTCTTGCAGCGACGGAAGAATGCCTCCTTGCTGCCATGGCCCTAAACCTTAAGAGGATGGTAAATGCCATCTTTTCCTGTTTCCAGATTTATTATCCTACTGGAACCCCTGCGGATTTCGGCGGAATTTTTGCTTTTGTCAACAGGTCCGATAAGTTACGCAAATTGAAAAAAGACATAGCTTGCAGTCCCTGGTAGAATGAAGTTGCGACACGACATTCAAAGAGGATACAGCAAACCATGTCCGAGAAGATGATACAGATAAACGAGGAAGCAATCAATGGGCAAATCAAAAAACTGGTTCGAGGAAGCGTAGAGGAAACACTGAACGAGATGTTGGAACAGGAGGCACAGGCGTTGATCCAAGGCAACCAGGTCTCCAGCAGCGTTTCATATTGCTCAAAATTGTTCCCCCATTCTAATTGTGTTCCTTACTCCGAAAACTGTGACCTTCAGGCCTCCCTAACCCGAAGAAAATTCGCAAAAATTTTTGATGCACTGATGCTTATCCGATGCTTATCGATGCAATCCCGTTGAAAAATACGCCTCATTTGTTGTCAAAAATCCTCGAAACAGCTGATTTTTGAGACGTATGAGACCGGGTGAGACGCATGAGACATTCTTCTGGTGCCTCATAACCCGAAGGTCGTAGGTTCAAATCCTGCCCCCGCAACCAAAAATCCTCTGATTTCCTGTGAGATCAGGGGATTTTCTTTGTTTTTACTCACTTTTCTGCGCGGTTAAAATTTCGATTTTCCACAAGACCCATGCGCCGACCCATACGGGGAAATGTTCGGTTAGTTCCCGGCAGCATCGGATAGGATACTGCTCATGGTATTTGCCGCCTGTCGCTGTGCCGCTGTGGTCACATGGGCGTAGGTGTCGAGCGTGAAGCCTGCGCTGTAGTGGCCCAGCATCCCGCTCACTGTCTTGATGTCCACACCGTTGTGCAGGGCCACTGTGGCAAACGTATGTCTCATATCATGGAATCGAATTTCCGGCAATCCCGCCCGTTTCAGCACCCGATGGAGCATTTTCAGTACGCTGTCCGGGGAGATGGGGCCACCTGTAGGGGATGGGAATACGTACTCACTGTTGGTCTTTCTCTGCTGTTCCTTGAGGACCTCTACCGCGTCCTGCCCGATGGACAGCGTCCGATAGGAATTCTTCGTTTTCAGAGGAGCTTCCACGATCTCACCGTCGATTCGGGCAATCTGTCGCCGGACGTGGATGATACCCTGCTCCAGGTCAATATCCTCCCATTTCAACCCCAGCAGCTCACCACGCCGCAAGCCCGTGGCCAGTTCGATGTAGTAGAGTTCGAACACGCCGCTCTCCTGTGCCTCGTGCAGGAAGGATGCCAGTTGTTCCACTGAAAGGGTCTTCATTTCTCTGTGTTCCAGCTTCGGGAGGGCACAGCCGTCTGTGGGATTTGTGGCGATGAG